>NZ_JBFPKG010000042.1:0-62568 GCF_040948665.1 Paraburkholderia sp. BR14320
ACCAACGACGCCTACGGCAAGCGGGCGTCCACGGCGTAAGCACCTTATTCCTTAGTCGAATAGGTTTTTCTGACTTCATAACCATAAAGCTTATGATAGCAATTTGACCGGATCTTGGCCGGACGCCTTGCGCGCGACATCGTGAGGCAGAGAATGGACGATCTCACCAATCCGTTCGTCGACGTCTGTCAGTATCTGCGTGTACGACTCGAGGCTACGCTTCCAGTAACTGAATGGCGATTTGCCGATCCCTTTCGTCACGCCCTGGATCGGCACAGGATATTCCGTGATGACGAAGTCAGCGCTATCCGGATCATCCTGGACACCACCCCATATAGCCTCCTGGATCATTCTGTTGAACGCCTGCGCTGCCGGCTTGGTGCGCTGGATGCGATCCGCCGACTCCCAGTTCGGCGGGACCGCCGCGTACGCCAGCGTCGGTGGATTCTTGAGCGGATTGGTATTCCAATCGTAGTTCGGCGGCCCTACCGTGTAGTCCCGCCATTGCTGATAACCGTTGGGGTTGTAGTTCGAGTTCGCGAAATAATCATGGTAAGTCTGGAATTCCGTTCCCGCCGGGAAGAACTCTTTGTCGTGAGGGTTCACGAGGCCTACGGTCAAACACCAGGGTGCTTCGTTCGGCTTACGCTGGCCGAGCCACGCTACCGCCTGATTGGCGATGTACTCGTCGCTGTAGTACAGGTTGGGAATATCGCCGACCGTGCCCTGCAGGTTGCTGCCAGTTGGATCAGGGAAAGTCATCGCCTGAAATCCGTACTCCTGAAGCTCGCGCTGCCCCTGGACGGTGACCGACAGATGCCATTTCCCGATGTAGGGCGTCGAATAACCGAGGTTGCGTAGCAGCTTGCCATAAGTCGGAAACGCCCGGCTGAGCGTTGGTTGAAGCGAACCTTTACTTGACGGGTTATCGAAGATAGTCGTCAGCACCCAGGTTTGCTGCGAATAAAGACCAGTGACCAAAGTGCCACGTGCTGGCGTACATGCGGAGGCGGCCGTGTAGTGTCCGGAGAACTTAACGCCCTTTCTCCACAGGGAATGCGTTTGAGGCATGAAATGCCTGAGGAAGTCGCCCGGACTGTTGATTCCCGCCGGGAACACGCGCGGGTAGCGCATCTCGTCGAGCAGAATGAACAGAATGTTGGGGGTTCCCTTGTGCGCGGCGTCGCCCGTGGCCGACCCGGACGCGCCAAGCGCAAGCTTTGGCGTAGTCAGTGCAGCGCCAATCGCCGATGTCTTCTTGATAAATTCGCGACGATCCATAATCGTTTCTCCATGTTAGATAGAACGACGAAGGCATCTGCCCTGTCGCGTTGCAGCGCAGTGGAGGCGATTCAATCAGCGTGGATTTATATGAAGAGACCTCTGCTCGGTCTCCTCTGGATTGTCAGGTTAAGGGTATGCGCGGTCCGCTTTTCTGAATTGATGTTTTTCAGACCTGAGCCGGCAAGGAGAGGATGCGGGGAAGGCTGTGCGTTTGATGCTAGTTTCTTCTGCTGGCGACGGAAGAGAAAACGTCGAGATATGTGCGGTAGCGCACATTGTTCTGTCCGGACAAGAACGTCGCAGCGGAATCAACTTTGCATTCCAGCCTGACTTGTAGATTACAACTGGTAAGCAATGGGTCCGGCCATACGCTCGATCCAGAACCGTTGCAGAACGGTTCTGCATGCCGAGCACGTAGCCGCGCGCCAGCCCATCACAACGGTCGACAGAATCGCTGTACAGACCGGCACGCGCTCCGCTTCACCACGCCGCAGACCCGCTACCGCCGCGGTACGCCGTCGCGCCACTCGCCCCAACGCGTGACGATGTCCTGCACGAGCGGATTGCCCGTCAGGAACAGATTGTTGATCGCGATCGTGAAGCCGCCCTGTGACGCGTAGTTGAGCAGATTGTCCGCACTCGACTGGCCCGCGTAAGGCCGATCGAAGTCCGAGCCGGCGCGCAGCACCGCTACACGTTCCAGGTCAACGCGATGCGCGCTCGCCGCGCGCGTCAACGCCTCGAAAGTGGCGTTGTCTTCCTGCTGCGTGGTGCAATAGGTGCCCTTGCCGTCGGTCAGGATTTTCGTCCATTGCCGCGCGCGCTCGCCGAGCTCGGTGCCCGACCACCAGGTGTCGCCCGCCAGCGTGTCGCACTGGATCACTGTGGGCGGACGGTTCGCGGGCGCATAGTTGTATTTGGCGCGGGCAGCCTGCGCCTGTGCGTCGTCGCTGAGCGTCACGTTGCGCGACAGCGCGAATGCGGCATTCGAAAGCGCCCGATTGAGCTGGAACACTTCGGTGCGATAGTCGAGCGGCGGCTTCTGCGTCGGGCCCGTCGTGTTGATGCCGAGATAGCCGGTGTCCCAGCCCGGCGGAATTTCGCGCCCGTCGATTTCCCATTGAATCCCGAAGTCGACGAGCCAATTGGCCCACGCAGCGGAACCGACGGTCCCTTGCAGCGGATCGATACCTGCGATGCCCGCCACCATGAAGTACGTATGACGCAAGTCGAAACGCGGCGAGAACGTCAGCGCCATGATCGACGCGGCGGCATTCGCGTGTCCCATGCCCGTCGTCATCACGCACACCTCCTGGCGATTGCAGTGCACTGCCGGATAGTCAGGAGACAGACCCGCGACGGGGATGTCCTGCCACGGTCCGAGATGATCGAGCCACACCTGGCCTTCCGGACCGAACATCGAGATGATCATCACCTTGACCGGACGGCCATGCGACGCGCCATCGTCCTGCGCGAAGCCGTCGTCGGTATGCGCGATGGCCGGTGAAACTGCTGCGCCTGCCAGCAGCAACGATGAAATTACAGCACCAAAAGCACGATTTAGCATAAGAGGTCACACCCGATATGTAAGAACTGCGGTTCCAAAACGTGGATCGCGTGCCGTGTTCTCGACCGATGTCGTGGCTTCTTGTCGGCGTGCAGCGTGGGACCTGGGCGTGCACCGTTCAGGTGGCTATCAGTATAAGCAGAGAAAGAGATGAATTGGCAAGCGCTAGCGGAAATCGATGCGCAGTCCGAGAATGGCCTCCACCTGTTGCAAAGTCCCATCACGCCGCCATTGCAGGCACTTTATGTAGCAGGTCCCTGCTGGTGGCATCTCGGGCGGCAAATTGGCCCACGTCTTTTGGTGGGTCGAGACCCATAGTATCGCGTTCAATATTTCGCGCGGATGCCTTGGTGTTTTTCCAAACCGCCTTGCTTCATCGAACCGGAAGAGGCTGGCGATACGGGCCCAGTCCGTGTCGCTCAGTGGTATGAATGCGGGCATATCATTCAATCGTCTTCTCTGCCGAGGGCTCCAATTCGGTTCCATCAAATATTGATCGCATCATCGACTTGCTTTTTCGGAATCGCGTGGGACGTACCAGTTCCTCTGCTACGGCGTGCTCATGCCAACGGCTCATGCAACCACGGAGTTGTATCTCACCCTCCGCGGTTCCACCATTGCCTCCGCAGCTTGCGCGAAAACATCGTAGGCAGCCGTAAATCCGACTTCCATCGGTGCCGGAGGATTCTGCCGTCGGAAATGGCTGGCTTGCCTGTCAGGATTTCCTTCGCTCGACGCGGCGATTGCCGACCGGCTCGAAGACTATTTCAAGGCGGCGGCACTGACGCCAGCCGAACCCACGATTGGGTTTCCCGGCCTCGAGCATCGACAGGCAAGCGCCGAGATCGGCAGTGCTCGTCATCACTGCGTTCGATGCGGTACATCGTCGGGGAACGGATACGGTGCGTGAGGACCCGGCCACTCTGGCGCGGGCGGTCCGCTCAACGCATTGCAACCACTTAAGCCAAAGAGAACCATCCCGGCAAGCAAACCGGTCGCAATGCGACGCAGCATCGCTCGAGTGTCCATGTTGCACCTCCACGCACGTCACTGTCATGCGGTTGGATTTTCAATTGCCTCACAGGTTGCGCTGCGATGGCTTGCGCATCGTCATGCGCACGCGGGCGAAAGTGTGGCAAACAGCTCCGGCCCCTCCCCGGTTGGCTGGCTGCAAGACGCGCGCGGTTCGCTCATCCGGGACACCGCGACCGCGCCGTCGAGCGCGCCCGCCTGCTCCTCCAACGACGCCGCCGCAGCAGCAGTCTGCTCGACGAGCGCGGCATTCTGCTGGGTCGCCTTGTCCATGTGCGTGACCGCGCGGCTGATCTGCTCGAGTCGTATTGCGGAACATGCCTCTCCCTCGCGTGCTGAAATGAAAAAGCGGCCGCGGATAAGTCCGCGACCGCGAGCCGGAGAACATTGTTGAAACGGATGCGCTGCGAGGCCGTGTTCCCGATCAGAATCGGGTGCGCACACCCGTGGTCAGTTCGAGCTGGTTGGTCGCGCCGAACGTGCTGCCGACCGTATAGCCGCCATGCAACCTCATATAGTCGCCGGCCAGATACACTTCAGTGCGCTTGGACAGGTGATAGAACGCCGACCAGTACAGGGTTTCCTTGTAACCGTTGTGCAAGCCCGAGGTCGGATCGAAGGCGCCGATGTTCGCGTTCGGAATGTCGCCGTCGGCGTTGTACGCGGCATTCTTCACCCGCATCTGCTGATAGCCGAGCTGGTAATCGAGCGGCCCCTTCGGCGACAGCTTGAGCGACACGGTCCAGGCATTATCCTGACGCTGACCCAGCGCGCCCTGATTGCCGAGGTAACGGAAGTAGCCGGCGTTGGCGCGCAGAATACCGAACGTATAGTTGCCGCCGACCGAGAACGACTGGTTCGTGTTGCCCTCGCGGTTCACGTGGCTATAGAAGCCCGACACATTGAACGGGCCGCCGTTATAGCCCAGCGCAACCTGATAATTCGCGTTGGTGCCGAAACTCGTCTGGTTGCCGAACGCGTAACCCGCACTCGCGAAGATGCCATTGCTGAACAGCTTCTTCCACGCGACGCCGTTTTCATAACGCGTCCCGGTCGCGCTTGCCGCGTAGAAAATCATCTGCTTGAAGTTGTTGGCGTTGGTCCAGCCGCCCTCTTCCGTCGTCAGCCGCGCATTGCCGTACGGATCGCCATAGATCGCCGCCGCATCGCGCGCGATGGTGTTCTGAAAGCCTGCGGTAATTTTGCCGAACGTGTCGTTCTCGATACCGACCCACGCATCGCGGTCAAAGAGCTGACCAGGATCTTCCATCTGACCGTTGGCGACAACGTATTCGCTCTCCAGTCGGAAGATGATCTTCGAACCGCCGCCAATGTCTTCGGCGCCCCTCAGGCCCCAGCGGCTGCCGCTAAACCACGGCTCGCCCCCAATGCCCATGCCGATGACGTGATTCCCGTTGGCATCCGCGTGGGACTGGTAAGTCGGCACGCTCAGATCCATCAGCCCGTAAAGTTGCACGCTCGACTGCGCGTGCGCGCCGCTCGCCCCGAGTGCGCTGACCGCGACCGCCAGCGAAAGATATTTCGTCTTCAAGATGTCTCCTCAAACTACTGCGTTGAAATTGTGTTTTCCCTGCGCACGGTTGCGTCCGTCTCAAGGTCCCTGCAACCGGTTCGGTATGCGAATGTCGGCGATGCTAGTTATCCCAATCCTTCACGCTCCTTTCCCGTGTCATTTATGCAACTCAGTGGCTCTACTGATATACGCGACGACGCTTGAACTAATTATTCCCAGTCCTGTTTCGACATGACGAACTCGTTCGTATACGGCAATGACGAAACACGCTTAACTTCGCTTGCATCGATGGCGGGATTGTCGGAGCGCCGACCCTTCCCCCGGCTTTCACGGCCGGGAGCTGCATTTAGGGGATTTCCATGAAACGGCCTGCGTATCCGCGCAAGCACGACAGCGTTGCAATCAGCAAGACTCCGCGTAGACGACAAATTCAGCGGCCACCGGATTGGCTCATGGAAAACCCCCATCGGAACGTGCCATGGCTGAAAGCGTTCAGAAGGTTCCGCGTTCCTAGAATTGCAGCATCGATCGCGGTGATCCCATCGTGCTTTCAATGCCGGAACGCGATGCTGGACGAGCCCACGCAATCACAATGCTCACCCCTGTTACCTGACGACGCGCATGCCGCGATAGCCGCAACATGACTAACGATGGCATCGAACGCCACCTGATTCGCGGTGTGACGTCGCAGTGCAAGCTCTTCCGGCCAGGCGACTGGGCCGAGCGCCTTGCGGGAGTCGTTGCACTGTTCGTAGGCGAACGCTGCGCAGGCAACCCTATAGCCAGCACACGGCTTGCGATGCCGGTTGTGGAGCAGGACATCAAATGCCTACGCATCTCGAACGAACTGCGACGTATCTGTCCGGACGGATTTGATTTTGTGATGCGCTTCGCGAGCGACAACGACCTGAGTGTCGATATCTGCCGCGCGCTCGACGATAAGCCCGGACGAGATCCGCAACCTGAGCGGCAGACAAACGGAAGCAAGGTAGAGGATCGAATGAATGAGTTGGCGGTTCCAACTGCCGCTACCGTCGCTACAGAGTCAAGCGGCTGATGCGACCGCCAGGAGAAGGCTGATGGAGACACTCACTGGAGTACGTTACACCTACGCGTGTGCAGCATGCGGATACCACGGGAGCGTAGTTCGTCCGGACACGTCACATGCGAGAAAGCTGGCCATTTGCGCGCGGTGCGACGGACAGGTGTGGCTCAGCGTTGATGACGCAACCGCCCGGGAGCAAGTTTCAGAAGTCTTTTCGGCGCGAAGACTATCGGCACACCCAAGACGCGGATGATGCAGAAGCTCTGCATCGCAAACAATTCCGAGTTGATCCGTTGCTCGATCCGGCATCGCGTAATGCCCGGGTAAGCGCGCGGGCGCCTTTAGCCCGGGGCGATTTGTCATTCCGGTTCCGTTCACTCATCGGATACCACTTCGACTGTATCGAAACGCGAAGCCGGCATACATTGCCGGCGCCAAATCAAGGAGTCTATTTTGTCCATCACCTCACCGACGCCGAAGCACTCACCGGCGGCGGCCGCGCAGCGGCCCGACAATGCCACCCGATTCTGGCCCGAAGGCTGGTGGAAGCTGATGGAATACAGAATCGGCATCATCCCGCTGCCGGTTTATTTCATTCTGCTCGCGCTAATCACCGGATTCGCGGTGACGGGCAAGATCCCGGGCGAGATCTCGATGGCGATCGCCGTGCTGGCGTTCTTCGGCTTCACCTGCGCGGAACTTGGCAAGCGCCTGCCGCTTCTGCGCAATATCGGCGCGGCCGCGATCTGCGCGACGTTCGTGCCTTCCGCACTGACTTACTATCACCTGTTGCCCAAGCCAATTCTCGGCCTCACGACCGAGTTCACGAAGCAGAGCAATTTCCTTTATCTGTTCATCGCGTCGATCATCGTCGGCAGTATTCTCAGCATGGACCGGCGTGTGCTGATCAAGGGCTTTCTCAAGATCTTCGTACCGCTCGCGCTGGGTTCCCTGGCCGCATGCGTGGTTGGTATCGCGGTTGGCTCGGCATTCGGACTCGGCGTGCGTCATACGCTGCTGTATATCGTCGTGCCGATCATGGCGGGGGGTGTCGGTGAAGGCGCCATTCCGCTGTCGGTCGGCTATTCGGAAATCATGCATCTGCCGCAGGGCGAGCTGTTTGCACAAGTGTTGCCCCCGGTGATGCTCGGCAGCCTCACCGCCATCGTGCTCGCCGGCGCGCTAGACATGCTCGGCAAGCGCTTTCCCCATCTCACCGGCGAGGGCCGCCTGCAACCCGGAGAGACAGATGAAATGGACCCTGAAGAGGAGGAGATTCGCGGTCATATCGACGTGACGCATATCGCGGCGGCCGGCATCACGGCGATCACGCTGTACCTGCTTGGCTTGATGTGCCGCAACCTCTTCGGTCTGCCCGCGCCGGTTGCGATGCTGTTCCTCGCGGTGCTGGTCAAGCTGGCGCGCGCGGTCTCGCCGCAGTTGCAGGAAGGCGCATTCGTCGTCTACAAGTTCTTTTCGACCGCGGTGACGTATCCGCTGCTGTTCGCGATCGGCGTCGCCATGACCCCATGGGACAAGTTGATCGCTGCGTTCACGTTGGCCAATATCGTGACGATCGTCGCGACCGTGGCAACACTGATGGGCACCGGCTTCCTGGTTGCGCGCCGGCTCAACCTCTACCCGATCGACACCGCGATCGTGAATGCATGCCATAGCGGCCAGGGCGGCACAGGCGACGTCGCGATCCTGACCGCGGCGAACCGGATGCAACTGATGCCCTTCGCGCAGATCGCCACGCGAATCGGCGGCGCTATCGTCGTCACGCTGACGCTGATCGTGCTCGCGCATATCGGATGACGCGTTATTGGTCATGGCTGCGCGATGGTCGCGCAACGCGCATCGCGCAGCGTCGCGCAGACTAGAACGGTCATGGAAAACTAACGGCTCGACTAGCCGCGCACATCCCTGCCGAGATACGCGGCGACCGCGCCTGTCACCGCGAAGCCAGGCAATTCCTGCGGCGACGCCAGATGCGCGGCGACGATCTCGCGATGATCCAGCCGCAGTTCGGGTAGGTGATCAACGCGCATTTCGAAGAAATGCACCCGGTCCCTTCGCCCGTCCCACTCGCCGGCCACGCTGCCTGCCGGGACTAACGGGTGAAACGCAAGCCCGATCTCCTCGGCCATCTCGCGCAGCGCCGCGGCAGCAGGTGTCTCACCGGCCCGGACGCTGCCGCCCGGGAACCCCCATTCGGCCCGGTATGATGACTTCAGCAGCAACAGCGACTGACCGACATAGATAGCGACTAGCGCGCCCTCATGGCGAGGCCGCCGCAAGTGCCACCACGCGCGGGCGAGCGGAAATCCGACGCGAAACGCGATGCGCCACACAGAGTCGATCAGCGCAGTGAGCCGCGTGCGCTCAAAGTTCGGCATCGGGCCCGTCCTTTCCTGTCATTGTCAAAAGATCTCCGGATTGTACGTGCCGGCTCCCACAAGACGCTTTCGACTTAGAATCGCTGCGTGCGTCGGTCCAGCCGCCAGATTCGATTTCAGTTGGCTCGGAAATCCAGCGCGTCGTCGACTTCGATGCCGCGGCACTCGTTTATGCTTCACACCTGGTGATGGCCTATAAAGCGTTGGGCGACCCTGAGGCCTGGCGCGCGCGTTTGCCGGGGCCGTCTGGCTGAAGCGATCATCTGCGGTAACCCATTGGACGGAGATATGACGATGTCGGCGATGGCAAAGCTTCGAGGATTCGTTGTAGCACTAGCGCTGCTTGGCTCGGCAGCGCACGCGCAGAACACCGACTTCTGGGGAACGCGTCTTCCCGATCAGCCGACGCAGTTCATTTTCGGCTACGGATCGCTCATCAACACGCCATCGCGCGCCGCCACGGCCGGCAAGCCGGTTGCGGCGATTCCGGTGCGCGTGTCGGCGGCGTTCGGCTATGTGCGCAGCTGGAGCGACCGCGCAACCTCCGGGTTCACGGCGCTCGGCCTGCGGCGTCCGTTCGACGGCGAGACGCCGATGACGATCAATGGAGTGATTTATCCCGTTGCCGGCAACGACATGTCCGCGTTCGACGAGCGCGAGAAGGGGTACGTGCGCGTCGAGGTGCCGCGGGCGCTTATCGAGGCGGTGTCGTGGCAGCCGCTGCCGACGCAGGGAACCGTCTGGGTCTACGTGCCGAAGGCCGAGGGCAAAGCGCCGGGAGAAGGGCTTCCGGTGCCTGACGCGAAATTCCCGCTCGTCGAGTCGTATATCGATGTTGTTATCGAGGGCGCGCTCGAGTACGGGCCGGAATTCGCGCGCGAGGTCATCGAGACGACCCGGGACTGGAGTCCCTACTGGCTGGACGATCGCACGCTCGCACGCCGGCCATGGGTGTTCAACAAACAATATGCGCAGGTCGATGCACTGCTCGCGACCTCGGCACCGTGCTTCGCGCAGCGGGCGTTCTCCGAGGACTATGCCGCCGCGATCGCCAAACGCAAAAGCCCTGTGTGCAGTCTGGTGAATCACGGTCGCTAGACCGGGCGTCGCGATCCGGGCATCAATGCGTCCAAATAGATGAAACACAAAGCGTTGCCAGCACAACGCGAGCGTTCCGCCCGCATCGCGGCGCGCCTTGATATCGATATATGACTTCGTTCGTTTGAGCCGCCGGCGAGCGGCAATAGAATGAGTCGCTCCATCATCGTCGCGTCCCTGCGCACACGCAGGACCAAGCTCGCCCATGCCCCGCCCCATCCATCTGAATCTGTTCATTCACGGCCGCGGTCATCACGAAGCGGGTTGGCGGCATCCGGGCGCGACGCGTAAGGCGCTGACCGACATCACCTATTTCGCCGATCTTGCGAAGCGCGCCGAGGCGGGCCGCTTCGATTCGATCTTCTTCGCCGATGCCCTCGAACTCGGCGACGGTGCCCGCTACGTCGCGAGCGGCGCACTCGAGCCGATCACGGCACTTGCCGCGCTCGCGCGCGAAACGACCCGCATCGGCCTGATTGCGACGGCATCGACGACATACACTGAGCCGTTCAATCTGGCGCGCCAGTTTGCGTCGCTCGATCATATTTCGGGCGGGCGCATTGGCTGGAACATCGTCACCTCGTGGGTCGGAGGCGCCGGCCCGAATTTCGGCTACGAGCGCGCGCCCGAGCATGCCGAGCGCTACGCGCGCGCCGACGAATACGTGGGCGTCGTCAAGGCGCTGTGGGACAGCTGGGCCGACGACGCGATCATCGACGACCCGCAAACCGGACGCTTCCTCGATCGGGAACGGGTGCGGCGCATCGACTGGAAAGGCAGTTTTTATCGCGTCGCCGGTCCGCTCAATCTGCCGCGCCCGCCGCAAGGACGGCCGGTGCTCGTGCAGGCGGGCTCGTCGGCGACGGGTAAGGCGTTTGCCGCCCGTCATGCGGAAGCGGTCTTCACCGCGCATCTGAGCAAGGCATCAGCGGCGGATTTCTACACCGAACTCAAGCAAGGCGCGATTGCCGCCGGCCGACGTGCGGACGACATCGTGATCCTTCCCGGTCTGAGCGCGGCGATTGGCCCGACCGATGCGCAAGGTCACACGCTGCTCGAAGAACTCAATGCGCTGACCGATATCGAAGTCGGCCTGAGCCGGTTGTCGAACCGCTTCGGCGGGTACGACTTCTCCGCATTGCCGCTCGATCAGCCGCTCTCTCGCGACGACTTTCCCGACCCTGCGACGGTGCAGGCCGCGCAAAGCCGCGCCGCCGTCATCACCGATCTCGTCGCGCGCGAACGGCCGACGCTGCGCGGACTGCTGCGCCAACTCGCCGGCGCGCGCGGCCACTTCACGGTGGCGGGTTCGCCGGAGCGCATCGCGGACGTCATCGAAGACTGGATCGAGGGCCGCGCGGCCGATGGCTTCAACGTCATGCCGCCCGTGCTGCCGGCACAGCTCGATATCTTCGTCGATCACGTCGTGCCGATCCTGCAAAAGCGCGGGCTGTTCCGACGCGAATACGAAGCCGATACGCTGCGCGGCCATTACGGACTCGGCCGGCCCGCCAACCCGTATTTCCAGAACTGAAACCATGCGTCCACTCCGCGGCTTGTGGTGGCGAACGTTCGCGGCGTTCGTCGTCTGTTTTGGCTGTCAGGTCCCGGCTCACGCCGACCCCGCCTGGCCCGCGACCATCAACATCGGCATCCAGAAAGGCGATCCGCTCGTCGCATTGCGTGCATCCGGCGAACTCGAAAAGGCTTTTGCGCAACACGGTGTCGCGGTCAAGTGGATGGAGTTCGTCTATGGCGCGCCGCTCGTCGAAGCGATCAACACCGGTGACGTCGACGTCGGCGCGGTAGGCGCGACGCCGCCTATCCTCGCGCAGGCGGGCGCCGCGCCGGGCGTTGTCTACGTCGCGTCCGCGCCGCGCATGCAAAAGAGCTACGGGCTGATCGTGCCGGCGAATTCGCCCGCGCGGCGGATCGAAGATCTTAAGGGCAAGAAGATCGCGTTCGCGAAGGGCTCGCAAGGACATCTGTTCGTGCTGAAGGCGCTCGCCGACGCCGGACTGCCGGCGTCGGCGGTGCAGTTCGTCTATCTGAACTACAGCGACGCGCGCGCCGCGTTCGAGCGCGGCTTCATCGATGCGTGGGCGGTGCCGGACCCGCGCTATGCGGATACCGAACTCGCGACGGGCGCGCGCACGATTCTGTCGATCGGGCAATTGTCGGTGCCGCAGTACGGCTTCTACATCGGCTCGCGCGAGTACGCGCAGCGTTATCCCGCCGCGTTGCGTCTGCTGTTCGATGTGCTCGACCGGCAAACGGCGCTTGAGCTGGCGCATCCCGCGCAGACGGCGCAGTTCCTGTCGCAGAACACGGGTGTTCGCCTGGAAATCTGGACGCGGGCGCTGCCGCGGCTCGAATGGGGCGTCCACTATCCGCTCACCGACGAAGTCGTCAAGGCTCAGCAGGACTGCGCCGATCTCGCTTATCGGGAGCATGTGATCCCGCGCAAAATCGATGTACGCGAAGCCATCGTCGATATCCGGTAGATCTCGACCCGCCATGTCGGTATCCGCCTTCCGCCCGATCTGTCGCGACTTCCCGAACGAATCTCGATAGCCTTTCAGGCATCGCAAGCGCGGCTGACGCACGCCGCGGCACGTATCTTGCGGATCGTTTCCGCAATGTGACCGCGAACCTGTCATGAATGAATCCTTCTTCGAGCCGGGACGCAACTGCGAGAGCGTGCGTCATGCGAATCGCTTCACCCTGCTGATCGACGGAGCCGATTATTTCCGCGTGCTGCGCGAGGCGATCACGCGCGCTGAGCGCACGGTGTTCATCCTCGGCTGGGATATCGACAGCCGCATGAAGCTCACGCCCGAAGGTTCGAACGATGGCTTTCCCGAAGCGCTCGGCGACTTTCTGCACGCAGTCGCCGCGCAAAAGCGCCTGCTGCGCGTCTACATTCTCGCGTGGGACTTCGCGATGCTCTACGCGTTCGAGCGCGAATGGCTACCGGTGTTCAAGATGGGTTGGCGCACGCACCGGCGCATCGCGTTTCAGATGGACGGCAAGCATCCGTTAGGCGGCTCGCACCACCAGAAGATCGTCGTAATCGATGATTGTCTCGCGTTCGTCGGCGGACTCGATCTCACGCGTTCGCGCTGGGACACGCAACAGCATCGGGCCGATGATCCGCTGCGCCGCGATGCAAACGGCGCACGGTATCAGCCGTCTCACGATGTCCATTCGATGTTCGATGGCGAGGCGGCGCGCGAAATCGGCATGCTCGCGCGCGAGCGGTGGGCACGCGCGTGCAAGAGACAGCACGCAATCCACACTCAACCCGTGCCGCCGACGCAGGACCCGTGGCCGCCGTCACGCAGCGTAGAGCTGGAAAATGTCGACATTGCGATCTCGCTCACCGAGCCCGCATACCTGGGCCGCGAGAGCAAGCAGCAAATCCGCACCCAGTATCTCGATGCGATCGCGCGTGCGCGCCGCAGCATTTATATCGAGAACCAGTACTTCACGTCGGCATCGATCGGCGCGGCGCTGAGCGAATCGCTCGCGCGAGAGGATGGTCCGGAGTTGACGATCGTCGTGCCTCGCAATCAGACCGGCTGGCTGCAAAAAGTGACGATGGGCGTGCTGCGCGCGCGCCTGCACGGCATTCTCAAGGCCGCGGACAAGTACGGCCGTTATCGCCTGCTGAGTCCCGACGTACCGGGCTTGGGCGAATCCATCGTCAACGTGCACAGCAAGCTGATGATCGTCGACGACGAATTGCTGATCGTCGGTTCCGCGAACCTGAACAATCGCTCGATGGTGCTCGACAGCGAGTGCAATGTGTCGATCGATGCGGGTGCCGATGCACGCATCCGCCGTGCGATCGCGAAGATGCGCGATACCTTGCTCGCCGAGCATCTCGGCTGCGAAGTCGCGGACTTCGTGCGCGAGCGCGATGCGCGCGGCAGCGTGACAGAGGCGATTCATGCGTTGCAGCGCGATCGCACGAAGCATCGAACGCTCGTCGATCTCGATCCGCAGGTCTCGCCCGAACTCGATCAACTGATTCCGCCAGATGCGCTGATCGATCCCGAAACACCCATCGCCGCGAACGAGCTCATCGATCAGTTCGTGCCCGCCGAGAAGGCGCGGCCGCTGATTGGACGATATGCGTTGCTCGGCGTGCTCGCGTTGCTGGTCGTCGGGCTCGCGGCGGCGTGGCACTGGTCGCCGCTCGCCAGCTACCTCAACCTGAGATCATTCGCGAATGCGACGCGGCAGATCGAGGCGCTGCCGCTTGCGCCGCTGTGGATCGTGCTCGCCTATGTCGCGGCGGCCGTCGTCTCCGCGCCCGTGACCTTGCTGATCGCGACGATGGGAGTCGTGTTCGGCGCGGCGTGGGGCGGCTTGTATGCGTTCATCGGCACCACCGTGGCCGCTGCGACGTCGTTCTGGATAGGCCACCGGCTCGGTCGCGATGCGGTGCGCAAACTCGCGGGCGCACGCGTGAACCGGCTGTCGGAGCGTGTGGCGAAACGCGGAATCGTCGCGGTCGTCGTGTTGCGGCTCCTGCCGGTCGCGCCGTTCGCGATCGTCAATCTAGTTGCAGGTGCATCACACGTGCGCATGCGCGACTTCATCATCGGCACGATGCTCGGCATGGGTCCGGGCATCTTCCTGACGGTCGCATTCGCGCATCAGTTGGTCGCTTCGTTGCGGCGTCCGACAGCCGGCTCGTTCGCCGTGCTGATCGGCATTGGCGCGGTGCTGATCGGATTGTCGGTGCTGTTGCAGCGCTTTCTCGGCAGATCGGGCACGAGCGACACGCACGAAGGCGCCCCGAGCGATGCTGACAAGCCGCGCGCCAGCGATGAAGCCAAACGCGCGCAGCGTTTGCGTGAGCACAGCGGGATGCCTCGCGATGCCGCGGGCAAAACGTCATCACGATGTCAGGACGAGGCCAGCTCATGACCCTGATGCACGAGCCTGGCATCGAGCGGCCACGGATCACGCTTGCGCGCGAACGCCAACTGCGCATCGGGACTTACAACCTGCATGGCGCGGTGGGGATCGACGGCAAGTTCGCGCCGGAGCGCATTGGCGAGGTGCTCGCTGAAATCGATGCGGATATCCTCGCTCTGCAGGAAGTGCCATTGGGCGGCGCGAGTTCCCCCGATGTGCTTGCCGTGCTGCAACGCATGACGAGCCTGGAAGCCGTCTCCGGCCCAACATTAGACACGCCCGCGCGACGCTTTGGCAACGCCGTGCTGACGCGCTATCCGGTGCGCGCGGTGCGCACGCTAGACCTGTCTTTCAGGAGCCGCGAGCCGCGCGGCGCGCTGGACGCCGATATCGATTGCAACGGCGACCTGTGGCGCGTCGTAGCGACGCATCTGGGCCTTGCCTCCAGCGAACGGCGCGCGCAGGTGGAGCAGGTATTGCAGAGCTTCGACACGCCCGCGCTGCCCGTCATCCTGCTCGGCGATCTGAACGAGTGGTTCGTGTACGGCCGTACGCTCAGGCGGCTCGTCACACATTTTCATCGCGCGACCGCGTTGCGTACGTTTCCTACGCGCTTTCCGCTGTTCGCGCTGGATCGCATCTGGGTGCATCCTGGCGAACGGCTGTTGCGTGTCGTCGTGCATCGCACGCCGCTTTCGCGAATCGCGTCGGATCACTATCCGTTGATCGCGCATATCAGCGCGTCGGTCAATGAATGATCCGCGCGCGGCTCCCCGCTATTTGTGCAACTCGCTGCGCAACGTCGCCACGTCGTTGGCGGTGATGGGCTGCGCATTGTTGCCCCAGGCGCCGCGGATGTACGTCAACACCTGGGCGATCTCGACGTCGGCGAGGGTCGTCGCGAACGCCGGCATCGACTGACGCGGTGGGCCGCTTTGCGTCGTCGGACTGTTGCCGCCTTCGATCAGCAGCCGGATCAGCGAAGTCGTATCTTCCGCGATCACCGAAGGGTTGCCGGCGAGCGCGGGAAACGCGTTCGGCACGCCGCGTCCGTCCGCGTGATGACAGCTCGCGCAGAACGACCGGTAGACGTTGAAGCCGACGCTCAGCGAGTCGGCCACGCGGCTGCCGTTCGCACTCGAACGCGCGGGATCGGCGCCGTCCGTATAGGTGCCCGACGGCCGCTGGGCCGGCAGCGACTTCAGGTAATGCGCGATCGCGTGCAGGTCCTCGTCGGTCAGATATTGCGAGCTGTCCTCGACCTGTTCGACCATGCTGCCGTACGCGACGACGCCCGCGCCGTGGCCGGTCTTCAGGAACGCGGCAATGTCCGCGGCGGAGAGACGGCCCAGTCCCGAGCCCATGTCGCCGGTCAGGTTGGGCGCGAACCAGTGATCGTTGACGCCGCCCGCCAGATAGTGGCTCGACGACTCGTCAAGGCCGCTTTCCTGATAGAACATGCCGCGCGGCGTATGACATGCGCCGCAATGTCCCGCGCCTTGCACCAGATAAGCACCGCGATTCCAGATCGCGTCGCTTTGCGGGCGCGGCACGTATGGCTTCGATGGCACGAATACCATCTGCCAGAAGCGCAGCGCCCAGCGCTGGTTGAACGGAAACGCGACGTCCGAGCGCGGCGTCGGTTTCGCGATCGGCGCGACGCCGTGCA
Source organism: Paraburkholderia sp. BR14320 (assembly GCF_040948665.1). NCBI lineage: Bacteria > Pseudomonadati > Pseudomonadota > Betaproteobacteria > Burkholderiales > Burkholderiaceae > Paraburkholderia > Paraburkholderia sp. BR14320. The sequence goes on from NZ_JBFPKG010000042.1 coordinate 16,558, forward strand.
GCATGTACTCGTATAGCGCGTGCACGTCCTCGTCGCTGAGCTTCGAGAATGACACGTATGGCATCGCCGGATAGAGCCGCTTGCCGCCGCGTGCGACACCTTCGCGCAGAACGCGCTCGAAGTCTTCGTAGGTGTAGCGGCCGATGCCGTACTGCGGGTCCGGCGTGATATTGCTCGACACGATCGTGCCGAACGGCGAACCCATGCCAAGGCCGCCCGCGTACGGCGCGCCGCCCTGCGGCGCGGTGTGGCAGCCGGCGCAGTCGGCGGCTTTCGCCAGGTACTCGCCACGCGCGAGCCGGGACGGATCGAAGCTCGCCGCGCCGCCCGAAGCCGGCGCGTCAGTGCTCGCCGCCGCCGCATCCGTCGCGGCCGCCCCTCCGCCGAATGCGATCGCCAGCAGCCCAACGCCCACCGCCAGCAACGCACCCGCTGCCGCCGCTCGCACCACCGTGCGCCTTCGCATCATCGCGCGCCCTCCCCGCGGGCCCGCGCCGCGTCGTGCGTGAAAGCCGGCTGCCGGTCCGCGCGGCTCAGCCAGCGCGCCGCGACGAGCAGCCCGCCGGTCAGATAGGCCAGCGCGCCCGGCACCCACATGATCAGTCCGCCCAGTTGCTGATCGTGCAGAGGATCGATGTCCAACGCCGCGCACGGCTCGACATACGATGGATACCACAGGCCCGGCGCGAGCGTGATCAGCGCGCCGAGCGCACTGGTGTGAACCATCGTCGTGAACAGCGACAGCATCGCGTGTCCGCCATTGCCGCGGCGCGCGCCGTCGCCCGTCACGGTCCACCAGAAGAGCAGCGCACTGAGCAAAAAACTGGCGTGCTGCAACGTATGCACGGAGCGATGCGCAAGCGCGGCGTCGAACAACGTCGGCGCATGCCACCCCCACAGAGCGACCGCGTGCAGCGCCCACGCGACGAGCGGCGCGCTCAGGCAGCGCCACGCACGCGCAACCGGGCGAGCGCGCACCGCCCGCCCGAGCGCCAGACGCGCGCGCCGGGGCAGCGCCCACATCCATACGGCGAGCGGACGCCCGGCCACGCACAGGGGCGCCGCGATCAGCATCATCGATTCGTGCTGCACCATATGCGCGGAAAACAGCGCGCCGGACAACGTATCGAGCGGCGACATCAACGCGAGCACGAGTGCGCTCCAGCCGCTGGCGAAGGCCAGCAGATGCAGCCTGCGCGAGCCGGCGCCGCGCCGCTGCGCGCGCGAGCGTCGCTGCAGCCGCGCATAGCCGATCAGATACCCGCCGATGCTGAGCGCCATCAACGCAACGACCCACGGCTCGAAGCTCCAGCCGAACGACAGGGTCGAACGATCAACGGACGACAGTTCATGCGCGGCAGCCGCCGTGCCGGGCAGCCAGGCCGCGCATGCGAACCAGCGAAGTTGCCTTCTCATCGGCAAGCGGGCAGCAGCCATTGCGGAAACCACATCGCGAGTTGCACGAGCGCGGACAGCGCACCGACGATCATCGCCATCAGCGCGAAAAAACCGGCGCGCGCGGCGCGCGGAGCATACGCTGGCGCGCCGCGCGATCGTTCGGCACGCCAGCGGCCGTAGGCGAGCCACGTGGCAAGCGCGCAGAACGCGAACGCGGCCGCGCTGACCGCATGCATCGGCCACGCGGCGCCGCTCGCGCAGGCGAGCCGGATCAGCGCATAGTCGACGCTCTGTGTGGCGAGCACCGCCGTGGGTGCCGCGAGCAAACCTAGCCAGATGTCCATCGGCACCTCACGAATCAGCCGTGCATGCGCGGCGCCAGGTACAGCACCGCATAGATCGGCAGCCAGCTCAACACGACGAAGTACCAGTAGATCGCGTTCTCGCTGGTGTCGAGCAGCCGTTTGCCTTCGAATGGACCGATCTTCAGCAACAGCGCGAGCACCGCGGTATCGACGGTATCGGTCACGAGGTGCGTGGTATGCAGCCCGAGCAGCAACCAGACGATCGACCCGTAAGCGTTCGCGTACCACATCACGTTCAGCGCCGTGAACTCGAAGCCGCGCAGCACGAGGAAGGCCAGCGCGAACGCGAGACAAACGCTGAGCCACAGGCACGCGCGAGCCCGTTCGCCACGCTCCGCCGCGCGCTTTGCGAGCTGGTTCGGCACGAGGCTCAGCAACAGGACCACCGTGTTCAGCGTGCCCCACAGCAGCGCGGGCGGCGGCGCGTGCATCGGCCACGCCGCGTTCACGCCGCGCAGATAGAAGTACATCGCGACCGCGATCGCGAACACGGTGCCTTCGATCGCCATCAGACCTGCGGTCGCCCACCACATCAGGCTGCGATGGCTGAAGTCGAAGCTCGGCAGCGCGCGCACGTCGAGGGTCGAGACGGTGAGCGCCGGCGCATCATCCGACCCGGCGAGCGCGCGGATGTGCGGCGCTTCGTGCTGCGCTGCACCGGCGCGTGGCGACGGCCAGCGCTCCAGCGCGCGCGCCAGCGCATTACTTGCCCGCGTTGGCCAGAACCACACGATCATCGCCGCGGCGACCGGGACGGTGCCCCACCATACGGCCGTCGGCGTGAAAATCGAGCCTATGAAGAAGATCGTCGTCGCGACAGCGCTCACAAACGGCCAGATCGACGGCGTCGGAAACAGCGGGCGGGTTTCGGCAATCGCATCGAGCGCGCTCGTCGTCAGCACCTCGCGCGCGCCGGCAGTGAGGCCCGACACCGACGCCGGCTGCTGCGTCGGCTCCCACAGCGGATGGCGGCCATGCACGATCGGCAGCACGTCGAAGTTGTGCGGCGGCGGCGGGCTCGGTACGTTCCATTCGAGCGTGCCGCCGCCCCACGGATCGGCCGGCGCAGCGGCGCCCCGCCGGCGGCTGCGTACCACGTTGACGAGGAACAGCAGGACGCCGACGCCCATCAGATACGCGCCGAGCGTCGCCCCCAGATTCATCGTTCCCCAGCCGAGCCCGGCGGGATAAGTCCAGATGCGCCGCGTCATCCCATGCAGTCCAAGCCAGTGCATCGGGAAGAAGGTCACGTTAAAGCCGATGAAGAACAGCCAGAAGTGCCAGCGCCCGAGGCGCTCCCCGAGCATGCGTCCGGTGATCTTGGGAAACCAGTAGTAGAACGCGCCGAACAGCGGAAACACCGCGCCGCCGATCAGCACGTAGTGCAGATGCGCGACCACGAAGTAAGTGTCGTGCACCTGCAGATCCAGCGAGACGGAGCCGAGCATGATGCCGGTCATGCCGCCCAGCACGAGAATGAAGAAAAACGCGAGCACGAACAGCATCGGCGCGCGGAGCCTGAGCTTGCCGGTCAACAGCGTCGCGAGCCAGCAATAGACCTGGATGCCCGACGGTACCGCGATCAGCACGCTCGCCGCCGTAAAGAAACTCTTGCCCAGTTCGGGCACCGCGGTCGCGAACATGTGATGCACCCAGAGTCCGAACGCAAGGAATCCGGTCGCGATCAGCGCGAGCACCATCGCCGGATAGCCGACCACCGGCCGGCGCGAAAACGTCTCGATGATCGACGACATGAAGCCGAGCGCCGGAATGAAGATCAGGTACACCTCCGGGTGTCCGAAGAACCAGAAAAGGTGTTGCCACAGCAGCACGTCGCCGCCGAGCGAAGGGTTATAGAACTGCGTGCTCACCAGCCGGTCCAGGATCAGCGCTGTGCTTGCGAGCATGATGGCAGGCATGGCGAACAGCACCATGAACTGCGTGACGAGCGTCGCCCACGCGAACAAAGGCAACCGGTTCAGCGACATGCCGGGCGCGCGCATCTTCAGAATGGTCGCGATAAGTACGATCGCTTCGAGCAGCGCGGACAGCTCGGTGAACGTGATCATCTGCGCCCAGATGTCGGAGCCCTTGCCGGTCGCATAGTCCGGGCCCGCCAGCGGCACGTAGCTGAACCAGCCCGAGCGCGGCCCCGCACCGATCGCGAACGCGATGTAGAGCGTCAGTCCGCCGAACAGGAACACCCAGTACGCGTACGCGTTCATACGCGGAAATGCGACGCTGCGCGCACCGATCATCAGCGGAATCAGGTAGCCGGCGACCGCCTGCATCACCGGCACGGCGAACAGGAACATCATCGTCGTGCCGTGCATCGTGAACAGCTGGTCGTAGAGGTCGGGACCGACGAGGCGGTTGTTCGGTCGCGCGAGTTGCGTGCGCATCGCGAGCGCGAGCAAGCCTGCCAGCAGGAAGAACGCGAACGTCGTGACGATGAACCGCCGCGCGATCGTTTTATGGTTGATCGCTGAGAACCAGCCAATCACGCCCGGCGGATCGCGCCACGTGTCGGCGAGCAGCGCGCGCGTGTCGGCGGGCGCGTCGGGTCCGTCCTTGATCGCAAGGTCGACGTGCAAGACGGGCGGGCGTTCGAGCGTGCTCATCGTAGCGTTCCGAGCCAGGCGACCAGCGCTTGCCGGTCGGATGCGGGAAGCGGCACGGTCGGCATCGTCGTGCCCGGCTTCGTCGCGTTCGGGTCGCGGATCCACGCCGCGAGGTTCTCCTGCGTGTTCGGCAGAACGCCTGCCGCGATCGTCTGCCGGCTCATCAGGTGTGTCAGGTCTGGGCCGAGCGTGCCTTGCGCCGACGTGCCCCGCACCGTATGGCAGTTCGCACAGCTGGACTGCTCGAAGATCCGCAGACCGCGTTGCACGAGCGCACTGGACGGACTGAGCGCCTCGGTCACCGCGGGCGTGGCCTGCTGTGCGCGCCACTGTGCGTATTTTTCGGGCGTGTCGGCGGTCACGAACATTGCCATCCATGCATGCTGGGCGCCGCAATATTCGGCGCACTGGCCGCGATAAATGCCGGGTTGATCGACGCGGAATTCGATCGTCGAATCGATGCCCGGCAGCATGTCCTTCTTGCCGTGCAAATTCGGCATCCAGAAGCTGTGGACTACATCGGTCGTCTTCAATGCGATGATCACCGGGCGTCCCGCGGGCACGTGAAATTCGTTCGCGGTCGAAAACCCCGGCTGCTGGGCATCGCCGGGATAGTCGACTTTCCACCACCACTGCTCGCCGGTGACTTCGAGGTGCAACGCGTTGTCGACGGGTAAGCGTGACAGCGCGCGATCCGTCAACACGTCGGCGACGATCAGCCCGAGCAACAGCGCGACCGAGGCGATACTGACTGCGGCTACCACGCGCTGCGGTCCGCGTTCGCTCGGGCTAGCGAGCGGCGGGTGCTCGTCGCCTTCTGTATTGGCGCCTCTGTCGGTCCGGCGCACTAGTGCAATCAACATCGCTAATAGAACAGCGGCGAATACCGCTCCGCATACGATCAACGACAGGTTCCACAGCCGCACGATGTGCGCGGCCTGGATGCCGGCCGGATGCAGCGCATCCTGTGGCGAGGGCTGTGCGCGAGCTGCTTCGGCCACGCAGCAAGCGAGCGCAGCCGTGAGCTTTCGCGCATCGAGCGAGTTGGAATGAGGAGCCATGGTCAGATGGGTCCAGCGATATCGACGGTCCCGCGACGGAGAATCAGTTGAGCCGGATTTCTCATGCTCGAATGCTAGTCAAGGCACCAGCTTCACCTTGATCCAACCAGGCTCCCGCCGGTCGAACTCGCGGTACGCCGCGATCGCATCGACTAGCGGCTCGCGCTGGGTCAACACCGCGAGCGGATCGAAGGTGCCGTTGCGTACGAGTTCGATCAACCGCGGCGTCACCGCGCGATGGTTGCAGTTGCCCATGCGCAGCACCAGGTTGCGGTTCATCGCCTCGCCGATCGGAAACACCCGATCGGTCGGCGGATATACACCGATGATCGCCACCGTGCCCGCCTTCGCGACGGCGCGCACCGCCCACTGCAATACCTGCGACGGACCACTCCCGGGCTGCCAGTTGTCCCCGTCGGGCCTCGTTTGCGGCGCGATCTCCCTGACCTCCTGATCGAACTGCTTCTGCTGGTCCTTCGCTTTCTGTGCGGCGGGTCCGTGCTCCGCGCGCACCGCATCGACGCCGACCGCGTCGATCACGCGGTCCACGCCGATGCCGCCGGTCAGTTGGAGGATCATGTCGACCGGGTCTTCGTCGTCGAAGTTGATCACTTCGGCCCCTTGTGCGCAAGCCATGTCGAGCCGGGAAGCAACGCGATCGACCACCAACACCCGGCCCGCGCCCATCAGCTTCGCGCTCGCGATCGCGAATTGCCCGACGGGTCCCGCGCCGAACACCGCGACCGTATCGCCGGTATGAATGCCCGCCAGTTGTGCGCCGAAATAGCCGGTCGGAAAAATATCCGACAGCATGATTGCGCGGTCGTCGTCGATCTCGTCGGGCAACCGGATCAGGCTCGCGTTCGCGAGCGGCGCGCGCGCGAACTGTGCCTGCAAACCCTGAAACGGCCCAGTCGATTTCGGACCGCCGAAAAATGCGGTGCCGGCCGCCGGCCCATGCGGATTCGCGGTATCGCATTGGGCGGTATAACCGGCGCGGCAATACGAGCAGAAACCGCACGAGATCGTTGACGGGATCAGCACGCGGTCGCCCTGACGCAGATTGCGCACCGAGCGCCCTACTTCCTCGACGATGCCGAGTCCCTCGTGCCCGAGGATCGTACCGGGCTCCATCTCGCCGAGCGTGCCGCGCACCATGTGCAGGTCCGTGCCGCAAATCGCGCTCGACGTGAGCCGCACGAGCGCGTCGCTCGGCTGCTGCAATTGCGGGTCCGGCACGTTGTCGAGCCGGATATCGCCGATCCCGTGAAATACCACTGCCTTCATCATTCACCTCCGATGCTCGATGGCGTTAGCGTCCGTCAGATCCTGTCCTGACCGCGCGACTGCCCGGTGTTCTCGTGGTTCCGCGCGCAGCGACGACTTCCGCTTCGCCGGAAGGGGAATCCGTTGTGCGGTCATTCATGCGGTTCCTGGATCGACCAGGTTCCCCCGTCGAGCAAACCCCATACCGAGCCACTCGTCGCGCCGCTCGTTCCGATCTGCCGCACGGTCCGGGGATTGCCCATGTCACGTCAGCAGGTACGAGCACGGCGCGAGCCCGCCCGTGTCCCCGTCGAGGTACGGTGGTTGCTACGTCGCTGGCTGACTAGCTGCACCCCAGGCCAACCGGACTTCCCGATCTTCATGACTGACACCGACACCACGCACGACACGTCTGCCCGTCTGAACGCGATGCGCAGGACGCTGCGTGAGGTGTTCGGCATCAGCCGGCTGCGCCCCGGCCAACGGGAGATCGTCCGCAGCGTGCTCGAACAGCGCGACACGCTCGCGGTGATGCCCACGGGGGCCGGCAAATCGCTGTGCTACCAGTTGCCGGCGTTGCACCTCGACGGTTGGACGCTCGTCGTGTCGCCGCTGATCGCGCTGATGAAAGATCAGTTCGATAAGCTGCGCGAGGCCGGCATCGACGCCTGGCGGATCAATAGCGCGGTGCCGGCTGCCGAGCTGCGCGAGACTTACGACGCGTTGTGCGGCATGCGCCGCGGCATCGTGTTCGTCACGCCCGAGCAGCTGACGCGGTCCGAGCTGCTCGACGCATTGCAGGCGGGCTCGCGCCAGCGCATCAAGCTCGTGGTCGTCGATGAGGCGCACTGCGTATCGCAGTGGGGCCACGATTTTCGCCCGGCGTTCCTGCGCATCGTCGATGCGGTCAACGCGCTCGGCAGGCCGCCGATCCTCGCGCTGACCGCGACGGCGACGCCCGACATCCGCGAGGACATCGTGCGCTCGCTCGGGCTTCACGAGCCGCGCATCGTGAACACCGGTGTGTATCGCGACAACCTTCACTATCGAGTGACGCAGGTGTCGGTGGGTGGCGGTCGACAGCGGGCATCGACGCGCGCGAGAGAGGCGAAGACGGCCGCGTTGCGTACGCTGCTCGCGAGCGGATCCGGCCGAGGCATCGTCTACACGGCGACCGTGCGCGAAGCCGAACGACTCGCGGCGACGGTGCGCAGCTGGGAAGTTGCCGCCGCCTGCTATCACGGCCGCATGTCCGCACGCGAGCGGCACGATGCGCAGGAGCGTTTCGTGTCGGGCGACGTGCGCGTGATGATCGCAACCAACGCGTTCGGGATGGGCGTCGATATTCCCGATATCCGCTTCGTCGTCCATTACCAGATTCCCGGCAGCATCGATGCGTATTACCAGGAAAGCGGACGCGCGGGACGCGACGGCAAGGTTGCGCGCTGCGAGCTGCTGTTCGATCTGAACGATCGGCGCGTGCAGCAGTTTCTCGCGCTGGGCCGCTATCCCGATGCTGCGCTGTTGCGGCGGATCTGCGACGCGCTCGCGCAGCGCGCGAAAGCGCCCGCTGCTGGCGTGACCGCGCGCGAGCTGCTCGACGCGGTGCCGGACGTGGGCCGCAACAAGCTCGCCGTGGCGCTGAAGATGCTGACCGACTCGGGGCACGTATCGCGCAGCCGGCTACAGCGGTATCGGCTACGCGAGCGCGGCCCCGGGCGTGGACGCGATAATGCCGAGGACAGCGCGATCGAGGCCGCGGTCGAACGCTATGCGCAGCTCGCGACCCGCGATCGAGATGCACTCCAGCAGATCATCGATTACGCGCAAACCGGCGGCTGCCGATGGCGCGTGATGCTCGAATATTTCGGCGATGCGCAGGGATTCGAGCGTTGCGGCACTTGCGACAACTGCCTGAACCCGCTCACAGCGACGCTCGAAGCGCAACGAACCGCCGCCGACGATAAACGGCCGCCACGCCACGCCAGCACAAAGGCGCGCTTCGGCCGCGGCGACGCAGTCCGCGTGCGCAAATACGGCTCGGGCCACGTGGTGTTTTCAACCGACGAGCAGGTCGCGGTGCTGTTTCCCGATGGCACGACCCGCACCTTCATGGCGAGGTTCGTGAAGGCCGAGATCGAGTGATGGGCGGCAACGCGACGGACAGTTCTACAGGCGAGACGCTGTGCGCATCATCATTGGGCGCCCTTTTCCCGCGATGGCTTCACTTCGGACAGGTCTTCTTCTTTGACTTCTGCTTGCCGCACGTTCGTGCCGTCATCGCCGGATTCGGAAATGTCCGTTTCGAACGTGCCTTCGTTGCCCGTGTCGGCGTCGGCAGGTTTCGGCGTTTTCGGCTGTTGTTGCTGGGTCGTCATGATTTGCTCCTTGCAGTGTCACACGGCGCGTGATGCCGCGCGTGAACATCACTCAGCATGGACGATGCCCGGGAGCGCAAGACGTTTCATCGCCACGAAGTTCGCACTCACAAGCAGGCGCGAATTGCCTGTCGTGTGCGCCAGATAGCTGGAACTCGTATGGGCCGTACCGGATTCGAACCAGTAACCAACGGATTAAAAGTCCGCTGCTCTACCAGTTGAGCTAACGGCCCGGCGAGCCAGATCGTCACCCGCTGCGGGGTAATCCTGGCGTCGGTGCTAGCCGATGTCGATGGCTCGTTCAGTCGGTACGCACTTCGATGCGGTGCGGTCGCGCTTCGTCGCGGCGCGGTATCGTCAGCTTCAATACGCCGTCCTTCAGATTGGCTTCGATTTTCGACGCATCGAAGTCAGCGCTCATCGAGAACGCCCGCGCGAAGTGCGGCTGACGGATCTCCGCATGCTGCAGACGCAGTTCCGCCGGGGTCGGCACCATCGCCTCGGCTTCGATGTACAGGTTGCCATCGTGGACCTTGACCTCCAGCCGCTCCCTCGTCACGCCCGGCAGATCCGCCCACAGCGTGATGCCGTGGCTGTCCTCGAAGATGTCGACCGGCGGCGTCAACGTGATCCGGCGTTGCGATGCCTCACCGTCGCGCTGGGTCACCGCCGTTTGCTCCTTTCTGGCGAGTTCAGTCGTGTCGTTCATGATGTCCTCCGTAGTCCTGTCGGTGCTCACTGAACGGTGATCGCGCGCGGCTTCGACGCCTCGCTTTTGCCGATGCTCACCATCAGGCATCCATTGGTGTACCGCGCGCTCACCTTGCCAGGGTCCGCGTTTTGCGGAAGCTCGACCACGCGCCGGAAACTGCCGGCGAATCGCTCCTGTGCATAGGTGCGCGCATCGTCGCCGCGGGTTTCCGGTTGCGAGCTCGCGCGCTCGCCGCTGATGGTCAGCAAGCCCTTGTCTAGCGATACTTCGAGCCTGGCCGGATCGACCCCCGGCGCGAACGCGACGACCTCGATCGAGTCGTCGGTCGAACCGATGTTGATCTGCGGGAAGGCGCCAGCGCGGCCCGAACGGATACTGGAAGGGAAGCCGCCGAAGAGGCTCGCCATCTGCCGTTGCAGACGGTCGAACTCGCTGAACAGATCGGCCCCGAAGTAAAGGTCACTCATGATCGTTTCCTCCTTCGATGCAGCACGGAAACGAACCGGCCTACGCGCTCCAGTCCGTCTGCCGGGCTGCGGCAAACAAATCGAAACACGCAGCGCGCCGCATGGCGGGCGCGACTGCCTGAGCGGAATTTAGAATAGTATGCACGGTGAAAATTTCAAGGTGGGTGGCGCAAAATTTTGATCTTGAATTCGGCTCAGTGCGCACTATTTTTACGACACTCCGACGAACCATGCGAGGACTTCATGGAATTCGAACATGACTGGCTCACCCTTGGTCGGCACCGAATCCGGTTGCGCTCAACGAAGGGTTTTCCAACCGAGACGATGCGCTCGGCCGCCGAAGTCATCCGGCTGGCGATCGATAACAATATGAGCGCCCGCGCGCGGCTGGTAGAAGTGGTATTCCGGCAGGAGTCGGCTTACGAAATCTCTGTCGGCACCACTTTCGCGGACGATCGGCTTTGCGTGCCGCAGCTGGAAGCGGCGATCGCGACGGTGTTGGGCTTGCAGCTGGACCAGATCAATATCTTCGTGACGGTGGTTACGCAGGAAGAGGTCGACCTGCACTTCGGCGTCTACGAAAGAATGCTGGCCGAAAAACTCGGCGTTGTGCCGCCGATCCAGTAGGGAGAGATGGATGATTGAGCCAATCGAATTTCTCACCACGATAGATGCCGCTCGCGACGGTTACGATCGATCAATCTGACGGTAGAAAGAACCAACGCTACGACGGTCCGCTGCGACTCGCCTGCCGACTAGCTCGTTCGGCCGGGCATGGGGGTAGCGCGTCGGTCAGATGAGTTCACGAAGCTTGTAATACCACATGCCCAGAACCAGGGCCGGTGTGCGTAGTCTCTTGCCGCCCGGAAACCGCCGATGCCTGATGCGGCTGAATACGTCGAAGCGGGAAGCATCGCCGCCGATCGCGTCCGCCAGAATCTTGCCGGCCATTCCCGCGAACACCAGCCCATGTCCGGAGAAGCCTTGCACATAGTAGAGGTTGTCGCCGATACGACCGAGATCCGGCGCGCGGTTCATCGTGATGTCGACAAAGCCGCCCCATGCATATTCGATCTTCACATCGGCGAGCTGCGGAAAAACGCCCGTCATGCGTCTGCGCATGCGGTCGATCAGATTGCGCGGCGTGGTGGCGTCATACGATTCGCCTGCACCGAACAGCAAACGATGATCCGCGCTGAGCCGGAAGTAATCGAGTATCAGGTTGTTGTCGGACGCCGCGGCGCGGCCCGGCATCAGCGCGTCGGCCCGCGCACTGGTAAGCGGTTCCGTCGCGATCATGTAGGTGCCCACGGGCATGATGCGGGCTTCGATCTCCGGTGCGGGATGATCGCCGAACTCTCCTAGATAAACGTTTCCAGCCATTACCACACGGTCGCACGACACCTCTCCCTCGGCTGTCTTCACGACAGGCCGAGCGCCCCGATCGAGCCGCGACACGGCGGAATTTTCGAAAATCCTGACGCCCGCGCGACGCGCCGCCTCGCCCAGACCAAGGCAATAAAGAAGCGGATGAAGATGGCCAGACCCGGCGTCGTACACGCCCGCGGCGAACCGCTGCGACGTTATATGAGCGCCGAGCGCCGTGCGGCCCAGCCATTCGAGCGGGTAGTCGTAGCGGTCGCGCGTGCGCCGCACCCAGTTCATCAGCTGTTCGGCCTTCCGATCGCTGACGGCAAGCGTCAGATATCCGCGCCGATAATGGCAATCGATGCCGAAGCGCGCAAGCCGATCTTCCAGCAGTCGCATGCCCTCCAGCGACACGTCCCACGCCCTTCGCGCGACCTCGCGGGAGCACTGATGTTCGATCGCATCTTCACCCTCGGCGCCGAAGCCGACAATCGCGTGCCCGCCGTTACGCCCGGACGCCCCCCAGCCGATGCGCTGCGCCTCCAGCAATGCCACCTCGAAGCCACGCTCGGCTAGCTCCAGCGCACACGAAAGCCCCGCATAGCCACCGCCGATCACGCACACGTCCGCGTTGAGCTTCTCCTGCAATGGTGGCCCAGGCTGCGCACGGGTGACGCTCGCCTCGTAATACGAGTCCTCGACAACGCCCTGTTCCTTGTTCAACAGTGACGACATAAGCCGGTCTCCGAAGGTCTTCTCGCTATGGAACGCGTATGTTGAGAAATTGCCAGGGATCGTCGTCGCAGGGCGAATCGAAAAGTAGCGAGCGTTGCGCGAGCGGCGTCCATGAATCATAGACGCCAATCATCTCGCCCAGATAGGGTCGCGCGACCCGCATCACGGTTTGGTAGTCGATGTCGTCCGGCTCGACTACACCGGCGTCCGGATTCCCGAGCGCCCATACGATGCCGGCCAGGATACCGGCCACCACTTGCAGGCTCGTTGCGTCGTTATGCGGCGCGAGTCGACGGGCTTGGGGCGTGGTCAGACGGGAGCCGTACCAGTAGACTCCGTTGTCGTTTCCCATCAACAGCACGCCGAGTTCGTCGGCGCCATCGACGATCTCATCGCGCATGATCCGCTTATGGTCCTGCAGGCGCCAGCCCCGTCCGGCGAATTCGTCGATTGAAAGAAACGCATCGTCGCAGGGCCGGTAAGCGTAGTGCACCGTCGGACGGTAGATCACTTCGCCATCCTTGCGAAGTGTCAGATGGTCGGCGATGGAGATCGACTCTCCGTGGGTAATCAGGAACCCGTGATAACTACCGGCGAGCGGTGTCCAACTGCGTACGCGGGTCGCGAGTCCCGGGCGTTGCAGGTAGATCGCCGCATCACTGCCGAATCCGTGCCGGCGCGCGTCCGCAGGCCAATGCCGTTCATGCGTACCCCATCCAAGTTCCGCCGGCTGCATGCCCTCTTCCACGAAAGCATCGACGGACCACGTATTGACGAACTCGTTTCGCGCCTTGCGGCACTTGGCGACCTGGAAGTCCCGCTCCGCTACGTGAATCGCCTTGATGTTCAGCCGGTGTGCGAGCGCAGCCCAGTCCTCGTAGCTGCGCAGCGCCGTTGGCTCGATGCCGCTGTTGGAGGCCATATCGAGCAGCGCCTGTTTGACGAACGCCGAAGCCAGTCCGGGGTTAGCGCCTTGCGTGAGAATGGCGGTCGGACCGTCGCGCTTGTCGAGGCGAAAGGCCAGCAAAGCTTCCCGAAGCGCATAGTTGCTGCGCTTCGAGGCGGAACGATCGGGATCGGTCGACTCCCCTTCCCATGGCTCGATGGATGTGTCGAGATACAGCGCGCCACGAGACCAGCAGAAGCGCACGAGCGATTCGCTCGACACGTTCACCGACAGATTCAGCACGAGGTCGCCTCTTTTGACGTAGCCAGCGAGCAGCACCTCGAAGTTGTTCTCCGACAGCGCCTGCTCGACGACGCTCAGCCCGCATTCGCGAGCGATCGTCGTATCGTTGCCGGGCGGGCAGAACACGGTCACGCGTTCCGGGCAAACCTCGATGTGTCTGAAAAGAATCGGTAACAGCGAACTCGCGATGCTTCCTAATCCAATGATCACAATATTGCCGTGACAAACGGCGTGCTTTGTCCAATTCACCTGCGCGCTCATCTCTGCTCCCCAACCACAGCGCTTCGGTATGCGCCTGTTCTCGTGCCCGGTCGTTGTGATCCTTCGTGTCGGTCCGTACCAACCCGCTAGCATTCCGCATTCCGCATGCTGCTGCCCGCCTCGCGCTTACGGCCGCGGCGGTTCGCCGGGAACGCTCGTTGCTCGACGTGCATCGTCAATACGAAACGCATAACGGAGACAGCCATGGGCTGCGCACTTGTCGCGGCCGAACGGCGCGACCCGTTCATTGGCGGGAGAAAAGCGATGTCCATTCAGGAATATGCGCCGTATCGCGGCTGCAATATCGAGGTGAACGTCACGCTATCGAAGACGCATTGGCTCGGCGGTAAATATCGCCGTTTTCGTGTGTCATGGACCGTGACGTTGCCCGGCAATCCGCACCAGGAAGTGGTCAGTTTTCCGGAACAGTTCGATTTTCTGACTGAGCGGGAGGCGTTCAGGTATGGAGAAAATCGGGCGCACACCTATATCGATTCGATGTTGTCGACGCCGTCTCAAAGGCGCAGGCTGCGCGAGCCGGTCGCGCAGCCCGGCACACGCCATGAGGTTTGATGGCCCGAGCCGGCGCGCGCTCTTTTGCCGAAGGCGGGCCAGCCGTCGCGTGACGCGCAAGGCTCGTCGCAGCTGCGGGAAAGTCGATGCCGAGACTTCCCGCCGTTCATACACGTCCAGCGGCAGCGTGACGTTGCGCACCTGCGCACGACCCATGCCGCGCGGGAACCCGGTTGTAATATGCTAACCAGCAGCTGCTCCGCGAGCGGCTTGGGCGACACCAATGGAGCTCGACGGAGCCCCATGGAGGGACAGCATGAGAGGCTTCCTTCTGGCATTGGCATGCGCGTGCGAGCTGTCGGCGGCCACGGCGCAGGATTTATCGCCTGCCCCCAGGACTGCAGCGCCGGTCGCCGCGACGGACTTCCTGGCCATGGCGAAGCGAGTGGTCGACGCCGCTTCGCGACCCGCTGCACCCTGGAGCGGGCCGCGCAACGGCCCGCGCGCGCAATCCGGAAAACGTATCGCGGTGGTCGCCGAGGATTTGCGCAACGGCGGCATCCTCGGGGTGGTCGATGGTGTGCTGGAGGCGGCCAAGGTCATAGGCTGGCGCGTCAAGATCTTCGATTCCGGCGGTACGACCGACCTCCGTCTGAAGATGCTCGCCAATGCGCTGGCAGGCCACCCGGACGGTCTGATCCTCGCCGGGGGCGACGCATATGCGCTGCTCCCCGCACTGCGGCCGTTTGCCGACAGCGACATCCCGATCGTCGGCTGGCACGTGGCGGGGCGGGCCGGACCGGTGCCGGGCACGCCCGTCGCGATGAACGTCTCGACGGACCCGCTCGAGGTTGCGCGGGTGACCGCGCTCGCGGCCATCGTGCAGTCGGCCGGACATGCGGGCGTCGCCATCTTCACGGATACCGGTTTTCGGATCGCACAGGAAAAGGCGGACGCAATGGCTGCTGTGGTTCGCGCGTGCAGCGGCTGTACCCTGCTCGAAGTGCGCGACGTGGCGATCTCGCGCAGCGAGAAGCTGGTGCCAGAGGCGACACGCGCGCTGCTCGCGCGTTACGGCCCGCGCTGGACCTGTGCGCTCGGGATCAACGACATCTACTTCGACTACGCCGTGCCGGTGTTGACGCAGGCGGGCATACCAAACGCCGCAATGATCATGCTGTCGGCCGGCGACGGCAGCGAGTCCGCCTTCCTGCGCATCCGCACCGGTACGTTCCAGACGGGGACCGTCGCCGAACCCCTGAATCTGCACGGCTGGCAGTTGGTCGACGAACTGAACCGGCTGTTCGCCGGAGAAGGCGTGACGGGTTACGTGAGCCCCGTGCATCTCGTAACGGCGGACAACATCGCCGCTGACGGCGGCGATCGCCTGCTCTACGATCCTGACAACGGCTATCGCGACATTTATCGTCGGATCTGGCAACGCCCGTGAAACTGCCATTCCCACAATCGCTGACCGCCCAGTTTGCGCTCGTTGCCTCGTGCCTGGCCGCGCTGGTGGTCGTGGTCGGCGCCACGTCGATCTATTCGTTGGCCACTTCGGCCTTCTCGATCCGTCAGCTGGCCGAAGAGCGGCTCGCCCGCCTCGTGGATGCGCAGGATCTGGTGCAGCACACGCTGACGATCGAACGCCTCGCGTTGCAGCTGTCCAGCGACGATACGGTCGAAGCGGTGCGCGACACGCATCGGCAGGTGCTCGAACAGTTGGCATCGTTCGACGGCCTGGTCGACCGGCTGGCCTCGGCGACCACGAGCGAAGACCCTGGTGTCGACCCGCTGACACTTTATCGGTCGAGCCAACGCTTTCGCAACATCGTCAACATCGAGGCGCAAGTGCGCGAGACCGCGCTCGCCCGCCGGGGTGCCTCGGCGGCGGCGCAACCGGCGGGTGTGTCGCTGGCCAGCCTCGACGCGGATCTGCGCGGCGCGGCCGACGCTCTCGCCGCCGCGGCGCACCGGCAGTCGGATGACTTGACGAGCGAATACCGCGAAGCAGTCCAGGATCTGGCCGCTCGCGCAGATCGCACACGCAAATGGGTGGCCGGCGGACTCGCTGTCAGCCTGTTGCTCACCTGGCTCATCGCCCGCGAATTCCTCGGGCGCCATGTCGTGGCGCGCCTGCGCCGCGTCAGCCATTTTCTGCGACATGGCGATGCCGGGAACACGCAAGCCGGCGTGCCCGTGCACGGCGGCGACGAGATTGCCGATATGGCGCGTGCTGTCGAGCAGTTCCTGGAAGACCGACGCCAACGCCGCCAGGCCGAGCAGGCGCTAAAGGAGCTCAACGCCGGACTCGAGGCGCGCGTCGCCCAGCGCACGGCGGAACTCAGTACGGCGCTAGCGGGTCAGGCCGACGAAATCGCCGAACGTCAGCACGCCGAAGATGCGCTTCGGGAAAGCGAGAACTTTCTTAACAGCATCATCGAAAACATCCCGGACACGGTCTTCGTCAAGGAGGCCGAGACCTTGCATTTCGTGCGCTTCAACAGGGCGGCGGAGCAACTTCTCGGCTACCGGCGCGAGGAACTCCTCGGCCGCTCCGTCCATGACCTGTTTCCCGCCGACGAGGCCAATTTCTTCACGCTGAAGGATCGCGCGGTGCTGGAGTCGCGGCAAATGATCGACATACCGGAGGAGCCGGTTCATACGCGACATGGACTTCGCGTCCTGCACACGATGAAGATCCCGATCGTCGATGTGCGCGGCGAGCCCCGGTTCCTGCTCGGCATCTCACGTGATATCACGGAGCAAAAGCATGCCGAAGCGGAGTTGCGGCGCTATCGCGAGCACCTCGAAGACATGATTCGCGAGCGGACAGCGGAGCTGGCCGTTGCCAAGGAGCGTGCCGATGCGGCCAACCAGGCAAAGAGCGAGTTCCTGGCGCACATGAGCCACGAGCTACGCACGCCGCTCAACGGCATTCTCGGGTACGCGCAAATCCTCAAGCGCGACACGACCCTCGATCAGCACCAGCTCGACGGACTGGCAGTCATTCAGCGCAGCGGCGAACACCTGCTTACGCTCATCGACGACATCCTGGATATCGCCAAAATCGAGGCCGGGCGAATGGAACTCAATTTGTCCGACGTCCCGCTCGAACAGTTCGTCTCCTTTATCGCCGAGACGATACGGGTGAAGGCCACGGAAAAAGGCCTGGCCTTCGCTTGCGAGATGCCGCCCGATCTGCCCGCGTGTGTGCGGGTGGACGAAATACGGTTGCGCCAGGCGTTGCTCAACCTGCTCTCGAACGCGATCAGATTTACCGAGCAGGGAACCGTGCGTCTGCGCGTCGCTTTCACCCCGCCGACGCGACTATGTTTCGAAGTCCGGGACACCGGCATCGGCATAGATCAAGGGCGTCTGGAGGAAATCTTCAGTCCTTTCGAGCAGGTCAGCGAGGACCGTCATCGCTTTGGCGGTACGGGCCTCGGGCTAGCCATTAGCCGGCAACTCGTGCGCCTGATGGGAGGCGAGATCCATGTCGAAAGTCGCCGCGATATAGGCAGCACGTTTTCGATCGAGCTGGACGTCGAGGTGGTGGCGCCTTGCGCGGCTGTCGCCGTGTCCGAACGGATCGTGAGCGGCTACAAAGGGCCGCGCAAGACTATCCTGGTCGTGGATGACGTGGCGGAGAACCGCGCCGTGATGGTCGATATGCTCGGTCCGCTCGGATTCGACATGGCGGAAGCTGCTAACGGATCTGAAGCGATGGAGAAAATCGAATCACTGCATCCTGCGCTAGTCCTGATGGATGTGGTCATGCCCGAGACTGACGGCCTCGAAGCCACGCGTCGCTTGCGCCAGATGGCCGAATTCCGGGATCTTCCGATCGTCGCGGTCTCCGCTCGCGCGTCGAGAACCGACGCGGCGCAAAGTCTGGAGGCCGGCGCAAATGCCTTTCTGGCCAAACCGATCGACTTCGGCCAGCTATTGTCCGCCGTCGCGGCGCTCCTGAATGTCGAGTGGATCGATGCAGCTTCAGAGGCACAAGTCAGTGAAGCGGGCCCATCGGCTGTACCTGCCGCCGCGCCTCTTCCCGACCACTTGAAGGCGCCCCCGCCGGAGGAAATTCAAGCGCTGCACTACCTCGCGCGACTCGGCGATATGCGTGCCATTACGCAACATGCCCAGCACTTGACCGAGCTCGACGAGCGCTATCGACCCTTCGCGGACCACCTCTGCAGGTTGGCGAAGGCTTACCAGTCCAAGTCGATTCTCAACTTCGTCGAGCAATATCTGGAAGGAGAATAACTCCGAAGATTTGCGCCGCGGAGCGGGAATCGCTTCGTCTTACGTTCTAGCAGCATCGAGCGGAATGTGAATCGAAACCATCGTGCCCGCGCCGGGCGCGGTTTCGATCGAAAGCGATCCGCCGATCAGCCGCGCGCGCTCGTTCATGCCGAGCAGGCCATATGAATAGTCGCGCCTCACGACTTGCTGGTCGAAGCCGCGGCCGTCGTCACGCACCTGCAGTAAGAGCTTCGCCGCCGTCGATACGAGCGTCACCTCGACATGTGTGGCGTCGGCATGCCGCGCGACGTTCGTCAGCGACGCCTGTGCGATGCGGAACAGGGCCGTCGCATGAGCGTCGGACAGCGCCGGGTCACCGCCTTCGATACGCAATTCACACGCAATCGCATGGCGGCGGTTGAACTCCTCGACAAGCCATTCGAGCGCGGACACGATGCCGAAGTTGAGCGCGGCGGGCCGCAAATGGCTCGCGACATTGCGCACCATCGAGATCGTGCCTTCGACCAGTTGACGCATATCATCGGCTTTTTTCGACGCTTCCGCGTCGTGCGTTATGCGCATCTTGAGCAGCGACACGTCCATCTTGAGCGCAGTCAGCAATTGGCCCAGTTCGTCGTGAATCTCCATCGCAATGCGCTTTCTCTCCTCCTCGCGAATCGCCTCCATATACGCGGACAGTTCGCGCTGCTGCTCGCGCGATTCGACGAGTTCCTGTTCCATCTGCTTGCGGCCCGTAATGTCGTTCAGGCCGACATAGATCGCGGGAGAATCGTCGTAAGTCGCGACGCGCGCCGTCGCCATCGCCCAGAACCGTGTATCGTCCGCGCGCCGGAACTGTATCTCCCTATCGCGCAAGCTTCCCTCCGCGCGCAGATGCTCGATCACACGCTCGCGCTCCCCCCGGTCGGCGTAGAAATCCGCGATATTGACGGACACGTGTTCGTCCATGCCGAAGAGTTCACGCAGCGGCTGATTCGTGTACAGGATCTGCCCATCAGGCATCGACGTGATGCACAGCGGCACCGGGCTCGTTTCGACAATCGCGCGAAAGCGCGCCTCGCTTGCCTGCAAGCACACGTTGGCGCGCGCGAGTTCTTCCGTACGCAACGCGACACGCCGCTCGAGATCGTCGCGCGCTTGCGATAACGCAGCCTCCGTTTCCTTGCGCATCGCGACTTCCGCCAGCAGTTGCCGGTTTTGCGCGAGAACCTGCTTGTGCATCACCCGCAGTTCGAGATGCACGCCGACGCGCGCGACCATCTCGTCGACGCGCAACGGCTTGGTCACATAGTCGACGCCACCCGCCAGAAAACCTTCGACGCGGTCCTCGTTGCCGGTCAGCGATGTCATGAACAGGACGGGAATATCGCGAGTGCGCTCATCGAGCTTGAGGCGTCGACAGGTCTCGAAGCCGTCGATGCCCGGCATCTTCACGTCGAGCAGGATCACATCGGGCTGAGAGAAGACCGCGCGGTCCAACGCTTCGATACCGTCGAGCGCCACCAGCACGCGAATGCCTCGCGCTTCGAGACTGTCGACGACTACGCCGAGATTGCCCGGCGTATCGTCGACTATCAGAATGGTGCCGGTCTGCGCAACCGGGGTGGCGAAATGGCTCATGATGCGGTGTTCCCTTTGAGAGACCGCTCAACGAGTTGCAGGGTGTCCTATTCTGCACTCGATGCCAGAGCCTGGTCCATCACGCGCTCACCGGCTCTGGAACGACCGATGAAACAGCCGCGCCGCGGCCTCACTGCCGCTGCACGCCGCTCGCACGATTTTCTCCGCTCTTCCGGGCTGTTAGCTGCGTTGCGGTTCGCTATTCCGCCAGCCCTCCCACCACGGTGAGCCGCCGGACTGCGCGAGACTCGGTCAGTTCGTCGATCAGGTCGGCTACTTCGCACAGCGCGCGAAAGTCATACTCGTTGATCTGCTCCGCGTGATTGCGACGCAATTCGCGCATCGTTTCGCCCAGCCGTTTGAGCGCGGCAGGCGTGCTGTCGATCAGCGGCCAGCAGTGCATCAAATATGCGAGCGATTTCACGCTGCGCGCCTCGCACCACGTGTCGAACAGTCGTAGACATATCGAGTCGATCTGTTCGACGACGTTCTCCCGCTCCGACAGATAGCCCATCATGACCCATCAATTCGACATTGCATTCCGATACGTCATCATCTATGAGCGGAAGTTGTGTCGCATTCAGCGCAGGCTGGAAAACCACGGTTAGAGATCCTGATTCGCGTGTCAGGAAACCCTGAGTGACGATGAGGCGACAGCCGGCCGGCATTGCGAGCATCGCTCCGGTTTGGTTAGGCGCCCTCACCGCCCGCGATCGCTTTAAGCCGGCGATAAAGCGTGCGCTCGCTCAAACCCAATTGCGCGGCAAGCTCACTGCGTTTCCCGCGGAATTGCGCCGCCGCGCTCGCGAGCTCCGCATCGGTGAGCTTGCGCGGCAGGCCCGGACCCACGGCCAGCGATTCCTTCGCCGCGCCGGAAGTCTTATCGCGGACCGCCTCCGGCAAGTGTTCCGGGCGGATCACACCACCGTCGGCGAGCAGGTTGGCGCGCTCGAGCACGTTGCGCAATTCGCGGATGTTGCCGGGCCACGCATAGGCACCCAACAGCGCCAACGCCTCCGCCGAAATCGACGCCTTATGCGACGACCCGCTTCGCGTCGACGCAATGCGCGTCAGGATCGAATCCGCGAGCAGCGCGATGTCGTCGACACGCTCGCGCACCGCGGGCAAATGAATCGGAAACGCACTGATCCGGAAATACAGATCAGCGCGGAACTGGCCGTCCGCGACCATCCGCTCGAGCGGCTTGTGCGTGGCCGCGACGAGCCGGAAGTCGGCACGCAGCATATCGGTACTGCCCACGCGCCTGAAGGTGCCCGTTTCGATCAGCCGCAACAGCTTCACCTGAATGGATAGCGGCACGTCGCCGATTTCATCGAGAAACAGCGTGCCGCCCTGCGCGGTTTCGACGAGACCCTGCTTACGGCTCGTCGCGCCGGTGAACGCGCCCTTCTCGAAGCCGAACAACTCGCTTTCGAACAGCGTCTCGGTAATGCCCGAGCAATCCACCACGACGAACGGCCCCTGGGCGCGGCTGCTCGCCTCATGCAGCGCATGCGCGAACAGCTCCTTGCCGGTGCCCGATTCGCCGAGCAGCAGAACGGGCAGCATCGAAGGCGCGACGCGCTGCAAAGCAGAAATCGCCTCGTTGAACGCCGGCGCGCGCCCGACCAGACCTTCGGAGCTTGGCCGCGCGGACGCGCTCCTGACCGTGGCGAGACGCTCGACATAGGCGACGATGCGCGCGTGGCGGTCGAAGATCGGCCGCAACTCGACGTCGACGTGCTCCGGGCCTCTCGGTGTGTGATGGATATGCAGCACGCGATCCGCGCTGCGATTTTCCGTCGCGCGTTTCATCGGGCAGTGCTCGCCCGCCTGATCGCACGGCACGTCGTAGTGATGCGAAACCTGATAGCAGCGGCGGCCGATGTGCGCCTGGCCTTCGACGCCGAACTGGCGCTGATAGGCGCTGTTCGCGGCCAGAATCTGATAGTGCGGATCGAGCACGATCGCCGGTTGCGGATCGTGCTCCAGATATGACACGAGCGTGCTCACGTCGGGTACCACCGTGGGCACGCCGTCAGACGCGCCAGGGGATTGCGACGGAAGCTCGGTCGAAGGGGGCGGCGCAATGTCGGGCGGGATCATCGTGATTACTCCTTGGCTGCCGCAATATACGCCGGAACTGCCATTTCTGCCACGACTGCCAAATGGCAGTGACTCTTTGCCACGGGTGAGGCCGAGCGTCGTGCAGACGCCTCTTCAATTCGCCATATCGCGCGCGATAAACCTCTAAAAATCAGTGCATTACAACCGAGGGCCGTGACGCTGCGGCTTGGTGGCACGACTCCTGCATTGGTGGGCGCCTCGGACTGGCTTAGTCCGCTATCGTGAGGAACCACCGAAATGGCAACCGGCAAGCTCGCCGTCGAGGGCTTCTTCGATCCTGCGACATCGACCGTCAGCTATCTGCTGATGGATGCAGGCACGAGGAATTGCGCATTGATCGACACCGTGCTCGACTACGACCCGAAGTCGGGACGCACCTGCACCGCAACCGCGGATCGCCTCGCCGCGCGCGTGGAGTCGCTCGGCGCGCGCGTGCAATGGATACTCGAAACCCACGTGCACGCCGATCACCTGTCGGCCGCGCCCTATCTGAAAGCGCGGCTCGGCGGTCAGATCGCAATCGGCGCGCAGGTGACGCGCGTGCAAGCCGTGTTCGGCAAGCTGTTCAACGCGGGTCCCGGGTTTCGCACCGATGGCTCGCAGTTCGATCGCCTGTTCGACAACGACGAGACGTTCAACGTCGGCGATCTGTCCGTGCGCGTGATGCACACGCCAGGCCACACGCCCGCCTGCGTGACCTATGTCGCGAGCGACGGCAGCGAAGAAGCCGCGTTCGTCGGCGACACGCTGTTCACGCCCGACTACGGCACCGCGCGCTGCGATTTTCCGGGCGGCGATGCGTCAGCGCTGTATCGCTCGATTCAGCGCATCCTCGGTCTCGCGCCGCAAACCCGCCTGTATCTGTGCCACGACTACCAGCCGGGCGGCCGGCCGCTGCTGTTCGAGACCACGGTGGCCGAGCAGCGCGAGCAGAACATCCACGTCCGCGACGGCATCGACGAAGCGTCGTTCATCGCGATGCGCACGGCCCGCGACGCCACGCTCACGATGCCCACGCTGATCCTGCCGTCGGTGCAGGTCAACATGCGAGCGGGCCACCTGCCGCCGCCCGAAAGCGATGGCGTGTCGTACATCAAGGTACCGGTCGATGCGCTGTGAGCGCGGCGGCCTGGAACAAACAAGAGGACCCTACATGCGCAACACGAAACTCACGGACCCTTCGAACCCAGCGGCCGACACGCTCGCCGCCGCATCGCAACGGATGCGGCCGACGCACCGGCACGACGTGGTGATCGTCGGCGCCGGCGCGGCCGGTATCGCAACGGCGTCGAGCCTGCTTACGCGCAGCCCCGATCTCGACATCGCGGTCATCGATCCCGCCGACACGCACTATTACCAGCCGGGCTGGACGATGGTAGGCGCCGGCGTATTCCACCCGGAAACGACGGCCCGTCCGATTTCCAGCGTGCTGCCCGCGAACGTGAAGTGGATCAAGGCTGCCGTCACGCACTTCGAGCCGGCGCAAAACCTCGTGATTCTCGACGGCTCGCGCGCCGTCGAATACCGCCAGCTGGTGGTGTGCCCCGGCCTCAAACTCGACTGGAACGCGATCGACGGCCTCGTCGACACGCTCGGGCGCAACGGCGTCACGTCCAATTACCGCTACGACCTCGCGCCGTACACGTGGAAGGTGACGCAGCAGCTCGAAACGGGTCGAGCCATTTTCACGCAGCCGCCGATGCCGATCAAATGCGCCGGCGCGCCGCAGAAAGCGATGTATCTCGCGTGCGATCACTGGCGCCGCAGCGGGCGGCTGCAACATATCGGCGTCGAGTTTCGTAACGCCGGCGCGGCGCTGTTCGGCGTCGCCGACTACGTGCCCGCGTTGATGCAATACGTCGAGCGTTACGGCATCGCGCTGAACTTCGGCTCCACGCTGAGTGCGGTCGATGGCGACGCAAAGATGGCGAGATTCACGCATACGCTAGCCGACGGCAGCAAGGAAACCTTCGAGACCGGCTTCGACATGCTGCACGCCGTGCCGCCGCAAAAGGCGCCCGACTTCATCCGCGACAGCGCGCTCGCGGATGCGTCCGGCTGGCTCGACGTCGATCAGGCCACGTTGCAGCATAAGCGCCACGAAAACATCTTCGGACTCGGCGATGCGACCAACACGTCCAACGCGAAGACCGCCGCCGCCGCGCGCAAGCAGGCGCCGGTCGTCGCGCACAACGTGCTCGCCTCGCTGGGCGCGGCGAGCGGCGTCGCGATCTACGACGGCTACGGCTCCTGCCCGCTCACCGTCGAGCGCGGAAAGATCGTGCTCGCCGAGTTTCTGTATGGCGGCAAGGTCGCGCCGACGTTTCCGGCGTGGCTCATCGACGGCAAAAAGCCATCGCGGCTCGCGTGGCTGCTGAAAGAGCGGATCCTGCCGCCGCTCTACTGGCGCGGCATGCTGAAGGGACGCGAATGGCTCGCTAATCCGCAACTGGCGGACTGAGCGCCGGCACGCACTGCTCACGGGGTCTTCGATGCTGTTGTCTCTCGTTCTCGGCGCGCTGGTGGGCGCCACTCTCGGGCTGACCGGCGCCGGCGGCGGCATTCTTGCCGTGCCCGCGCTCGTGTTCGGCATGGGCTGGCCGCTGCAGCAGGCCACGCCGGTCGCGCTCGTCGCGGTGGCCGGCAGCGCAGCGGTGGGCGCGCTCGAGGCGTTTCGCAAGCGGCTCGTCCGCTATCGCGCCGCGCTGCTGATGGCCGCCGCGGGGGTGCCCGCCACCGCCGCCGGCGCGCGCCTCGCGCATGCGTTGCCGCACCGCGTGTTGCTCGCGCTGTTCGCCGCGGTGATGCTGGTCGTCGCGTTCCGGCTGCTGCGTCAGACGCGCGCGCGCCGCACGTCGCGCGAGCCGCAATCGTCGATGTGCGTCGCGCATGTCGACCCGGCCACCGGCCGTTTTCGCTGGACCTGGCCGACCGCAGCCGCACTCGCGGCCACCGGTTCGCTGACCGGATTGATGACCGGTATGCTCGGTGTCGGCGGCGGCTTCATCATCGTGCCGATGATGCGCAAGCTGACTGACGTGTCGATGCACGGCATCGTCGCGACCTCGCTGATGGTGATCGCGCTCGTCGGCAGTGGCGGCGTTCTCGCGACGGCCACGCACGGCGCGACACTTCCACTCGAAGTCGCGTTGTGGTTCACTGGCGCCACCGCCGCCGGTATGCTCAGCGGACGGCTCGCGTCGCATCACATCGCCGCCCATCATGTGCAGTTGGGCTTTGCGAGCATCCTCGTGTGCGTGGCGCTCGGCCTGCTGGTCAAAGCGGCGCAGATGTAAGCGCTGCCGCAACCCACCCAACAATCAAACAGAGCGAACGATGATAGATTTCGACCATTTCACCCCGATCGCCTCCCTGTGCGGAGGCCTGCTGATCGGCGTCGCGGCTGCGGCGATGGTGCTTTTGCTGGGCCGCATCGCCGGAATCAGCGGGATAGTCGGCGGCCTGCTGCGCTGGACGAAGCGCGACGGCGCATGGCGCGTCGCCTTCGTTGCCGGGCTGATCGTTGCGGCGCTGATCGCGCGCGCGGTCGATGCGCCCGTCGCGATCACCGTCGACGCATCGTGGCCCGCCGTGATCGCGGCCGGCTTGCTGGTCGGCATCGGCACCCGCTACGGCAGCGGCTGCACGAGCGGACACGGCGTGTGCGGCATTTCACGCGGCGCCACGCGCTCGCTCGTCGCGACGGCGACGTTCATGGCGGCCGGCTTCGTCACCGTCTATATCATTCGACATCTTCTCGGAGCCTAAGATGGCAACAGCTGTTTCATTCCTATGCGGGCTGATGTTCGGCATCGGCCTGCTGTTGTCGGGCATGGCCAACCCTGCGAAAGTGCAGGGCTTCCTCGATATCGCCGGACGCTGGGACCCGTCGCTCGCGTTCGTGATGATGGGCGCGGTGGCCGTCGCGGCAATCGGTTTCGCGATCGCCAAGCGCCGCGACAAGTCGCTGCTCGGATCGCCGATGCGGATTCCCACGTCGACCCACGTCACGGCAAGACTGGTGCTGGGCAGTGCCGCGTTCGGCGTCGGTTGGGGAATTGCCGGGTTCTGTCCCGGCCCCGCGCTCGTCGCGCTCGGGCTCGGGTCGGCCAAAGCGTGGGTGTTCGTGGCCGCGATGATCGCGGGAATGGCCATCTTCGAGTTATTCGAACGGCGCAGGCAGACGGCCTTGGCGACGGGTTCTTAACCTGAGCTTAAGGCGCGGCAGTGTACGATCTGTTTCACCAGAAACCAACTCACAGGCGCCCCCTATGCAAGTCTCGACTGAACACCGCTATGACATCGTCGCACGTTTGCTCCATTGGCTCGTCGTCGGGCTGGTTGCCGCGCAGTTCGTGATCGGCTGGACGATGCCGGACGTGCACCGCGATACGGTGCCGGACGGTGAAATCGCCTGGCACCTTGGCGTCGGCACCGCATTGCTCGCCGCGATGGTGTTGCGGGTGCTGTGGCGCGTGACTCACCCGTCGCCGCCGGACAATCTGCCGCCGCTGTTTCGCGTCGCTTCAAAAGTCACCCACCTTGCGCTGTACGTGCTGCTCGTGCTGGTGCCGCTGCTCGGCTGGATCAACGCTTCGTCGCGCACGTGGACGGTCCGCCTCGGCGGCCTTGTTTCGTTGCCTTCACTGTCGGCACCGGGCTCCTCGTTCGGGCATGCGATGGGCGATGTGCACGGCGTTCTCGCGTGGGTGCTGTTCGGTGTCATCTGCCTGCATATCGCTGCGGCAATGTTTCATCAGTTCGTCTCCGGCGACCGCGTTCTACAGCGCATGAAGATCTAGCGATCGCGTATAGCCAAAGCCGCGGCAACTCAACAAGGTCCCTCTCGATCTCCCGCCTTGCGCGTTCAAGCGCATGCGCGGGAATAAATCGGCGTGCGCGCTCGTTCTGGAGTCTGGAGAAAGCGCTCCGCGCAGGCAAGCATCAACCGCAACGCGGCATCAGCTTGCCCCACTACGCCGATGTAAACGCGACGCCGGTCATGCCGAGCGCGAAGTGCGATGCTGTCGCCCAGTTTCCGCAGTGGGCAGGGGTTCGTGCGCGCTGCGCATGACCGAATGCGGAACTGGCCGTCGGGGAGACGGACATGTCAAAGGCATTTGCAGGCGATGATGCCGCCCATCGGCTGACGGGTCCCATCTGGATGCTGGCGCTCGCCGTGCTTTGCCTGGTGGTTGCTCCAGTCGTTCGAGCGCTGCCTATATTCGCCCGTCAAACAGGGCAAAGCTGCGTCGCGTGTCACGCGGGCGGACAGTTTCCTGAACTGACGCCGTACGGCCGAATGTTCAAGCTCAATGGCTATACCTTCGGCGAACGTACGGTTCCAATCGCCGTGATGGCGATGCTCGACATGACCAGGACGAGGCTCAACCACGATGCCAGCGGCAATATCGTGTCGCCCAAAGACGGTCTGCCGATATTCGATTCAGCCAGCATCTTCCTCGCCGGCAAGATCACCGACAGGATCGGTGCGTTCACGCAATTCACCTACTCGAACTACGACCATCAGGGAAGCGACGGACACTGGATCGGCCACTGGGCATCGGACAACATGGATTTCCGTTATGTGGACAGGATCATCGGGAACGCCAGCGACCTGATTCTCGGCACCACCCTGCACAACAATCCGACCGTGCAGGATGTGTGGAACAGTTCTCCGGCATGGAGTTACCCGTACATTTCCTCTTCGATCAGCACGGTCGGCTCACCCCAGTTTCTGCCGATCCTCGAAGGCACGCTCGCGCAGCAGGTCGTGGGTGCGGGCGGCTACCTGTACTGGAACCGGACAGTCTATGCGGAGGTGTCGCTGTATAGCACCGCTGATGGCATCTGGTCGTTCATGAGCAAGGGCAACAAGGCCGGCGACCCCAACCACCCGCAGATCTATCTGAAGGGTCAAAATCCGTACTGGCGTCTGGCCCTGACTCATGAGTGGGGTCCGCACAACGTCATGGTGGGGACCTTCGGCATCAATGCGAACGTCTATCCGAACGACGCGAACTCGATGCCGATCTTCACCCAGGGCGTCACCCGCTATCGCGACATCGGTGTGGATGCGCAGTATCAGTACATCCTCGAGCCGAACACCGTTACCGCACAGGCGCGCTACATCCATGAAAACATCAGCGACCCGAATAACTTCGTGTTTGGCAACAGCCAGTCAGCGAATCTGAATTCCTTACGCCTGAAAGCCTCGTACATCTATCAGGCCAAATATGGCGTGAGCCTTTCGTTCTTCAACGTGACCGGCACCACGGATAGCGTGGCGTACGCCAGCAGCGCGAACTCGTCGCCGGCCACGCAAGGGTGGATGCCCGAGATCTTCTGGATTCCTGTGCAGAACATCCGCGTCGGTCTTCAATACACGCATTTCACCAAATACCTCGGCGCACGGTCGAATTACGACGGCCATGGACGCAATGCAAGCGACAACGACACGCTGTTTCTATACCTCTGGGCCGCGTACTGGTGACGGTATCGGCTCACGTTTTTTAGAAGGCCCATCGATGAAACATCCCGCGCATTCCATTGAGGATTCAACGTGCCGCTGGCCACGTGCGCGATTGATCCTCGTCGCGCTATCGCTCGGCGCAACCGGCTGCCACAACCTGGAGCAGTCCAGACAGATCGACAATCCCGCCGTCGCCGGAAGGACGATCGCATTGCAGGTGTGTTCGAATTGCCATAGCGTAAATGGCGTTTCGGTATCTCCCACGTTTCCGAAACTCGCGGGCCAACCACGGGAATACCTCGTCAATCAGCTAACGGACTTCAAGGCTCATGTGCGAAGCGACCCGAATGCCAGAAGATTCATGTGGGGCTTCACGCATCTGAGTGAAACGCAAATCGAGCAACTCGCCGCGTACTTCTCCAGCCAGCCGCCTCCGGTACCACGAGCGACGGCCGATCATCGGCTCATCGATTCGGGCAGGACGATCTTTTTGTTGGGCATTCCGGACAAAGGCGTACCGGCATGCAGTACCTGTCACGGCCAGCATGGAGAAGGGACAGGGGGATTTCCTCGCCTCGCCGGACAGTACGCGGATTACGTTGAAAAACAGATCCTGGTGTTCCGGAGCGCCGGGCTACGCCCGCGTGGCGAAGTGATGAAGACTATCTCCGACAACTTGTCGGATCGGGACATTCGAGCCGTTGCTGCCTTCATGGAGGCGTTTCCCGCAGAGGCTGAGGCGGCGGCCGATCCCGCTGTGGACCGCTAAACGGGCAGTCTTGCCATCGGGCTTATCGGCCAGTACGCGCCCGTCCGGTCGGAAACCAGCGCGGAAGCATGCCGACCAGGACGTCGTCTTTAAGGAGGACATGATGAACAATAGCCGCGAATGCGTGGAACCCTGCAAGCCACATAATGGCGTCGCCGAGCCATGTGTGAAGCGATGAGATGGCTGAGCCTGCTGCATGCGATGTACTGAGTAAAGACGGAATCTCGTGACCACCGATGAGCGTCAGAGGATGCCCTTCGAGCCACGCGCCCGAGATGGCGGTAAGCGGTAAGGCGAGGAGAAGCAGATACAGCAACCACTGAACGGTTGTTGCCAGAACAGCCATCCAGCGAGACATCGGAGGTGTCTCAGGTTGGGTGTCGAACGCCCGCCACAGCAGGCGGATGAGGGTGAGCGCGAACACGCATAGACCCAAGGTCTCGTGCAATTGCCGGTCGAAATCGTGCGCCGCAGAATAAACGCGCTGCTCATGTCCGCCGGGCCCATACATGAACGTTACGAGCACGACTATCGCCGTGCACCAGTGAAGGAATTGGGCAATCGAACCGTAGCTGGTGGCAGAGCTTTTCACAATAGCGTCTCCCCTATCCGACCTTCGACGAACGCCAGGCACTAGCACAGGCCGTACGCTGGCATGCTGGATTCGAGAATGGATTCTACGCTCAAACTCTGCGCGTTTTTCTCTGGTGACTGTTGAACGTTCTCCGTCGAACGGCCGGTCGTCGAAACTACGGCCGAAGCAGCTTGATTCTCAAGTTCTTCGTCTCGCTGCCGATACCTTCACTGAGGAGACAATAGCCCGGTTACCGCGCGCAATAACCGGTAAAAGATGCTGACGCACAGCCATGCCGCCGTCGAGTATCAATGTTCTGCACTCACGCGCGCTGATTCTGAATCGATGCAATATATTTCAAGCTTCGGCATCGCTGGCGTCATAGGCCGGTGGAGGCGGCGACATGGCGTCGACCGGCAACTGATCATCACCGTCGCACTGGTGTTGACCGGCCTCGTCATTTTCGCTGTCGGCATTGGTTACACGCTGATATGGCACGAGCGGTCCGTTGCAGAGCGCATTCACGCGCTGCGTGCCCGCGATGACATCGAAACGCTGCAAGCAGTGCATATTCAGGCGAACGCCGACTTCCTGGTGGGGCTCGACAGTGCACGGGTGGCATCCTTCGCGTGGCCGGTGCAGCGTGTCGTGCTGGCCGCCACCTGCTTCGACCGGCTGGAACAAAGTTACGCGAGCGACCCGCGAAGCCAACTGGCGGTACGGCGTCTGCGCGGTGAGACGGCCGGCTGGGCGTGGCTTCTGGCCGACATCGCGGTACGTGCGCACGTCGCGGATGGCCACGCCTCGGTGGACAGCCCCGAGCTGCTCGCAGCGAACCGCATGCTGGCGAACATCGTCACCGAGCTGGTGACCCTCCGCGACGCGCAGACCGCTTCCCTGAGGGCTGCATCCGACAGCGCGACGCGCCACCTGGTGATAGAACGGACCGTGCTTGCGACCACGGCGCTGGCGGCCTGTTTTCTCTTTTGCTATGCATTGATTGCTCACTATCGCGCCCGTCTCGCGCGGCAAAGCGCGCGCGTCATCGCATCAGAAAGCGAGCGCCGGTTCCGTCAGTACTTCGATCATCATCCACTGCCGATGTTGATTTTCGACGTCGAGACGCTATCGATTCTCGCTGCGAACCGCGCCGCCGCATCCCAGTACGGACGCACGCGCCGTCAGCTATGCTCGCTCGACATGGCCGCCCTGTATGCGCAAGCCGACCTGCCGTCATTTCTGCGCGATCTGCACGCGCAGCTGGCTGCGGCCACCACCAGCGGCTCGGCCGGTGTATGCCGGCATCGGCACAGCGACGGCACGCCCGTCTACGTCGAACTGTCGTACCACTTCCTCACCTATGGCCGTCATCGAGCGTGCTTCATCACGGCCGTCGACGTCACGGAGCGAAAGAATGCCGAACTCGCGCTATTGCTGCGAAGCCGTGCACTCGACGCGATCGGCAACGGCGTGCTCATCACGCGACCCGATCCGAGCGGCGACGTGGTCGAATACGCGAACCCGGCATTCGAGAAAATAACTGGCTATGCGCGCCCGCAGAATGCAGGCGATCACTCAGCGCGGCCGGAAACACCCGGATTGTGGCAACAGATCGGTACGGCGATTGCCGGGAAACGCGAGGCCACCACGCTGACGAAAAGCCGTCGCGCGAACGGAACGGAGTTCTGGTATCAGCTCTACGTTGCACAGGTAAGCGACGAGTCGGAAAAGGTGACGCATCACATCAGCGTGGTGAGCGACCTGACGGAGCTCATCGAGTCGCGGGATCTGCTGGTCAGGCAGGCGCGCCGCGATGCGCTGACGGACTTGCCGAACCGCGTGACGCTGCGTGAATTGATCGACACGGCGATCTTCGAGGGTCACGAGTTCGCGCTGCTGTTCATCGACCTCGATCATTTCAAGGACATCAACGACAGCCTGGGCCACGGCGCCGGCGATCGCCTGTTGCAGGAAGTTGCGCGGCGGCTGTCGGCCTCGGTCGGATCGGATGGCGTGGTCACCCGCTATGGCGGCGACGAGTTCGTGACGATGCTGAAGGGTTCAACCGGCGATGCCGAACTCTGCGCGCTGTTGGCGCGCGTGACGCAAACGCTGGACGAGCCGGTGCAAATCGACGACATGCAACTGCGGGTCCGGATGAGCGTTGGGGTCAGTTGCTATCCGCAGGACGGCACAGACTGCGAAACCCTGCTGAAACACGCCGACCTCGCGATGTATCGCGTCAAGGCAGGCGGGCGTAACGGCGTCGAGCGATTTGCGCCTTCGCTCGCACATGAAGCGGCTCAGCGCATCGCGCTATCTCACAAGCTGCGCAATGCCGTCGAGCAGAACGGCTTCGAGCTGGTGTACCAGCCGCAAGTGGACATACGCAGTTACCGGCTGAGCGGAGTCGAGGCGCTGATCCGATGGCACGACGCGGACTTCGGCACGGTCAGCCCGACGACGTTCGTCCCCTTGGCCGAAGACATCGGTTTGATCGCGCCAATCGGAGAATGGGTGCTGCAAACTGCCTGTGCACAGGCAAAGCGCTGGGAAGAAGTGCTGCCGGGGCTGCGCATGTCGGTCAACGTGTCGCCGAGCCAGCTTACGTTGAGCGATTTCGGCGCAGTCGTGCGCCGTGCTCTGGCCGCGTCGCAATTGGCCGCGGACCGGCTGGAACTGGAGATTACCGAAGGAGGCCTGGTTGCCCCTGGCGCCCTGCCCACGCTGCGCGCGCTGCACGACATTGGCGTGTCCATAGCGATCGACGACTTTGGCGCCGGTTACTCGAGCCTGGCTTATCTGCGCAGCTTCCACGCCGACCGTCTGAAGATCGACATGTCGTTCATCCGCGGCATTGGCAGCAGTCGTGCGGATGAGACGATCATCGGTGCGATCATCGCACTTGCCCGCAACCTGCGTTTCGAAGTCGTCGCGGAAGGCGTCGAACGAGCGGAGCAACTGGCTTTTCTTGCCGAGGCCGGCTGCGAGATCGTTCAGGGATACTACTTCGCCGCGCCACTGCCAGCGGCGAATGTTCCAGCCTACGCGGCGAGTCTGCTCGGCGAGTCGCACGAGTTGCAGAACACCGCGTCGTGAGAGCCCCGCACGCGACGGCTTCACTTCGGCTTTGCGACGCCAAAGAGCGGCGCCTCGCCGCTCTTTGGCGCGTCGCCTTTAACGCGGATCCGACAGCGTCTGATTGAGCGTCTGCCCAGCGATGACCACGTTCTGCAACGTGATGTCGTGCACGTTGTAGAGGTAGATCGGTCCCGGCGTGCTGGCGCTAGCAGGCCCCGCGGCAGCGGGCGTGCCGAAATCACAGTTGGAAATCGTCACTCCGGTGATTGCCGGGACGGTCGGCGCAGGCGCCGGACCGTTGTAGTCGAACGCGACTGGACCTTGTGCAACGATGGCCTGGAAACACGAATAGTTGCATGACAAGTCTGGAAGAGTAAGGACAAGATCAGCAGCAGTTACACATGGTGGATACCCTTACTGAATGTCTCCTGCATACCCAAGACGCGGCAGGAAGTAGCTGGCGGCATTCAGAGGATTCCCGATTCTTTTGGAATTTCGCGCCAGACGGTTCGACTAGAATGATTTCGACGCGCGGCTCCGCATTCGATGCACCACACCCGTCAACAGGTATCGCGATGAACAACGGCAGGCTCGTATTACATGCGCGATGGCATCGCTTGCAGCGCGACGCGCGCGCCTGGTCGCCGCAGTCCGCTGTCACTGGGTTCAGCGCTTTGCAGCCAGACGATCGATGAAACCGCGATCCGCCGACTGCACTGCTGTCCTGATGATCGCGTCGTGCGTTGCGGCCATCATGCAGACCTCGCCCGCAGCGGCACAGGCATGGCGCGATGTCGCGCCTCAACCCGCCCCGCAGGCGCCGCGAAGCGCGCCGCCGCCCTCCTCCCCGGAAAGCCAGGCGGACTCCGCACGGATCGCAGTCGAGCGGCTTGCCGGGCTCGTCTTCGAACCGGCCGGTGAGCACGCGACGGCATCACCGACGCAGCAACAACGCATCGTCGCGCAAGGACTGCCCGTACTCGACGACGCGTTCCTGGAGAGCTTCGCCACGGACCTGGACAAGCCGCTGACTTTCGGCCGCCTCGCCGAAATTCGCCGCGCGGTGGTCGCGCGGTATCGGGCGGCGGGAAAGCCACTCGTCGACGTCTACGTGCCGGAACAGGACGTCAGCTCGGGGGTCGTGCGTATCGCCGTTGCGGAGTTCAAGCTCGGGCGGGTTCATGCCAGCGGCAACAGCTACTTTTCGAGCAGGCTTCTCGAACGTGAAATGCCGCTCGAACCCGGCGCACCGATCCCGCAAGCGACGGTCTCGAAGGGACTCGCTGTGCTGAACGCGAATCCTTATCGACGGGTCGATGCAGTGTTTGCACCCGGTGAAGCAGCGGACACGACCGACGTCGTGCTGCAAACCGAAGACCGTCTGCCGTTTCGGGTCAGCGCGGGTTACGACAATCAAGGCGTGCCGGACCTCGGCCGTGACCGGTTCTTTGCGGGCATCGGCTACGGCAACCTGTTCGGGCTCGATCAGCAGATCGCCTATCAATTCACGGCCAGCAACGATTTTTTCAGCGGCAATCCGGATATCGAAGGCCGCCCGAACCGCGCCCGCTTCACCGCGCACGCGCTGAACTACGCAGCGCCGCTGCCCTGGCTCGACACGATCGAGTTGTTCGGCGTGTACGCGCAGAGCACGCCACGCCTGCCCGACACGTATGGGCAAACGGGCATTTCCGCGCAGCTTAGCTTCCGTTATGACTTGCGACTGCCGACGATCACGGACACGACCCAGCTCGTCCAGATCGGATACGACTTCAAGCGGAGCAACAACGATCTGGAATTCGGCGGCTCCCAGGTTTTCAACTCGAACACGCACATCCATCAGTTCGTGTTGGCTTACAACATCAGCAAACCGACCGAGGCGGGCACGGCGCATGCCGCGGCGACACTCGTCGCCAGTCCGGGTGGATGGGATGGCAGCAACCAGGACGCGGCATTCAACGCCGCGCGGCAGGGCGCGACGGCCCGCTACATCTATATGCAGTTGACTGCGTCGCGCGCCACCGCGCTTGGGGCGGGCTTCACACTGGTCACGAACGGAACGTTGCAGTGGACGCCGAACACGTTATTGCCGAGCGAGGAGATGGGGCTCGGCGGGGAGTCCAGTGTGCGAGGCTACGACCCGTACGTGACGCTCGGCGATCGCGGCTGGAACATCCAGACCGAGGTGCGCACGCCTGCGATCGCTCTCGGCGCGAGCAACGCAGTCGTGCAACCCTTTGTGTTTTTCGATGCCGGCCGCGTATGGACCACCATCGATCAGCCAGCGGAGAACAATCCCGGTCTGCTCGCGGGCGTCGGCGCCGGCGTGCGCTTCCAATGGTCGAGATTCGTCGATTTTCGCTGCACCTACGGCGCGCCATTACGCTCGGCGACGCCGAATGGTTCGAAGGCACCTATCGTGCTCTTGTACGTGTCGCTCGGAACATGAGCCATCGACACGTCATCTCCCGACAGTCGACGATGCCTGAGCACTAGTCTCACTGCGCGCCCCGTTGCTCGTCGGCGCGGCCTTCGTCTAGCCGTTTCGCCCCTTCCACGCTTTCAATCGGATGACCCGCGGCGCCGAAGCCGCGCTCGATGTCCGTCGCGATGCCTCGGCCAGCCGGCGCGTCGAGTGCCGGCGGGCCGTCGTCCGGAAGCGACGGCGCCACGTCCGCGACGCCACGCGAAGCGCGCCGCTTAGCCGGCTTCGCGTCGAACCACGCGATGTCGCGGCGCAAGCCGACCACGTAGGCACGCCAACCCCGCGGATGGTCACTGAACAGGGACGCGCGCACGGATGCAGCCAGCGCCTCCCGGTCGAGCGGGTTGTCAAGCAACTGTTGCGGCCACAGGCAGAAGGCGTGAAGCGCACGGGTTCTGAACGCGTCCACGGGCATATCGGGGCGCAGCTGCGCGAGCAGCGGCTCGTCATCGAGAATCGGGTATCGCGCGATCAGCTCGCCAATGGTTGCCGCGCCCGGCGCCATATCGTCGAGCCGAACGATCAATTGCATCACGCGCCCCAGATGAAGCAGCAGCGCGCGCCTTTCGAGTGCGTCTTCCATGATTTGCGGTGCCTTCGATCAAGACAGTCGAATCGCATCCGGTCAATCGCGTCGTCCTGCTGGCCGCTGTCCGACCGGCGTTCCACTTACAAGCCTACGGCGCCTCGCCGCGCGGATGTTGATCCGGGTCAATGCGTGCATCGGGTCGGCGTCACGCGCGGTTCTTCTCTTCGATGTGGGGCTGGCGATCCGTCACCAGCGATAGCTCGGTCAGAAGTCCAGCCAGCGCCTCGAGCAGATCGTCGAGCGACACGATGCCGGTAAGCGCGCCAGCGCTGTCCACGACCGGCAGGCGCCGCACGCCGTTCAGACGCATGCGCGAGGCGGCAAGCCAGAGATCGTCCCCCTCGGCGACGAGCGCGGGCGGTGACGACATCACGTCGTTCACGAAGATCTTCTCGGGGCTGGCCTGCTTGGCCACGATCGCCAGCACGATGTCGCGATCGGTCAGCATCCCGACAGGCACGCTGTGTCCGCCGATCGTCTCCACCACCACGAGGTCGCCGACATGCTGTTCGCGCATCAGCTGCGCGGCCTCGAGAATCGTCGCTTGCCGTCGGCAGGCGGTGACGTCCCGCGTACAAATGGTTCCTGAATTCACGATACATGCCCCAGGTTCGACACGGCCTGCCGCCGTGTATCCGTTCGCTGCACCGTCACCCGACTGAGTCCGAGCTCTGCTCGGGCTCCCAACCGCGCGCCGCAGCGAGACACGCGCGGACTTCTTCATCGGTCGTCTGGTCGAAATTCACATAGAACCCGCTGATCCCCATCAGCAGGTCCGGCTGCAATACGCTGACGAACGCGTCCGCGATTCCTTCGAATGACATCGCCGCATCGGATTGCGACACCGGGACCGCCACCACGATCCGGGCAGGATGTCTGCCACGGAGCGCCTCGATCGCCGCATGCATCGAGGCCCCCGTCGCGATGCCGTCGTCGACCACGATCACCGTCTTGCCCTGCACTGCCGCCGGGGGGCTGTCCCCACGGTACGCCACTTCCCTGCGCGCGAGTTCCGCCCTTTCGCGCGCGATCACAGCGGTCAATTGGGCGTCACTGATTTGCAGTTCGCGAAGTACCGACCTTTCCAGGTGAAGGGCGCCCCCGGAGGCGATGGCGCCCATCGCCAGTTCCTCGTCTTGCGGCGCGCCAAGCTTTCTGACGACGAGAACGTCGAGCTTCGCACGCAACTCCCGCGCGACTTCGAACGCGACCGGCACACCGCCGCGCGGCAGGGCCAGCACGACCAGATCGCCGCGCCCCTGATAGTCGCGCAGCGCGTGGGCCAGCTGTCTGCCAGCGTCGGCGCGGTCGCGAAACCGGTTGCCCATCACTTTTCCTCCCTCGCAACGCCGGGGCGCGTTGCCTCGATCACTATGCCATCGATCGGCAGCATCAAGCGTACCTCGACGCAGGGCAATCAAAGCGCATTTCGATTGACGTAGGTCAGTAGTTGATCGGAACCCGTGGCTGATCATGAATACCGACAACACGCGAGACCCGGAGGCCGACGATGTTCTCCAACATTCTGGTCGCGGTGGACGGCAGCGAGAGCGCCGCCCAGGCGTTCGAGACAGCGCTGCAGTTCGCCTCTGATACCGGCGCACGCTTGCATCCGTTGTTCGTCATCGATTTGCCGGTCATGCTTCCTGAAGTGCCGGGCATCAACGCGGCAGCCATGCGCGAGTCGCTCAAGCAGGACGGCGAACGGATCATGAAGCACTGCGTCGGGACCATGGCGCGGCACGGTGTGCAGGGCACGCCGGAAATCGATGATCTCGTGCGCCCCGAGGAGGACGTCGCCCACCGCATCGAAGTCGCCGCGGCGAAGCTGCAGGCCGATGTCATCGTGATAGGCACGCACGGTCGACGCGGCCCCGGCTACGCACCGCTGGGTAGCGTGGCCGAACAGATACTGCGCAGCACCACACGCCCGGTGCTGGCAATTCCCGCGCGCCGAACCGCGCCAGTCTCCGAGGAGCAGACGGACGCCGCCGCCACGACACATTCAGGTATCGGGCAATCTCGGGGCTGACCACGTGCACTGCATGATCCGCAAAACAGACAATGGATGCCGTCATGAATGGAGAAGTTACCGAACTCCGTGATCATGCATTCGCCTGCGCCGCGGACACGACTGCGCGTAGCGACGCGCAATCGCCGGAGCTGTCCGCGGCGCTGCGCTACGAAGCCGCCACACGGGCCCGGGTCGCCATATCACATCGACGTCTGCTGCGGCAACGCGCGCTTGTGCATGGACTTGCCGTTGGCAGAGTCGATCAACCCATTGCGCGACACTGCCTGCAAGGACTGGAAGACTCTTTTTATGTATTGAGCCTGATCTGGGAGATGCGCCTTCACAAGCTCGACGCGCTGCTCGACAGCGAGGCCCAGTGGCGTGACCGAAGCGACCCTGTTCACATCGGCGTGAATGGGACCGGATACTCCAGATGATCCTTTACTTCTTTTACGCCTGGCGCGCGCGCGGCGGCGGCGAGGATCGCCTGGCGCTCTTCCTCGGAGCGTATCGGCCCCCAGCAATGAGCGACGCCATCCGTGACGATCAGGTCGTCGGCGTCCAGCGCCCAACGCTGTCCTTCGAGTTCCTTCAGGATCGCGGCGCGAATCTGCTCGTCCGACGGTTGCGAATCGAGCTGCGCGGGCGCGCAACTCGCGAGCGCGCGCACCAAATTGGCCCTGCTGACGATGCCGACGAGCTTGCCGTCGCGCAAGACGGGTAGACGCTTGATGTGCTTGCGCCCGAGCAGTTCGGCGACCGCCGTCAGCGGCGCGGATTCGTCGACGGTGACGGCGGGGGCGCTCATCACGTCACGCACCCGAATCGAACGCTCCTTCAGATACTCGACCGCGAGTTGACGCGTAGGCGCGATGAACTGGGCGAGCCACGAGCGCCGCGGCGTTTCGGTGCCGGTTTCGACGCGCCGGAGCAGATCGCCCTCGCTGACGATGCCAATCACGCTGCCTTTGTCGTCGAGAACGGGCATGCCGCTGATCTTGCTGTCGGCCAGCAGCTTTGCCGCGTCGTAGACCGAGCTGTCCGGTGCGATCGACACGACCTGGGTCGTCATGATGTCCGAGGCTTGCATAGTGATCTCCGTATCGAGTGCCTTGCGCTGCCGCACATCGATGCAGGCTGGCACGAGGCGACGCAATGGACAGGCGCTGAAGGACGCGTCGCCGTGTTCCCTTCGGCACCCACTTCGAATCCGCTCGCCCGGCATGTCGACCCGTCGTTGCAACGCGTCGATTCCGCCGCGCGATGCGCGTATCGCAAAGAACCGGCCACTGATGATCAGCCCCCGGTTCCAGTACAGCCCAATGATCGATGCGCAGCGGCCGGCAATCGTTGACCTGCATCAAGCCCGCCCCCGCTGACCAACCGACGATGCAGCAATCGGTTACCGGCCGCCCGCCCCCCGAGAATCGCCGCAAAACGCGATGCTGAACGCTGCCGCGAATTCGTCGAGCCGCCCGCGATCGAGCCCATCGATACCGGCGGCAGCGACCCTGCCGTTTCCGCCGAACTTTCTGCAAAGGACGTCGGCGCCTCGCGGGCAATCGAGCGGAGCCCGTACGCTGCCCGTGTATCGGCCATCGGCGCCGGCTGTCAGTACAGCGTGCGCTCGCGCCGGGTCGCGTCGCGCGACGAGATTCGCGAAATCGCCTCGCACGCGCCGCGCCCACGCCGCGTCGGGAAGAATGTGCAGCGTTGCATTGGCGAGCCGCCGGACTTCCACTTGTCCCAAGGCCAGTTCGAGGTCTTCCGTGCGCCGCGCCTGCAGTTCGGGCAACACGCTGGTCGACGCAATGAATTCGAGCGGGTCCGCATAGGGTTGGATCGAGCGATACATGTCGACGGGATCGATGGCAAGATCGGCGACGCTATCCCCGTACGCGTTGTAGTTGATTGCTTCGCCAAGTTCGCGCAGTTTGCGCTCGTCGGACGGGTTCATCGCGCACGCAGCGGCGGCCCGGTGCGCTGCCGGATACAGATTGTCGCCATAGGCCGCGACCACCGCCCAGCGCGTGTACCGGCCTTGCAGATGGCGGTCCATGAGCAGCGCCGTGCAGATATCCGGTGAGGTATCGATATGCGTCGTCAGCAATGCGTTTGCGGGTATCGGGCCCGAGAAATGATGATCGAAATAGTCGATCTTTACGCCAAGAGCCAGCAACGCGACGAGTGGAGCGCGGTTCGCATCGAGCGAAATATCCAGCACCGTCACGCTGTCGCCCGGCCGCGCGTTCGCGCGGTGCAGCAGCGTGACCTCGCGCTTGGCTCCGGTGATCAGAATGGTGTCGGCAGGCTCGGCGAGCCGCAACTGATGCAGCGCGCAAATGCCGTCGGCATCGCCATTGAAAATATCGAATCGCTTCATCCGCTACTCCACCCGCGCGTCGCTGCCACGATCGCACGCGGTTCGACCGGGGTCAAACGGTGCTCCCGCGCCACTTCATATGGAAGCGTACGCCGGTCTCGTGCGCTTGACCGCCTCGTCGATACAGATCAAGCCGGTTACCATACGCGATGACTTAAATGAGTAGACGATTTTGGCTCGCACGCAAGGCGCGCGCCCTCCGTCCCACTACGTGGAGGTCAACCGTGTCGAATCAGACGCTCGTGTTTCTCCTTGACACGCGGCCCGGCGCGCCGCTCGTCGCGACATGGAGCCTGGCATGAATTCGCCGCCGAGCCGCAAGCCTTCCGCACGCCGGGTTGATGCCACGCTTCGCGGCATCCAGCATGCCGCCAACCGATTGCGCGCCGCGCGGCGCAGCCTGCGCGGACTCGACGCGATGCTGCGCAGGCCGGGCACCTACCGTCATCCGGCGGGCAGGATCGTCAGAATCGAAACGCATATATCCGTCGTGTATCTCGCCGGGCGCTTCGCGTACAAGATCATCAAACCCGTCGCACCGGGCTTCGCGGACTTTACCTCCGCCTCGACACGCCAGCGCTGCTGCGAAGCCCAGCTCCGCCTGAACCGGCCGCTCGCGCGAGGCATCTACGCCGGCGTGATACCGATTGCGCGGCGTGCCGGCGTGCTGGCGCTCTGCGCCGGCGGCGTCGCTGTCGAGCACGTGGTCAAGATGCGCCGCTTCGACGAGGCGATGCTCTTTTCGAGCCTCGCGGCAAACGGAGCACTGACGCCGCGCGACATCGACGGCGCGGCGCAGCGGCTCGCCGACTATCACCTGAGCGCACCGCGCAACGCGCCCTCGTCGCGCTACGGCAGCGCGACGCTGGTGCGAACCCAGGTCGAAACCATCAACGCACCGCTGCTGGCCAATTGCAGCCATCCCGCGCTGCCCGGCATTGCCGCGTGGTGCGCGCGACAGCTCGACGAACTCGCGCCGCTGATCGAGCGGCGCCGCGCCGAGGGTTTCGTGCGCGGCTGCCATGGGGATCTGCATCTCGACAACGTGGTTCGCTGGCGCGGCGCCATCGCGATGTTCGACTGTATCGACTTCGACGAAGCGCTACGCTGGATCGACGTCGCGGCGGACGTCGCGTTTCTCGTGATGGACCTGTGCGCGCGAGCCGAACCGCGTCTCGC
The DNA here is from genome assembly GCF_040948665.1 of Paraburkholderia sp. BR14320. Classification (NCBI taxonomy): domain Bacteria; kingdom Pseudomonadati; phylum Pseudomonadota; class Betaproteobacteria; order Burkholderiales; family Burkholderiaceae; genus Paraburkholderia; species Paraburkholderia sp. BR14320. The sequence goes on from NZ_JBFPKG010000042.1 coordinate 58,454, forward strand.
CAATCGCCTGTTGAACCGTTGGCTGGAAACCTCGGGCGACTATGCGGCGCTGTCTCTGATGCCTTTGTATATCGCCTATCGGGCGCTGGTGCGGGCGTGGGTCGCGTGCCTGAAAGCGGGACACGTGGCCGGCCGCAACGTCGCGGTCCCGCAACCGGCCCTGCGCTACCTCGAAGTGGCGCGGGCGCAAACAGAGAAGCCGCGACCCGTTCTGCTGCTGTGTCATGGCTTTTCCGGTTCGGGGAAATCGGTCGCGAGCCGGGCTCTCGCGGACCTGTGCGGCGCGGTACGCGTGTCGAGCGATGCCGAACGCAAGCGCATGCGGCCAGTGTCCAACGCGCAAATGACGCTCGGCGCCGAGCACTACACGCAAGCTGCGCGTCACGCGATCTACGATCATCTGCTGGGACTCGCGCACGGCGTGCTGCAAAGCGGTGACAGCCTGATCGTCGACGCGACCTTTCTCGAATCGAGTCAGCGCGGCACGTTTTTCGCACTCGCCGAACGGCTTGGCGTACCGGCCCGCATTCTCGACTTTCGCGCCGATCCAGCGGTGCTCGCGCAACGCATCGAAGCGCGCCGGCGTGGTCCGCGCGATCTGTCCGACGCGGACACCGCCACGCTCACCCGTCAACTCGCGAGCGCCGACCCACTGACGCCGGCGGAACAGGCGCTGACCTTATCGTTCGACACCGCTGTACCGATGGAAGCGTTCGACTCGCCCGCGTTCTGGCGACCGGTGATCGAGTTGATGCAGCGGGGTATGCGAACCGTCGCGGCTGCATCGCGTATTACGGATGCCGCGTGCTAGCCGGGCAATCGGTCAGTGGATAGCGGATCGTGAACGAGCCGCCGATCGCGAAAGCATCGGAGCCAACGGCCCGAAAAGCCGACTAAAATCGACTTGCGTGCGCGAACACGCGTCGATGCCCGGCGATTCCATGCGCATCGATACAGCGCAAAGGCGCGTACTTCGCGATTGCTTCAGGTTTTCCTGCCAATGGATGCAACCGGAAGAGATCACCCGATGATCAAGGTGTTGCTGGCCGACGACCACACGCTCGTGCGCGACGGACTGCGCCATATCCTGCAGCAAGCGAACGGTTTCGAGGTAGCCGGAGAAGCGTGCGACAGCGCGACGACGATCGCGCTGATTCGCGCGACCCAGGCAGACGTGCTCGTACTCGACCTGTCGATGCCGGGGCGCAACGGCATTGAACTGATCAAGCAGATCAAGGAGGAAAACCCCGATTTGCGGATTCTGGTGCTGACGATGCACGCCGAGCAGCAATACGCGGTGCGCGCGTTCAAGGCGGGTGCATCGGGCTATCTGACCAAGGAAAGCGCAAGCGCGGAACTGGTCGGCGCGGTGACGAAAGTCGCGTCGGGGGGCGTCTATGTGAGCCTCGCGATGGCCGAACGCTTCGCGCAGAATCTGAACGAGCCGGCCGACACGCTGCCGCATCAGCGGTTGTCCGACCGCGAGTTCGATGTGTTCCGGCGCCTCGTCGAAGGCCAGAGCATCACCGAAATCGCCCATGAACTCTGCGTCAGCGTGAAAACGATTAGCACGCACAAGACGCGCATCCTCGAAAAAATGCAGATGCCGAACGAGAACGGGCTGGTTCGCTATGCGATCCGCCATAAGCTGTTCGACGACGAGAACGATTTGTAGTGCTTCCCTGCCACGGCGCCCGGTGACACGATAACGACACGAACCGCGCGCTTGCGGCCCTGATCCGACAGGAGACTTCGAGATGAGCGATGCCGCGCAACATGATGCCTGGGAAATCGGTGAACCGCACTTCCCCGCCTCCACGCCAGTGGAACAGCAATTGCGCTTTGCGCTGCACTATGCGGTACTCGCGCCGTCGAATCACAACACGCAACCGTGGCGGTTCATCGTCGACGGCGAGACCGTACAGATCTGCGCCGACCGCATGCGCGCGCTTCCCGTGGTCGATCCTTTCGATCGCGAACTTCTGATGAGCTGCGGCGCGGCTTTGTTCAATCTTCGCGTGGCGCTGTGCCGTCTCGGTCTCGCTTATGCGATCACACTGTTTCCAGCGGAAGCGGATCCGGACATCTTGGCGCTCGTGCGCGTCTCGCGCGACGGGCCTCGCGACCCGCACCTGCATGAGCTTTTCGACGCGCTGACCGAGCGCGTGACGACACGTGCGCCGTTCGTCGATAACCCCGTTCCCGCCGCACTGCAACGCAAGCTAAGCGACGCCTGCGACGACGAGGGCGCGCTCGCCTGCTGCGTGGAGCAGAAAACCGCGCGCGAGGCGCTCGCGCAACTGATCGCCGATGCGGATCGAGCGCAGTTCGCCGACCCGCGTTTCAGGCGCGAACTCGCCAGCTGGATTCACCCGCGGCGGCGCGACGATGGCATGCCCGCTTACGGTACCGCTGTGGGCGCGCTGCTCGATTTCGCGGCGCCGCTCGTCAGCATGGCCGTCCGGGTGTTCGATGCGGGTGCGGGACAGCCGGCCACGCACGAGCACCTCGTGGATGGCTCGCCGCTGATGGTCGGTATCGCGACGATGCGCGACGACCGCGAGGCATGGCTCGCGGCGGGACAGGCGCTCGAACGGATGTTGCTGGTCGCGGCATCGGCGGGATTGACCGCTTCCTACCTGAACCAGCCGATCGAAGTGGACGCGCTGCGCGAGCGGCTGCGCACGCTGTTGCGCACGGACGCGTTTCCGCAGCTGCTGCTTCGCGTCGGGCGCGGCCCGCGCGTACGTCATGCGCCGAGGCGGCCGCTCGCCGATGTGGTGTCCTGAAACGCAAGGGAAGCCTGCTCAGCGCAATGCCAGGCCTTCGGCTATACCGTTGCCACGATCTTGCCGAACTGCCCGTTGGTTTCGAGGTATCGGTGCGCGTCGACGATCTCGTCGAACGCAAAGGTGCGATCGATGACCGGCTTCAGCGCGCCGCTTTCGAGACCTTTGAGCACGAACTCCACCGCGGCCTTGCGGCGCGTCGGGTCGCCACTCGTCAACCAGATGTTGTGCGCCTTCACGGAATTCATCCTGGCGATCATCTGCAGCACCGGCAGCGTCGTGGCACGTTCGTCGAGCGCTCCGTACAGATACGCGATCCCCTGGAAGGACAACGCCTCGATCAGTTTCGCGAAGTTCGGGCCGCCGACCGGATCGAAAGCAACGCGAGCCCCCTTCCCGTCCGTGATCCGCATGATCTCTTCGACAAGGTCCGACTCGTCCGTCACGATCACGTGGGCGGCGCCCGCGTCGAGCAACTGCTGCCTCTTGGCGGCATGGCGCGTGACCGCGATCGACGTCGCGCCCGCGTAATTCGCTAGCTGGATCGCCGCCAGGCCAACGCTGCTCGAAGCGGCCGGCACGACGACATGGTCGCCCGCGCCCACCTTCGCATCTTCGATCAGCGCGCCATATGCGGTCACGAACATCATCCACACCGATGCGGCCTCGGCGAAGGAAAGCGACTTCGGATGCCTGACAACCGCATGCTCCGGCACGATGATGACTTCGCCGTAGGTGAAGTACTGATTCATCGAGAACGACGGGATCACGCTGACCGCGTCTCCGGGTGCGAAATCGACGACGCCCTCGCCCACCGCGTCGACGATGCCGGCCGCCTCGTACCCGAGCCCGGCCGGAAAGCGCACGGGCTCGATGTACCGGTCGGTGCGCCACATCGCTTCCGCGCGATTCAGACCGATCGCCTTCACGTTGATGCGAACTTCGCCGTGGCCTGGGCCGCGGACCGATTCTTCGACGAATCGAAGCACTTCGGGCGCACCGGCCTCGGAAAACCTGACAGTCCGTGACATCACTACCTCCTGGATGGATTGAGGGTAGAGCAATCTCGCCCGCGTGCACAAAGATGCCGAGGGTATCCCCGATCCTATGCCACTTGGCGACCGAAAGTAAAATTCAATTGACCGACCGGTCGGTTAATTTATACTGCGTCACATTGCCACTTTTTCTGGATGGTGCAGATGTACACCCAATCCCTCGATATCCCCGGCAACGTCGCCCCGCTGGACGCGGATGCGAATTCGCCCGAACAGGCGCGCTTCGACGCGGTCATGGCCGCCGACGGCAAGATCGAGCCGCAGGACTGGA
>NZ_JBFPKG010000430.1:0-201 GCF_040948665.1 Paraburkholderia sp. BR14320
ACGGCCGCGACGCGGGCCAGACGCCGTGGCGCAAGATGCACCTGTCGATCGACCCGCAGATGAATGTCCACCACATCGCGATCACCGGGGACAACGTCTCCGACGAGGCGGGCCTGAATGCGGTGCTGGCAGTCGAGGCGAACGTCGACTGCGTGATCGCCGACGGCGCGTACTACAGTATCGCGCAGACCGAGGCGTGGT
>NZ_JBFPKG010000043.1:0-61510 GCF_040948665.1 Paraburkholderia sp. BR14320
GGAATAGGGCGCGACGAAGCTATCGACCGGCGCGGCGAGCGCTGGCCGGATCGTGGCCGGCGCGGCAATGGCAGGCGACATGTCGCGCGTAAAAGCCGCCTGCTCATGTACCTCGACGACGCGCTCGGTGTGAATCTCGCCGATACGCGTCGCGGGGAGCGGGGCGGGGTGCGGCTGGTGCGGTGGCGCGGCGTCGTCCGGCATTGAGGCGGCCGGGCGCGGCGGCGACCAAGCGGCGGCGATGGGCGCGGCCAATATGGCGTGGGCCCCGCCGCTCGCGACGGCTGACGGCGCGACGTTCGCGAAAATGCTTCGTTGCACGAACGGAGCCGCCGGCGCGGGCGCGGTCACGGAAGCCGCCGTGGTGGGCATGCGCGCCGCCACCCCGGATTCCGGCGATATCCGCGATACCGGCGGCACCGGTATCGGCGCGTCGCGCACGGGCGCATCGGAGAGCGTCGGTGCGGCTGGGTCGCCCGCCATCAGCGTTTCGGCCACCGGCTGATGCAGCGGCATCACGAACGCCTGCCAGTGCGGATGCAGGACCGGCGCGACGCCCGCGCTGCGGCGCGCGAGCCGGACCAGAAAGTTGCTCATGAGCCGGCCCCGGCACGTTGCATCGCGAGGATCAGTTCGACATAGCGCGCGCGCCGCCGCGCCGACATCGACAGAATCTCGCACTCACTCCAGCCGTATTGCGATGCGAGCAGATGCACCTCGCGCAGCGACTGCCGCGCGCGCGCGTCGAGTTCCTCCAGCAGCAGCGACGCGGCGTCGAGTTCCGCGACGAACGCGCGTCCGCACGCGGGGCAGGTCATGTCGAATTCGATGCCGGCCTGCGGATCGAGCCCGGCGATGGCCTCCGCGACGGCGTCGCACACGGCGACCGGGAGCGCGCGCACCTCGACCTGCGCGCCGTCGACGCGTGCCCAGAGGACGCAGCGCGCCAGCAGCGCGAGACCGGCGCCGGGGCCGTCGTCGAGGGCGAGCGCCGCCGTGTGGTCGAGATCGCCCGCGTTGGGCAGACGGAAGCGCAGCTCGTAGTGCGCGTCCCCGTGGGTGAGCCCGAGCGTATGTTCGGGCGCGGCGTCGGCATAGGCCGGCAGCAGCAGATCGCTCACGCGCAGCGCGAGCTCCAGCGCTTCGTCGCATTCGCGCGACGGGCAGCGCAGCACGCAGTTGAGCGCATCGCCGTGGCTCTGCATGCGCAATTGGAGCAGCAGCGCTTCGCGGTCGCCCGCGCCGAGCGCCTGCGCCGCGCCGGGGGGCGCGTTTTCCAGACAACGCTCGAGCAGGGCTGTGCCCCGCGCGCCCGGCGTCATGCCCGCGTCGAGCGTGTCGAGCAGAAACGCGTGATCCCGCTCGCTCGCGGCGCGCAAGTGCAGCTCGCGCAGCGGCGCGCCATCGCGCCAGAGACCGTGCGGCAGGCGCGCGGGCAGCGCGGGAGTCGGGTCGGGAATGTGCGCCGGCATGTCGGTCTCACACCAGGTCGGTGAGCAGCGTGTCGGGCGGCTCAGTGACATCCGGATCGAGTTCCCAGCCTTCGTTCTCGATCTTGATGGACTCGATCCAGATCGCATTGGCGTTCGCGTCGAGATCGGTATGGGAGAATTCGCTGACCCAGGCTCGATAGACCTTGTAGGCGAGGACCTTCTGGCCGGCCTCGTTATAGATCTCGATCAGGAGATCGCGGCGGAAATTCTGCAGCGAGACCTCCGAGCCGACGGATCCGCCGTCCGGACCCTTTTGCGTGTAGTTCCAGACGCTGAGCGCCCACCGATGAAACTTCCTGTCCTGCGACATGCCGCGTTCCATGGTGATCGCCTCGTACTTGGTGCGTCCGGGCGACCTGTGCGGTGAGCTGGGATCGCCGCCGTCGCGGTGTTCGATTACCTCTGTCGTGCGCTTCAGGGCGGTCACCTTGCTGACGCCCGCGACATATTCTCCGTCGATCTTGACCCGGAATTTGAAGTTCTTGTAGGGATCGAAGCGCTTGGGGTTGGCGGGAAACTTTATGCTGGCCATGACGTGTCTTCACCTCTGATGTTCGTGTACGAGACGGCCGCGAGCAGGCCGGACAATCAGACCTGGAGCGCGCCGGCGATCTGCTGGATCTTGATCACCACGAATTCGGCAGGCTTGAGCGGCGCGAAACCCACCACAATGTTCACCACGCCGAGATCGATGTCGTTCTGCGTTGTGGTTTCCTTGTCGCACTTGACGAAATAGGCCTCGCGCGGCGTCGTGCCCTGAAACGCGCCCTGCGCGAACAGCGTGTGCATGTACGCGCCGAGATTCAGCCTGATCTGCGCCCACAACGGTTCGTCGTTGGGTTCGAACACGACCCATTGCGTGCCGCGAAACAGGCTTTCCTCCAGATAAAGCGCGAGACGGCGCACCGGAATGTATTTGTACTCGTCGGTCAGGGTGTCGGCGCCGCGTCCGGTGCGCGCGCCCCACGCGACCGTGCCGATCACAGGAAAGGCGCGCAGACAGTTGAGCCCGATCGGATTGAGCGCGCCGTTTTCGTCGTTGGTCAGGACGCAGGTGAGACCGGTCGCGCCGCTCAGCACTGCCTGGATGCCCGCGGGCGCCTTCCATACGCCGCGATTGGCGTCGGTGGTCGCATAGATTCCGGCGAGCGCGCCGGCCGCCGCGAAGGGCTGGACGATGTTCTGCTTGAGCGGATGAGGCGCCGTGTAGCGCGGGAAATAGATCGCGCAATTGCGGCTGCGCAGCGCGGCGAAGTCGCCGCTATTAACCCATGTCTGTGCCTGCGCGAAGGTGCTCACGGCTTCCGGTGCGTCGATGATCATGAACGCGCGCCGGCGCTGGCAATAGTCGATCGCCTTGATGAGCAGGCCGATCTTGCCGTTTTTGGTGCTGGCCTCCGGAATCACGAGCAGATTGAAAAGGTCCACTTTTTCGAGCGCATAGAGCCCGGTTTTCTTCAGCGCGTTGCCGGTCAGATCGATCTCCTGCGGCTCGGTGCCGTCCTTGCCCTGCGCGCCTTGCTTCTGGTAGAACGCTGTCCGGCCGAGGCCGGGTGCATAGCGCGCGATGTTGCGGCCGCTGTTGGCCGCGCCGTCGATGCCGAGTGCCGTGGCGAGCGCGCCGGTGAACGAAAACGACAGGTTCGGGTCCGTCGGCCCGGGCACGATGCGCACGCTTTTGCCGATGCGCTGCGCGTATGCACCCACGTATGCGGCCTGCGCGCTGCTCGCCGCCGTGAAGGCCGCGTTGATCTGCGCGATCAGCTCGTCGAGGTTCCCGGGCGGCGCGACGGTCGTGTTGACGCCCCAGACATACAGCGGGCCGGACGCCACTGACTTACCCGTCGCGGCCGACTCCAGCGTGAAGTCGAGCTGGCCGTCTGCCGGAGTGGGAAAGGCGAGCGTTACCGGAACATTGACGGTGCCGGTCTGCATGGGACGGCCCTCGGCGGAGCCGTCGACTTCCACTCCGCCCTGATCGACGCCCAGCTTCAGCAAGTCCGTGACATCCTGATCAGAGGCGGGCACGAAAACGATCGAAGCGTTCTGGGCCAGGTGGCTCGCATCCGTGACCGCCGTGAACTGCATCTGCGTGTCGCCGTTCACGAGCGCGAAGCTGACACCGGGCGGCGATTGCGCGTTGATCGCGTTCATGATGTCCGTGCCGACCGCGGTGAGCGTGTCCTTGACGGTGGCCCCGGCGGGTGCCGTCGGCAGCGCGACGACGGCGTCCTGCGCGCCCGCGCCGTCGAGCATGTAGCCGACGCGGTAGCTGGTCGTCAGCGCGGGGTTGCCGACCAATGCCGGATCGGGCGGGGCGCTCGTGCTGGTGGCGGCGCCAGTGCTGGGCGTGAGGCGCTGCACGCGAATCAGGTTCGACGTGTGATTGACGACCAGCTCCGCGAAGCCTGGGCTCTGATCGTTGAGCGTGAGATTCAGATAGGGCTCGCTGGTATCGGGCGTGAGCCTGCCGTTCTTTGTCACGTACTGCGTGACGGTCATGTTGAACAGACTGCCGGGAGCTTTCTTCGAGTCATAGTCAATGTCGATCTGCAGCAGGTTGCCCAGCGCGCCCTCGGACAGCGCCGTCACCAGCAGCGCCGGACTCTTGTTCTTGTCGAGGAGCGTCACCGAGGCGGCCTTGGCGCCCGCCGCGACGCGCACGACCCAGGCCTCGTTGCCGCCGTTCTGAAAGAAGTCCCAAACCGCAAAGCTCACCGGGCTGTCGATCGCAAGGTCTCCGAACAGACCGACATACTCGGCGAAGCTGAAGATGTGCGCGGGCTCATTGAGCCGGCCTTTCGCGGTGTAGCCGATGAACGCCGTGACGGACGTGCTCACTCCCGTGATTGTGTGCACCCCGCTCGGAATTTCTTCGACATAGACGCCGGGATAGGTAAGTGCGACGGGCATGTGAGCCTCCTCACGAGTCACGAGCTAGTTGCCGGGACCGCGCAGCATGCGCAGCAGGGCCCCGGGCGATACGTCGGCGACCATGCGCGGCAGCGCGCCCGGCACATGGATGATCGCCGTGCGCCCCACGTCGTGGAGTTCGACGATCCGCACCGGCGGACGGCGCTCGCGCAATTGCGCGAGCGCCGTGTGCGCACGCTCGGTCTTGTCCATGCATACGACGACGACCTCGGGTGCGATTGCTTCGAGCGCCGTCAGCGCTAGCCCGGCAGCCACATCCCCGACCACCATGAGATCGTCTTCATCCGCCACCAGCCCGACGACGAGATCGCTGAGCAGTCGCGGCAGGTTCACGGTCAGTAAGCGCGTAGGCACTGCGACCACTCCGGTCCCGGTTTGAGTTCATGCTGAACTGGATCGGGCGGCATGCAAATGAATCTCACGGCGCAGATCGGGACGACCGGGAACCGGATCCTCGCGCGTCGGGCGACAGGCCTTACGGCGATGCGTAACTGGGAGAGGACACGCGGAAGGGGCGTCGCGGGAAGTCCATGGATCGAAAGATCCATGCGCTATGAATCCTGCGAAGGGAACATGACCTGAGCATGATCGGCCACACGCATGCGTGCGGCGGCTTCGCCTCGGCGCGCGACCTGCAGCTTGTCGAGAATGCTGTGCACGTGATTCTTGACGGTGGAGAGCTCGATGCCCAGATGGCGGGCGATTTCCTTATTCGAATAGCCCTGGTCGATGCAATGCACGATCTGCCGTTCGCGGTCCGTGAGCGGTGCGTGGCGCGGATGCGCGTCGGCGATGCGCGTTTGTGTGGCGAGATGGCGAAACAGGATGCCCGCGACCTTGGGCGGGCACAACAGTTCGCCGCGCGCCGCACGGCCGATCGCATCGACGAGATCTTCGTTGGACGCATCGCACGAGACGAAGCCGCTCACGCCGGAGCGCGCGTAGGCGAGGACGTCGTGCTCGCGCGCGCGTGCAGCGAAGCCAAGGATATGCAGCGACGGCGCGGCGCTGGCGATACGGCGTCCCGCGACGAGCCCGTCCTCGCCAGCGATGTCGAGCAGCACGAGCGTCGGATGGAAGCGGCCGAGCGCGGCGAGCGCGGCATCGGCGTCCGCGACAGCGCAGACGTCATGGAAGGCGGGATGCTGCGCCAGGATGGTGGCGAGTCCTTCGCGCAAGAGTCGCACGAGGCTTACAAGCAGGATCCTGATCTCTTGTTCGGAGCAAATCTTCGCTGCGTCGTTCATGCGATCACTCCAGCCCATGGCGCTAACGCATTCGGGTCATATCTTGTTCACTTCGGGCGCTTGCTGCCGGCGGGTGATGCGAACGGCGCATCTTTGTTGATTAGCTAACCTCTTACAAATTGCCTCAATCTTGCCTATACAAAAGAGTAGGACAGCGTTGGGTACCCGCACGAACAAGCAAACTATATTTATAGGCAGAGGTGTATTACAGAACGTCGATTAAGTCGAGACTTCGGTCTCCGGTTCGTCCATATTCGTTCCACCGCGCAAACGTATGCATTGCCTGCCGATTGAACGACTTCTCGAACTCCGCCGACTAGGTTGTTACCGCTGCAATTCTTTGTGCCCAGAACTCCCACAGACTATTGGTGCGTCTCCGCAAAGCTGGTCAGCCCGAGAGATAGCCCAGATTGTTTGGGCGAGCGGACCATCGCAAATTACACCTGCAACGCTAGTTACGCGAGTTTCACTTATTTGCTTTTTCCTGACTCGGTTTCTGGCGACGCCGGTGGCCTCTCCGACGGCATGATTGCGCCCATGATACGCTCGATGAACTCGAAGAACTTGTCGACGCCATAGCCTGCGACGAATGCCAATGCCAGCGGTGGTAGCGTTTTGCTACCCTCCAGAAAACTGGTGAAAAGTCCGATCGTGATGCCTATAATAATCGCCGTCGCGATCTGCGCGCGGTTCACAACCGCCGACTTCCGCACGTGATAAGTAGAGGTAGCCAATTCCAACCAGATGCGCCGTAAGACAGCTGCGCACGCGCCGAGCGCGGCGTATAGCACCGGAAGTACAAATCCGACGATCGATCCACCGAAGTTATTCGCCTCTGCCTTCAGTCTCAGCGCGATTTCTCGGATATCCTGGTAAACGGCGATTTTTTGAAATCCTTCCTGCACCTGATCCACAGGCGGCCGTGGTGCAGGTCGGGCGTCGCGTTTCGAATCCTCGGCATGACTCGGCTGCTCGTCCGGCACTTCCATAGTGCCCACGTGCAGCAGCGGTAGTTTAATCTCAAGGTTGGCTCGCCTACCATCCGCCGTGCACATCCAGAAGTTCGTATCGTGATGCGTGACGGGCCCCACCATGCCGACGTCCTTCGTGTAGCAGTTGCCCATGTACTCGTCACGTTGCCAGATCTCTGTGCTCTTATCGAACTTGAATTGGCCAAGGAAGTTCATGACCGAATTAAGGCCTTCGATGTCCGAATAAAGCTGGCGCAAGCTGATGGCGAACTTCTGGATATTCTCCTTCAGTTCGCGCGCCGTTTGCGAATCCACGAGATGGTCGCTCGCGTGCTCATTGTCATGGACGTCCTCACGCGAGTCCCAGACCTGCAAAATGAAGGCTTGGGTTTCGTCGTGAATCGAGAGCGCAAGCTTGTCGTTCGACTCGACGTGTTTGTCGATATCAGCAGCGAATTGGTTAAAAATGAGCATTAGACATGAAAGTGCGATAACAAGGAGGGAAACAAAAGCTGTGATGCAGCCGTAGAACCACATCGACCTTTGCGCAATTGCCGGCGCTCGACGGTTGAGCGTCTCTCTTGTTACTGGCGAAACCGCATTTGCGATTGCGGCATACGCCGCGTAAAAAGGTGCAATATCTTCCGGATGCCAATGATTTTTGGATCGCGCGTCGACTGCAAGACCGACCGCGTTGAGATGCTTTTCGGGAATCTCGATGCCACGCTGTGCGGCAAACGAAAGCAGCCGCTGGCAAACTGAAACGTCACGCGCCAAGCCGTACACCATGGATCCTCGGGGGACGTAGTCGGTATTCCTACTGGGCGCGTCCGATGGGGAGGAATCCGAATCCATATTCGCACCTTTTTGCGAGCGGTCACGTCAAGAGGCCGAAGCCGCGCAGATCGCCGAAAGCTGCTGCCGCGCGCTAACAGGCCTTAACAAAATGAATCAGGGGGCTGTTTCCTTTCGACAAGCCCTGTTAATCCGATCGTTGTTTTGGCGACGACAAGAACATGGCCAAACCCATACTCGGCGACGAACTTCGGACGCTCATCGAACCTTTGCTGCGGCCCGCCAAACCACGGCGAACTCGTTATTCGGGGCGCAATCCGCTCGACGATTGAACGGTGCTCGCGGGCATTTTTTTCATCCTGCAGACGTGTCTGCGTTGGGGCCTACCGCCACGCGAGATGGGCTGCGGCAGCGGCATGAGTCGTGACTGGCAGGCAGCTGGCGTGTGGGACCGATTGCACGAAATTCGGCTTGCGCCGCTACGTGCAGCGGACCAAATCGACCGGTGTCGGGCCATCGTCGACTCCTCGTCAATCCGTGCCGTGGGCGCAGGTCAAGAGCGGGACCCAGTCCCACCGACCGCGCGACACCGTCCAAAACACCACCTCATTACCAAAGCGCATGGCATCCCGCTCGCGGTGATCCTGACCGGCGCGAATCGCAGTGACGTCACCCAGTTACATGCATTGGTCGACGCCATCCCGTCCATTGGACGCAAGTGTGGCCGACCACTATCGAAACCTCCGGACGTCCGGGCCGACAGGGGTACGATTACGACAAATACCTCCACTGGCTAAACGCACTGAAATCGCACGCCGTGGCGAGCCTCACGGCAGCAACCTTGCCAAAACGCGTTGGGTTGTGGAACGATCCATTTCATGGCTACACAACTTCCGGCGACTGCGCATCCGCTACGAACGCCTCGCATCTTTTCACGAAGCCTTCATGAAAATAGCCTGCTTCATCATCTGCTGGCGAAGGCTGAAGAAACATTTTGTTAACCGCTCTAAGAGCGCAGCGTAAGTTTCCTGTGCGGGCGAAGATTCGTGCCGTCTCTTGTACCCGCTGCAGTTCGACTGATACATCTGTCCCAACACCGAGCGTTGCTGTGAAGAATTCATTGATGCAACGCGCAACTTTCGCAAATCAACATCATTATGAACACACCTTTCGCCCTGCGGAGACAACCGACTTGCAGCACGCGCGACGAATTCTTAGGGTGAAGATTAGCTCAAAGTATTGCTTTTTCGTTCAACAAATGCCTCCGAAATCAGACAACGAGACCTGCTTAGACGGCCAGCCGACCAGCATGACGCCGGTTGGAGCAGTCCCACGTATCTGAGGACACGAGGACTCTCTTAAAATAAGGGATAGTCTTGTGTCTATCGGTAAGCCGAGTCGTTACCTGGAGAGCTTCGAAATTCTGACCGAGCCGGAGCGACGTCGTCGGCGCACGGCGCAAGAAAAAACGCCATCGTGCAGGAAACATTGGAGCCAGGGAGCGTCGGTATCGGCCATTGTATGTCGGCACGGCGTCAATGCCAATTAGGTGTTCGGCTGGCGCAAGCAATACCAGGAAGGCAGTCTGGCGGCGGTGAAGGCAGGCGAGACCGTTGTGCCGGTATCTGAGCCGGCCGCCGCCATCAAGGAAATCAAGAAACTGCAACGGCTACTCGGCAAGAAGACGCTGGAGGTCGAAATCCCGAAAGAAGCCGTGGAATGGGGCTGTTCAAAAAAACCTGATTGCGCGCTCGCCCTTGCTGCCGTGGGACGACTGATGAAGACGGTCTGCGAAGTTCTCGGCGTGGCGCGCTCTGCCGTGGCGGTGAAGCGAGCTCGCTCGTCTGACTGGCGCGATGCTCGCCGTGCCCGCGTGACCAATAATGCCGGGCCGGTCGGGGAAGTTCAGGCCCATGTGGCGCATCTGCCGACCTACGGCTACCGGCGTGTCTGGGCGCTGCTGCGCCGCAGTCGGGAGCAGACCTATGCGCCATGCATCAACGCCAAGCGCGTGTATCCGGTCATGCGTGAGCATCAGTTGCTGCTGCGCCTGCGCGTGACGTTTGCGCTGGACTGCTGCGACCGTGAAGCGATTAGCTGGGCAGCGACGACCGACGGGCATAGCGGCGATGTGGTGCGCGACGTGATGCTGGCCGCCGTCGATGAGCGCTTCGGCGCCACGCAGGCCGCGCAGCCCATCCAATGGCTGACGGACAACAACCACCGCACGCGCAGCTTCGCTCGCGAATTGGGTCTTGAGCCGCTGACCACGCCGGTCCGTTCGCCACAGAGCAATGGCATGGCCGAATCGTTTGTGAAGACCATGAAGCACAATTATGTCGCCTATATGGACAAGCCTGACGCACCGGTCTCGCGTCTGGCTATCGCGTTCGAACACTACAATGAGCGCCACCCGCATAAAGCCTGAAATACCGCTCGCCTCGCGAGTTCAGGCGTAATGCGGTGTCATCAACCTAACGGTGTCAGCATGTCCTCAGTTACACTCGGGCAACGAGATCGAAGCCAAAAACATGGCAGTTCGCTTCAGAGTCCTCCTACACTAAACGAAGGAATCGCATGCCCAGCTCGAGCAACTCAGGTTCCGGCTCATACCTGCGCTCAACAAAGCCGCCAATGATGCTGAGACCATGCAAACTGCGCTAGTCACCGCATTTGCTTACGGAGTGCCGCAACGCAGTTGAGGTGGTCATCTCCGATATAAAGTTGGCACACGGCTTCTTGACCGATTCCATGCTGGCGATTGCGGTACTTTACGATTGCCCTGACTTCTGTAATTCGCTCTTCGTTTTCAAATGAAATGAGAAGTACGTGACGCTCGACGAAATCATCGAAAAATCGAACCCATGCTCAGCCGACGCGCGATCTTGCGCATCAGTTCCGTTTTGCCGGCGAGCATGCAACCGTCAAACGTGATCAGGCCGTGCCTAAGGAGCCGGACAGTCACTCGTTGACGCCTGCCGGGACCTACACTGGCACAGGCTATTGAGGTTGACGCGGCACACCTGATTGACGAGGGGGCGACCAGCGAGCCATTCTGGGCACGGTCCCGAAGATAACTGGCCCTGAGGCACTACAATCTGTTAATGGGTCGAGCGACGGCCAAGGCGACGGCCGGAGCACGTGATGCCTCAAAGCGCGATCTGGCGGGTGCGTGGCATCTGGCGTATGGTTATTGACACGTGGGGGAGTCGGAGTCTGAAATGAGCCAAACCCGAGAGGCGAAGGCGCCACTCAGCCCGTTCGCTGGCCTGCTGAACGCGATCAAGTTGAGGATTGCGGCAGCGCATGCCGCCCTGCGGCCCGAAGAACCGATCGATGATGCCATCTCGAAGCTCGCGGACATAACCTCAATGCAGACACACGACCTCGTGGTCACGGGGCTTCCGGTCGCTCTCGCGCGCGACGTCACGGCCACTTATGAGATCGTCAGTCGGAACGAGGTGCTCCAGACCATCGGGGTGAGCGAGGGAACGCTGCAGCGTGGCAAGCGTTCTGCCCTGGCGCTCGACAGTAACGCGAGTGACCGGCTCATCCGGCTCGTAGTCGTGACCGAGCACGCAATCGACGTCTTTGGTTCGAAAGATGCAGCCGAGCGTTGGCTTGTCACGCCGGCTCTCGGGATCGATGGCCGAAAGCCGCTGGACCTGCTTCGAACCTCCGAAGGCACCGAACTCGTCAAGTCGTTCCTGACGCGCATCGACTACGGTGTCTATTCTTGACGCCGTTGCCCATCGCATAGACGGCGATGCCCAAAGCTGGTCGTCGAGCGCTTCGAGCGTACATGGCGGCGCCGACAAACTCTAACACCCGATCAGGCACTAGCGCTCCTCGCCCGAATGCGAGGCATCCCGGGGAGAACGGTGGATGGCGGATGCACCCGTTTCGGTCATCTATGGCACGGCATCTTGACGATCGTTCTTCGGGGTCCATCGGTCGTTCGCGTGCGCGTGCCCGGCAACATCCAAGCCGACGTTTCGCTTACCCGATCCGCTTTTCCGGGACCAGCCTGGGACGTCATTAAACCCATCCCATTCGATCATCGAGATCCGGTTCACAGCAGTGCTCATCGCACATTCGGCTTTCGTGGCCGCTCCTTCCTTCGCACACGTTAGGCAGCGATTCTATTTTCGCGTGGATACTCTTGCTGCAGCGTGATGGTAGCCATGCGACTTCCGTGAGAGGCGAATCAAATCTTCAGGCCATGTTGCGATATAATCGCAAGCGATATATTGCAATAGCGAGTCATCGACCATCGTTCGAAGAGGATATTCATGAAACCTACTGAACTGCCAGAATCGGCGCCCGTGCCGCTTGCGGACTATCTTTGCTTTGCTGTGTACTCCACGAATCTGGCGTTCGGCAAGGCTTACAAGCCCGTCCTCGATGTACTTGGCCTCACGTATCCTCAGTTCATTGCGATCATAGCGCTCTGGGAGCAAGACAACCAGACAGTGAGCGGGTTGGGAGAAAAGTTGTTCCTGGAGTCGAACACGCTTACACCACTGCTGAAGAAGCTCGAAGTGATGGGCTACGTCGAGCGCAAGCGTGATCCCGCGGATGAGCGCCAAGTTCGCGTCAGCTTGACGAAAAGCGGCCGGCGGTTGCGCGAGAAGGGTCTGAAAATTGCAGACCTTACTGATGCGACTGGACTCAGCCCGGACGAATTCCAGAAATTGCAGAAGGCGATCGTGACGTTGCGAGGTAATTTGATCAGCTCACTCTGACGCGCTTTTCTCTGGAAGCAGTGTAGCCGACACGGATCATTTTCCCTCAGAACGATATCACCTTTGGCGCGAGGGACAACATCAGTTCTCGCTCTTACTTGTCCATCAGTCGGGGTGCGCTCAGCTAACGGGCGAACTCGGCGCGTCATGTGTCGTCCAGCGCTGGTTGAGCGCAAACTTTCGACGACGCGCGGCCCGAAGTCTGCGTGGCCCTCGGAAGAGAGTTTGAGCTGATCCCGGCCCGTGGCGACTGGCTCAGGAAGCGGCGCTAACTTGGAATGCGGTACAACCCGCATATTTTGTTGCCATCCGGATCGCGTAGGTAAGCGAGATGCAGCTGGCCACCAGGTGCTTCGCGCACACCCGGAGGCGCTTCAATCGACGTACCGTGGTTAGCAAGACCAGCCGCGTGCCAGAGATCCACCTGCGCGGCCGACGAGCACTCGAAGCCGACCGTTC
Source organism: Paraburkholderia sp. BR14320 (assembly GCF_040948665.1). Lineage (NCBI taxonomy): Bacteria > Pseudomonadati > Pseudomonadota > Betaproteobacteria > Burkholderiales > Burkholderiaceae > Paraburkholderia > Paraburkholderia sp. BR14320. The sequence continues at coordinate 12,645 of NZ_JBFPKG010000043.1, forward strand.
CGCCGTTGGCGTACGTGGCCGGTCGCCGATCGAGCGGCTCGGTAATGATGAACATTCCCGTGTGGTTGCGATACACGTAGCGACGACGGTGGACGTTGTCGTCGTTGATACCTTCGTCATAGCCGAGTGCGCCCAGTACGGCATCGTAAAATCGCTTGGCCTTTTCGAGGTCGTTCGTACCTACCGCAATGTGACTGAACATTACTGGCAATCTCCTGTTCGAATGGTGACTAGATCTGAGTGTGCCTGCCGTGGACTGGCTTTTGCTGATATTGAGCAGTTATCAGCCGCGCCGTGTTTAGTCTGACGCGACATATGTGGAAAGCGCGAAGAGATTCAGTCCCTCATGCCTGACGTCAGTTGTCGAGGGCGCTCAAGGGTGGTCCGCAGCTTCGAAATGACCTCCTGTATATGCAGAACCTCGCCAAGCCCCAGCCCCGTCTTCCTGGCGGGATCGGCGCTCAGTGCTTTCTCGCGAAGCTGCCGACCGTTTTCTGTGAGGCTGATCAATACGCGACGTTTATTCTTTGGATCGCGCTGTCTATCCAGATAGCCCATGAGTTGCAGCCGTTCTAATATTGGCGTTAGCGCGTTGTTCTTTAAAAGCAGCTTCGCTCCTAGCTCGCCGACGGCCTGAGGTGAACGCTCCCAGAGCGCAATGATTGTGACGTATTGCGGATAGGTGAGCCCCAGTTCGTCGAGGATCGGACGATAGGCTTTGACGAAGGCAAGGTTTGCTGAGTAGATCGCGAAACAGAGCGATTCAGAAAGCTTTACGGATGCCACGAACGGGTGGTCTTTAGATCTCGTCTGCATCATCTGGAAAAACGTAGGAATCCAATGAGACTCTCGTATGGTGACGTGGAAAACTCGGGATCACGAACGACTGCTACCTGCATGCGCCTCCAGGCTGCTGTGGAGCAGATAAAACACGACGTAGCGCCAGGCGACAGGACGGCTGGCTCTGTCGAGCTTGTTGAAGTGGAGCAATTCGGGACACTCTCGTTCCGCCGAACTCCGCGGAGTCTGATGGAGTTCATACGGCAACCGGGATCGTGGCACCATTGGAATCAAAGCTAGTCGTTGTAGTCTCGAGTAATATCAGCAACGTCTTGGCGAGTTGGATGCCTTGTGGCGCGTGGATCTTGCAACCCGATACGTAAGCATTTGCAGCCATGTTGGCGGTCCGGCTCGGCTCACGGCTCGGCTCACCTATCTACCTTCCATTCCTGCCGAACGAAATGGCAGGTGTATCCGTCGGGATTGCGTTCCAGATATCCTTGATGCTCCGGCTCGGCTTCCCAGAATTCCCGCGCTGGCGCAATCTCGGTGACAACCCTACCAGGCCAGAGGTCGGACGCATCGATTTCGGCCACCGTGTCACCGGCTACCGCTTTTTGCTCTTCGCTGAGGTAGAAGATTGCTGACCGGTAACTAGGTCCGATATCATTGCCTTGTCGGTCAACAGTCGTCGAATCATGTATCTGGAAGAAGAACGCCAGGAGCTGGCGATAACTTATCGTTCGCTTGTCGAATACCACCTCAACGGCTTCTGCGTGTGTGCCATGATCGAGGTAGGTGGCGTTAGGCGTGGAGCCACCGGTGTAGCCTACGCGCGTTGAGATTACGCCGGGAAAGCGACGCAATAGCGCTTCCATTCCCCAGAAGCACCCACCAGACAAAATGGCAGTTTCGGTTTCCGTCGTCATTTCATTCCTTTTTCATAGTCAATGGATGCCTGGCTGGCATCCAATCGAAGTTCTGCTTCACTCATGATCGTCAGGCGGAATGCAAACTGCCTGACATGACAGTGGCAAAGCAATTACCGAGGCGTTCTGATGCCAAGCCGGTTGTTCATAGAGCTCACGCCCTCTACTTTCCCGGCCGCATTGCCAGCAAGGGTGATCTGATCGTCGCTGATGCAACTGCCGGTTAACGTGACCATGCCGTCGACGGCGTTGACGTAGATATTCGCGGGACTCAATCCCTTGGTGCGCGAGAGCACATGACGAACCTTCTTCGCGAGCGCGCGGTTTGCGGCCTTTGCAGTTTTGGGTGACGTCAGCACCGCAGCATTTGTCTGAGCCGGTGGTGACGTTGCGTCTTGCGCATGTGCACCAAGGCCAAGCGTCAACGCGAAAGCAGTGACAGCGGATTTGACGGCGCGAGTGACTCGCAATTTGGTATTCGTTGTGTGGATGAGCATGACATTCACGACAAGATCTCCTCGGTACATGGCCCAGTCATTCCGGGCCGGGTTTATAGTTCGTATGCGATGTAGTCGCGTGCGTGTGAGGATGCGACAAAGAGTCGCCAATGTCAACACCATGCTATCTAATCGCATGCGATTTGTGCGAAGCTGGTGAAAGCGTGGCCCTCTTGGAGAGGCCTCGCGGACGGCCCCGTTTCACATGCCGCGTGAACTTGTCAGTGGGTCAATTGGTCACGGGTCGAACCATATAATCTTAGCGAACCTAAGCACCAGCGGCCGCAAAAGCAGCGACCGTGATCGTCTATCTGTCGCCGTAGCAACGATCTCAAAATGACGCGGTTTGGATAGGGCGACTTCTACCTCATGACGGAGCAGACGAGTAGCTCCAGTGTCAACGCCGAGCGATGAATTGGACATTTGCAGCGCCGGGTAGTCCGTGTAACGGGTTTCCGCTTCGGCGTAGTAAGTGTTTGGATTGGGCGGGTTCAACAAAGCGTCGAGATTGAAGCGACGCGGCGGGTGGGCTTAGCTATAAAGAGCTGCCCCACGCGATGGCATCCGCTTCGAGCGCCTGCTGAGCCGATGCCCGCATTAACTTCTCGTTCGCCATGTACGGTCCGCCGACTGCGGCTTTCAGTTTTGGACCAAGAGGGTTCTCGCCGAGCAATTCCCGGGCGGCGATGAACGCGATCCTGCGCTTGCCGAGCTCGTGACCGACCTTAGCCGAATGCAGCCGCTGGGTCGGAATCACCCATCATACCCACGTCGCCTCGCGGCGCGAGGTACACGCCAACACGGTTACCGCCCCATACGTCGATGCAGGCGTCGGTTACTTCGAGAAGGAGGCGGGCGCGATTTTCGATTGAACCGCCATACGCGTCCGTACGATGGGTTGTGCGTCCTGCAGGAACTGGTCGAGCAGACAGCCGTTCGCTCTGTGCACTTCGATGCTATCAAACCCGCGGCCTTGGCATTCCTGGCGCCCGCACGTGGTGCGATTGCGCTTGGCGCAACCGCCAGATCACCGTTCAGGAAGATTGGATCCCGACAGACATGCCAAAGTTGCAGAAACATCCTGCCGCCAGCGGCGTGGACGGCTTCGGTAACGAGCTTCCACCGTGGGACCTCTTCCTGCGACCAGATGCCCGGCGTCCCGGCGTAGCCGACACCTTGCGGCGTGACGGACGTGACTTCCATGACGATCAGTCCGGCAGACGCGCGCTCAGCGTAATACTTAGCCATCAGTGAGTTAAGCACGCATTCATCACCAGCGGGCTCGCGGGTTAGCCGGGCCATGATGATGCGATTAGGCAACGTGAGGTCGCCAACCTGGAGAGGATCAAAAAGAGTCGGCATGACAGTTTGCTTTTCCTGACCGACATATCGTCCGCGACGATGAAACCAGCGCGATGCGCGAGCTGAAAAAGGTCCGACTTTCCTGCCAGCATCTATTCACGAAAGGTGTTGACGCGCATCGACGAAACCCAGACGTGAGGGTCCCGGGCGTCACGCCACGGGACCGTTTCGGCGTTAGCGTTGCGCCGCGTCTTTCAAGTAGATGCCCTCAGACAGCCCGGCCTTTATTTGCCGACTGATGGTGTCTGTCGACACTTCCTCCGCGCCGGCCTCGATAGCTTCGTACGCCTGGCGCACGACGTCGGCCGGGGTTGCTTTCGGAACTTCCAGTCCGCGCACCAGATCCGTATCGATAAAGCCAGCATGCAGCCCGACAACCTGCGTGCGCTGTTCCCGCAGCGACTGGCGCAGGCCGTTAGTCAACGCCCACGCGGCCGACTTCGACACGCCGTAGGCAGAAAGAATTGGCCGGTTCACCCAGCTCGCGACTGATAGCACGTTCAGAATTGCGCCACCGCCGTTGGCGGCAAGGTTCCCTGCAAACGCTCGCGACGTCGCGAGCATCCCGACCACATTGGTCTCGAAGTGATCGCGCAGCGCCTCGATTGCGCTGTCGTCGGTCAGGCTCCCGAGTCGCGCGATACCCGCGTTGTTGATGAGTAAAGTGACATCTCGCGCTGCGTCCGCGGCCGCGGCTACGGCTGCCGGATCGGTCACGTCGAGCTTGACGGGAATGACTCCCGGTAACGTCACGCTGCCCGGATCGCGTGCAGCTGCATATACCTTCCACGCGCCTCTTTCTAGCGCCTGTTTTGCGAACTCGAGGCCAAGCCCGCGGTTCGCGCCCGTTACAAAAACGACAGCATCTTCGATCTTCATAGTCATTCCTTTCGCATGTTGAATCGCATGCGCGTCGGCTCGCCGTGCGCGTGGGATCTGTTGGAAACAAGGCTGCATTCGCTTACCGAAACGTTGCGCCGTGACTTCCCGCGCAGCAGCTAATCACGGCGCGCACCCGGCGCCGGCTTGCTTTCGTCGGACGATTTGTGACCTTTCACGCACCGCAGACGACGATGGCGAAGGATATAACTATGAAAATCATATTGTCAAGTGCGGCGTGAGTTTCCCGGACGATTTCCTGCGGAGCCGGCAAGTGCCGTGGCAATGCAGTTCACCTCATCGGGAACGTGCCGGATAGGCGGCGCAATCGTCCTGGCATCCCCGTAACAGTGGTTGCCTCAGTCGTAACGTGCTGCGCGCCGTCGCCGCCTGACAGGGGCACCGGTTAGACGTGTGCACACCTACTCTTGACAGGCGCCGCAATGCACATCATTCGCCGGCCCCAGGTCGGCCACGCGGTGGTTGCTTGCTTACACATTGAAAGACCGGCGTCACCCTACTGGCCAACAGTGAGATCGGTACTCAGGCTATCGAACAAGTGAATTCGATTAAAAAGTTTGCGATTGACATCGGCCGTGTCTTTCTCCATTATTCGACGCAAGCGATTCCAGCGCATGCGATCTAATAGCTTGCCCCCTTACTTACACAGGAACCCATCATGACCAAGATCGATCAAGTCCTCTTCTCAGGCAACTCCCACGCCACGGTCAACCATGACCCCGATGTCCAGCGTGGTGAGCACGGCGTGCTCGACCTCAAGCTTTCGGCTCTTAACAGCGAAGGCCGCAACTTCATTGCCACCGAGCTGCACCCGCGCGCCGAACAGCTGTTTTCTGGTGCCTGGTCGGCTTGCTACATCAGCGCGTTCGAAATTGCTGCTTCGCTGAAGAAGGTCACGCTGCCGACCGACTATTCCGTGGACATCAAGGTCAGTATCGGAACGGTCGGTAACGGATTCTGTCTTGGCGCCGAGTTCACCATCCGTGCACCGGGTCTGGCAACCGAAGTTATCGAGGCAATCGCGAAGCGCGCCCACGAAATCTGCCCGTACTCGAAGGCCGTTCACGGCAACATCGAAGTCGGCCTGAACGTCGTCGCTGCGTGACAAATAGATCGCACACGATCACATCGGACAAGATTTAATTAGTTTTATTACCTTTATATACCCAGGAATCCATCATGGAAAAGATCGAACAAGTCCTCGCTGCAGGCAACTCCCACGCCACGGTTAACCGCGATCCCAACACCCATCGCGGCGAGTTCGGCGCCTACGACCTGAAGCTGACCGCGCCTTTCATCGAAGACGTCGAGTACATCGGCACGGAGCCGCACCCGCGCGCCGAGCAGCTGTTTGCTGGTGCCTGGTCGGCCTGTTACACCACCGTGTTCGGAATGGCTGCCCAGTCGAAGAAGGTCACGCTGCCGGCTGACTATTCCGTGGACATCAAGGTGAACATCGGCCAGACCGGTGCCGCTTGGTTCCTTGGCGCCGAGTTCAACATCAGCGTGCCGGGTGTGGAAAAAGAAGTCGTCGAGAAGATCGCGCACCTGGCCCATCAGATCTGCCCGTACTCGAAGGCTGTGCGCGGCAACATCGAAGTCAGCACGAACATCGTCGCGGCGTAATCCGCATGGGCACGTGTCTCTTTGCGGGGGCGCGTGCCCTCCACTGAACACCTTTACGGAATCTCATCATGAAGACCAAGCTAATCGTTGCACTGCTCGTCGCAGTTTCCGCGTCCGTCACCGCACCCGCGTTCGCCAGCGGCTATGGACCGGCTCCTTTCTACAAGCCCTCAGTCGGCGCGCCGGCATCTCAAAGCGGTCAGAGCCTGCGAACCGTCGCCGCGGAACGGGAGGACGCAGCCAGCACCGAGAATTCGTACGGCGGCGTAGTTTCCGGTGTATCACAAGCGGGGAGCCAGGTCGCGGCAACGCCGCGCGATAACTTCCTGTCGCATCACTAAATCGTGCATTCCGATCGCTGAGCCGTCGCGCATCTTCGTTATTCCTGCGCGCCGGCCACAGCATCGGGCGGTCCATAACCTATTCACCGGAATTGAAGCAAGCAATGTTCAGTCATGTAACGGTCGGCACCAACGACCTGGAAAAAGCAAAGCGGTTTTACGATAGCGTGCTGAGTGTTCTCCACTATGGCGGCGGTCTTAACGACGACAACGAACTGCGTCGGCGTTATGTCTACCCCGCAGATACGGGTTTTTTCTTTATCACCCAGCCGCTCAATGGCCAACCGGCGACCAGCGCGAATGGTGGGACCGTGGGATTTAACTGCCAGTCGATCGAACAGGTCGACCGATGGCATGCCGCCGGTGTTGCCAACGGTGGAGAATCAGTTGAGGCGCCGCCCGGCGTGCGTGAGTCCAGGGTCGGTCGCCTCTACCTCGCCTATATGCGCGATCCGGACGGCAACAAGCTCTGCGCCGTGTACCGGATGCCGGTATGAGGCGTGCTCGGGAAGCGGAGACAATCGCCGCAGGGCGGGACGGCGCCGCGCAACCTCCAGGATGTGCGACAGGCGGCCCAGCAAATAACGAGGAGTTGTACTCCCCTACGGCAGGGATGCGGCGCATGGTATGTTGCGATACAATCGCATGCGATATATATTTTGTGATACGTCAGGCTCCTGCCAAGGAGGATACACATGAAATCCAGGGATCAACTGGCACCCGAAAACCTGATGCTTTCCGACTACCTGTGCTTTGCGGTCTACTCCGCGAACCTGGCTTTTGGCAAGGCGTACAAGCCCATCCTCGAGGAACTCGGACTTACCTACCCGCAATTCATAGCGATCATTGCGCTGTGGGAGGAAGACAACCAGACGGTCAGCGGTCTGGGCGCGAAGCTCTTTCTCGAATCCAACACGCTTACTCCGATGCTGAAGAAGCTCGAGGCGATGGGCTATCTGGAAAGGCAACGCGATCCCGGTGATGAACGCCAGGTGCGGATCAGTCTCACAAAGACTGGCCGGCGACTGCGCGAAAAAGCGCTGAAGATGGACCTTGTCGAGACGGGCCTCGCGCCCGACGATTTCGCAAAAGTTCAAACGGCGGTCGTGACGTTGCGAAACAACCTTATCAAGTCAGTCCAGAACGGCGAATAAACGCTTACCGGCGGTATCGCAGCGGCGTCCTTTACGGACATTCAACCGGCGCGTTGGCTCTTCGTGCACGACGATCTGAAGGGCGAGCTACTTTCGGAGAAAAGCGTCCGAAGCTAATCGGACTTCTGCGAAGAGACACGTTGGGAGCAGCCGTGCGGGTGCGACGATGGGACGGCCGACGTCTGGGCGCCATGGCGTAGTCGACCGTCGCGCGCCGACTATGCCATCGGTCCGTGCATCTGCAGACGTACGTCTCAATTTATGTTTGTATTGCCGCAGATTCCTGGTTGATGGGAATGGTGCGATGACTCATGCGTGGCGCCGGCCGCTCTACGACGTCGTCACAACCGGCTTGCAATGCTGCATCGCCCGGTTCAGGCAGATGTCTGCACAAAAGTGCCGCGAATCTGGAGGCCGACAGTTCTGCAACGTTGCTGGCGAACGTTTGTAGAAACGTCTGCAGCGATGTACCGTTGTCTGCGCCCGATGAGCCAAACAAGGTGGTGAAATCCTGCTCCAACTTCGACACCACGTCGTTCACTGAAGTCGTCGAACCCGTATCGCTGCTTCCGCTGGCTTCTCCGGTCTGGCTGCTTTCCGCGCCAACGGCCCGTGCGAGCGATTCAAGCCCTGCAGCAAGCGGATTCGAGTAAGCCGTGGCTGATGCAACGTTCCCCTGATCACCAGAATTGCGCTGCGAGGCGGTGCCGTATTGCAGGCCTGGGGCGACCTGAAGGATCTGGCCCGATAAACTGCTCAAATGTCGCATCAACACCTGCTCCGGATAGCGACCCCGCATGCGAGGTGGTGCCAATGCCTTGGGCTCCTCCGGATGCAGGCGTACCGGTTTGGCCGAACGGGAGAGCGAGTCCCGGTTGAGAAAGCGCCTGAACGATCGCTTGCACCAGCGGATTCCCGGGGGGCGACGATGGAGTCTCCGTCTGCTGCTTGTACGTTTGTGCGAGCGGCTCGCGCTGTACGCTGATCCCGGTACTTGTCCCGAATCCAGCAATAGCTGAACACGGAGGTCTTTGTAGTCCTTGCTGTTGAGTTGATGTGCAATCGTCAGTGGTCACTTTTCCTTGTCAGATCCGTTGTCGAACAACTTCAATGCTGCGTTCGCCCGTTGAACAGCGTTAGTTCATCACACAGCTGCTACGAACGGAGAGCCCTTGGCAGAGTCGGGGAATGCGACGAGCAGTGCGATGATCCGGTATGTTTTCGTGGCGCAGACTCCAGGAAAGTGTTCTGTCGCGTTGAATCACTCAATTTATTGCATGCGATAAATGGTGACGAAGAAATGTCAATTCCCAAAGCGTAGGTGAGCCTGTTTCATCGACTTTCAGTGTTGCTCGAGAGGGCCCCCCTGCGCTACAGCTGCCACAGCTATGGCTTCTCCCGCGGTCCTCTCTTATTGCGTCGACCTAGCGGCGCGTATGAATCACGCGGACTTAGCGGTCTTCACTGCGTCCTGTCGCGCCGCGCGCTCCTGCGCGTAGGAAGGGCTAAACTCAGCCTTTAGATCTTCCCGTCGCAATGGTTGACCACAGGCTTGGCAGACTGTGCCAATCCCGGCATCGTGGCCACAGGTTAGGTGCGTATAGAGGACTGCGACGTCCTCGTTCGGGGACTTGTGCCATGTCTCCCCCCATTCGCGGAGCGCAAGGATGACCGGGTAGAACGCCCGACCCATTTCCGTGAGCTCGTATTCGTAGCGAGTGGGCTTTTTCATGTAACGCTTGCGCTCGATCATGCCGTTTGCTTCAAGTCGTTTGAGGCGGGACGAGAGCATCTGCGGTGTTGCCTGCGACTGCGCCAACAGGCCGTCGAACCTTCGGTTGCCCATGAACAGCTCGCGCAAGACCAAGACAGTCCAGCGGTCGCCGATGACATCCTGAGACCGCGCGACCGGGCACAGCGTATCGCTACTCTTGGACAACGCAGGCATGCAAGACCTCATAAACGAGGATAAGTATGATAATCATATCTATGATATCACGGGTTCGCCGCGCGTGCGTACGCCGCGAACTCGTGACTTCGCAGTCTGTGCGGATTACGCGCTGCTGCCACGCTACTTTCAAGCAGGCGGCCGTTCAGGCCTTGGACAACTCGCCGTCAGTCAGACGCCAGATGCCGCACGGGTTGCTATGCCGCAAAGCTTCCGGTAGCAGGTCATCCGGAAATCCCTGGTAGCAGACAGGCCGCAGGAAGCGCTCGATCGCAGTCATGCCGACAGAGGTAAAGCGGCTATCCGAAGTTGCCGGGAAGGGGCCACCGTGGATCGACGCATATGACACCTCTTGTGGATGCGCAAACGCATTGACGACGATCCGTCCCGTACGACGTTCGAGAAGGGGCAGCAGGCGCGCGGCGAGTGTGTGATCAGCGGGATCGATGTGCATCGTTGCCGAGAGCTGGCCCCGAAACTGCTTGGCGATGGCGGTCAGTTGCTCGAGGTCCCTCACCCGCACCAGTAGTGCCGCGGGTCCGAAAACCTCTTCCGACAAAGCCGGATTCTCCAGCATCCGGGCCCCGTCGATTTCGAAGAGAATCGATTGACCGTCCCACGCACCCTGTGGCTCTCCGCCCGCTGCGATTCGCCTCGCCCCGGCGTTGCTCTGGCGTTCGACGTTCTTCCGATAAGCCGTGAAAATGCCTGGCGTCAACATCGTGCGCGCCTGCATTGCTTCGACGCGGGAGATCATCGCCGCCTTCAGTTCAAGGTAACCCGGCCCGTCAATGGCGAGCAGGATGGCGGGCTTCAGGCATGCCTGACCGACGGTAACGAGCATGCGTTCGGCGAAACCATCGCCAATGACGCCACCCCGGGCAGCGAGCGCAGCTGGCATTACGAAAGTCGGATTCACACTCGTCATTTCGGTAAAGACCGGTATTGGGTCTGGACGCTGCTGGGCGCGCCGGAACAGTGCCATTCCACCGCCTTCCGACCCTGTGAAGGTGACTCCCCTGATGAGCGGATGGTCGACCAACGCCTCGCCGATTTCGTTCCCACCGCCGCGGACCAGAGAAAACACGCCTTCATGGAAGCCCGAATCCTTCACGGCTTGCTGGATCACCCGACCCATCATTTCAGACGCGCCTGGGTGCCCGTTGTGGGCCTTCACGATGACAGTGCAGCCGGCAGCCAGCGCCGACGCAGTGTCCCCGCCCGCGACCGAATAGGAAATCGGGAAATTGCTCGCACCAAAAATCGCGACCGGGCCGAGTCCGATTTTTTGCATCCGATGGTCCATTCGTGCGCGCGGCTGACGTTCCGGTTGAGCACGGTCGATCGTCGCCTGGCGGAAGCGCCCCTGACGGACGACGGTCGAGAACTGACGAAACTGCAGTGCAGACTTCGCGGCCTCTCCTTCGAGTTGCGCGACCGGCAAGCCGGTTTCGAGCGACGCGCGTCGCGCGAGTTCCGGCGTGATGACGTCGAGGCCGTCGGCGATTCGCTCAAGGAATTCGGCGCGATCGATAAGGCTGGTGTGAGTGTAGCTATCGAACGCCTCGTCGGCGAGTTGTGATGCGCAATCAACCTCTTCAATTCGGCCGAATGCGAAGGTCGGTTCAATCTCGACATTCAATGTCGGATTAAGTGCCTTCATGCTGCCGGACGTCCCCGCGACTTCCTGCGCACCAATTAGTAGATTACCGGTGAGTTTCATGAGAGTTCCTTTCGATCAGGCGGGAAGTGCAGCAACCAGCTCTGCCGTCGTCAGGATTTCATGGGCGAACGTGGGACCATTCAGTTCGTGCGCGGCGCGCATCATTTCCTTGGTGAAAGCCGCTGTAGCGTCTCGAACGAGTGTGACGTGATAACCCAGTTCCATTGCAAAGCGGCTCGTTGACTCAATACAGGTATTCGCCAGCAGGCCGACCACGATCACGTGCGTGATCCCTTGCTGTTTGAGCTGGAAGTCGAGGTCAGTGTTAGCAAAGCCGCTTTGGCCCCAGTGCTCGTGAGTGATGATGTCGCCTTCCTGCGGCACAAAGTCGGGATGCCACTCACCACCCCACGTGCCCCTGGCGAACGTTTGACGCTTCTGCACGAGGCGTTGAGTCGGGTTCGGATGATCCCAGTTGTCGTAGTCGCCGGGTTGCCAGCGGCGATGCGGGACATAGACGACCTGAACGCCTGCTTTTCGTGCGGTATTGACCGCGGCGCGGAGATTGTCGAGCAGACGGACTTCCGCGGCGATATCACGCAGCATCGGAAAGAGCTTGCCGCCATCGGAGAGAAAATCGTTGTACGGATCGACCAGCAACAGTCCGGTGCGGTCCGCGTCGTATGCAGGGTTGGACATTTCAATACTCCATTAGGTCAGTGTGCGAATGAAGCATTCGCGTTGCACAGTCGGCGCCGGGTTGCGTTTGTTGGACGATTCGTGACGCCTCACGCATCGAAGATGGTGCGGGAAGAATATAACTATGATAATCATATCGTCAAGAGAGACACGGCTTTTCGGACGATCCGCCGGAAGCTGACCCTTCTTCGGTACGCTGTCCAGCGAACCGCAGAGCGTGCCGGGTGGGCGCGTCATTGACCCCGGCGACGCGCCAGAATTGACCTGCTCTCCGGTGGCGGACAAGATAGCGCGCGGCCCGTACGAAGCCGCAACAGACAGGCGGCATCGGGCTGGCCAGCAGCGGATCCACATTCATGCTATCGACGAGGCGTATGCGATTAAATCTTTTTCGATTGACATCGGGCTCGTCTTTCTCCATTATTCGACGCAAGCGATTACATCGCATGCGATCTAAGGTGCTTGACACCTTTAACCAAACAGGAACCCCATGACCAAGATCGACCAAGTCCTCTTCTCAGGCAACTCCCACGCCACGGTCAATCACGACCCCGATGCCCAGCGCGGTGAGCACGGCGTGCTCGACCTCAAGCTGTCGGCGCCCAACGGCGAAAGCCGCGATTTCATCGCCACCGAACTGCATCCGCGAGCCGAGCAGATGTTTGCGGGCGCGTGGTCGGCCTGTTACATCAGCGCGTTCGAGATTGCGGCCTCGATGAGGAAGGTCGCGCTGCCGTCCGACTATTCCGTGGACATCCAGGTCAGTATCGGCACGGTCGGTAACGGGTTTAGTCTCGGCGCCCAGTTCACCATCCGCGCGCCGGGTCTGGCAGCGGAAGTCGTCGAGGCACTTGCGAACCGCGCCCATCAGATCTGCCCGTACTCGAAGGCCGTGCACGGTAACATCGAGGTTGGCCTGAACGTCGTCACGGCTTGATAAGTAAATCGCATACGATTACATCGGACACGAGATAAAAGGTTTTATTACCTTATACACAGGAATCCATCCATCATGGAAAAGATCGAAAAAGTCCTCGCTGCAGGCAACTCCCACGCCACGGTCAATCGCGACCCCGATGCCCAGAGCGGCGAGTATGGCGTCTATGACCTCAAGCTGACAGCACCCGGCGTTGAGGATCTCGATTACATCGGCACCGAGCCGCACCCGCGAGCCGAGCAGCTGTTTGCTGGCGCCTGGTCGGCCTGTTACACCACCGTGTTCGGGATGGCGGCCCAGCTGAGGAAGGTCACGCTGCCGCCCGACTATTCCGTGGGCATCCGGGTGAACATCGGGCAGACCGGTGCTGCGTGGTTCCTCGGCGCCCAGTTCGACATCCACGTGCCGGGTGTGCAAAAGGAAGTCGTCGAGAAGATCGCGCACCTGGCCCATCAGATCTGCCCGTACTCGAAGGCTGTGCGCGGCAACATCGAGATCAGCACGAACATCGTCGCGGCGTGATCCGCATGGGCACGTGTCTCTTTGCGGGGGCGCGTGCCCTTCACTGAACACCTTTTGAGGCTGATTCTTCGAAAGCATGCTGCGATAGCAAACGTCTCATCTTCCGCGCGCTGCCATCGAGAGTCATGAGGCTTTTGACCGTAGCCTGTCGAGGAGCAAGATTTGACGGGTAGGGTCATGCTGATAGGTTTTCGTAATTGTGCTGACCTACGATAGCACTCAGGCCTGCGACGGCGGGTGTTGCCAGCGCAGGGGGCTTTGCGTGTGCGTCGATGCTGGCGTCAACCGAATGCCAGGCCCGATCGTCGACGGCTAGATGCAGATGTCCAGGCCTGAGGGTCGAGCCGACCGCGCCGGCGCTGAACACCGATTTAAGCGATGATTCGCCGCAGTCGATCCTGCCCAAATTCCATCCAGCCCTCATCGTCGAGAGTTGCTGTCGTCAATCTCAAAGGCCGCGTTGCAGTCCTGGCAATCGGAGGTTCACATGAGCAGCGCTGCAGTCGAGACTCATAACGTGCGCGGTGTAGACATGAAGCTCGAGGTCATCGTAGTTCCTGTTTCGGACGTCGATCGCGCCAAGCAGTTTTATGACGGCTTGGGATGGAGGCTTGACGCCGACTACGCCTCCGACGATGGCAACTTCCGCGTGATCCAGTTCACGCCGCCCGGTTCCGGGTGCTCGGTCATCTTCGGCAAGAACGTCACCGCGGCAACGCCTGGCTCCGCCCAAGGACTGTACTTGATCGTCTCCGACGTCGAGGCGGCTTGCAAGGAACTGCTGGGTCGAGGGGTGGAGACGAGCGAAGTGTTCCACGACGCCGCTGGCGTGTACGCCGGCTCGGATGAGCCCTATCTGTTCGGGCGGATCCGGGTTAGCGGTCCAGACCCTGAGCGTCGGAGCTACCGCTCGTTCGCCTCGTTCAGCGATCCAGACGGCAATGGCTGGCTGCTTCAGGAACTCACTCACCGAGCGGCCGGTCGTGTGGACACAGACGCCATCACCTTCACCTCAACTGCGGATCTCGCGGCGGCGTTCCGACGGGCGGAGGCGGCGCATGGCGAGCACGAGAAGCGGACCGGAGGCCAACGCGATGAGAATTGGCCCGAGTGGTACGCGCAGTACATGGTTAGTGAGCAGGCAGGCAAGGAATTGCCTTTGTGAGCAGGCACCTGCGACGAACGCTTTCGTAACGCGGAGGGGCGAAACCTCGCGGCTGCGGTTGCTTGAAAAGGTCCAGGACCTGTCACTACTGCGCATAGCTTCTCAACGGAAGGTCGCCAATGACGAGCGATTTCGACGCAATCATCATCGGGGCCGGGCAGGCCGGTCCATCCCTCGCGGGCCGGCTGACCGATGCCGGAATGACCGTCGCGCTCGTCGAGCGCAAGCTCTTCGGGGGAACCTGCGTGAACACCGGCTGCATGCCGACCAAGACACTCGTGGCCAGTGCCTATGCCGCGCACCTGGCGCGGCGCGGCGCTGAATATGGTGTCGTGCTGGATGGTCCCGCCCGGATCGACATGGCGCGGGTGAAGGCGCGTGCCGACGAAGTCTCGCGCAACGCGCGCACGGGCGTCGAGCGCTGGCTGCGCGGCATGAAGGGGTGTACGGTGCTACAGGGCTCCGCTCGCTTCGAGTCGCCGGACACGGTTGTGGTGGGTGACGAATACCTCCGCGCGCCGCGCATTTACGTCAATGTCGGCGGGCGCGCGATTGTCCCGAATCTTCCGGGCATCGATCAGGTAAGCACTCTGACCAATACGTCAATGCTGGCGCTCGACCGCGTGCCTGAGCATCTGGTCGTAATCGGCGGAAGTTATATCGGACTGGAGTTCGCTCAGATGTACCGCCGGTTCGGCGCAAGGGTGACTGTCGTGGAGCAATCGCCGCGCCTCGTTATGCGTGAAGACGAAGAGGTCTCGGTTGCGATCAGGGAGTTTATCGAGTGCGAGGGCATCACCGTGCGGGCCGGTGCCCAATGCATTCGTTTCGCCCCGCATGCGGCAGGCGTTGCCGTCGGGGTCAACTGCACGGACGGCGAACCGGAGATCGTGGGCAGCCACGTCCTCCTGGCCGTGGGGCGTCGGCCCAACACGGACGACCTCGGGCTCGACGAGGCCGGAGTCGCGACCGACGCGCGCGGCTACATCCGCGTCGACGATCAGCTCGCGACCAGCGTGCCCGGTATCTGGGCACTCGGTGATTGCAACGGCCGGGGGGCCTTCACACATACGGCCTACAACGACTTCGAGATCGTTGCGGCCAACGAGCTTGATGGCGAGGCACGCCGGGTGAGCCAGCGGATCCCGGCCTACGCCCTGTTCATCGATCCGCCCCTGGGCCGCGTCGGCATGACCGAGACCCAGGCGCGGGCGAGCGGCCGACCGCTGCTGGTCGGGCACCGGCCTATGACCCGTGTCGGGCGCGCCGTGGAGAAGGGCGAGACAAAGGGTTTCATGAAAGTGGTCGTTGACGCACAGACCTCGAGAATCCTCGGTGCGGCCATCCTGGGTACTGGTGGCGACGAGGCCATCCACGGTCTCCTCGACGTGATAAACGCAGGCCTCCCGTATACGACCCTCCAGCACGCAGTCCCGATCCACCCCACCGTATCTGAACTCATCCCGACCGTGGTCGCAGAGATGAGGGCGGTTTCTTGAGCCGGCTTTTCTGTGCAGTAGAGGTTCCCGACGTGTATGCCGCCGCGACCTGAGATTCCCTTGAGCGCAACGCTGGTCTACCCATCCCCGTAGGAGAAGCACCATGCCTGACGCCTCACAGTTCGACATCGACCTCAGCAGTCCGGGCCGGTGGACGATCACCTTCAGCAACCCGCCGATCAACATGTTTGTTCCTGCGACGATCGTCGAATTGGGAACAGTAATGGCCGACCTCGACTCGGACCCGTCCGTGAAGGTCGTTGTCTTCCAGTCGGCGAATCCAGATTTTTTCGTCGCCCATCTTGATGTAGCTAAGGCGGCCGAACGGCCAGATGTGTTGGGTCTTTGGCGCGACTTCGTCCTGCGACTCGCGTCATCGCCAGTGGTAAGCATTGCAAAGATTCGCGGCCGCACGCGCGGCATCGGGAACGAGTTTGTTCTGGCCTGCGATATGCGCTTTGCCAGCAGGCAGAGTGCCATATTTGGCAACCCCGAGGTCGGGGTTGGTCTGGTTCCGGGAGGCGGAGCACTGGAATGGCTCCCGCGCCTGGTCGGTCGGTCGCGGGCACTTGAGTTTGTTCTCAGCGCCGACGACTTCGACGCCGACATAGCCGAACGCTACGGCTGGGTAAACCGCACGTTGGAAGATGACGCTCTCGACGCCTTTGTCGATACGCTGGCCCATCGCCTGGCCTCTTTCGACCGTGAAACACTCGGCGCGGCGAAAGCTCAGATCAATCGTTGCGGAATGCCGGCGGCTAGCGAAATCCAGTCGAGCATTGACATGTTCTTTCCGGCGCTGGCCTCGCCAAGTGGGCAGGCCCGCCGCGCCAAGCTCCGGACCCTGGCCTACGGAGTTCCGAGCGATTTCGAATTGAACTTCGGCAGGTACCTGCCCGCGCTAGGGCAGGCGGGCGACGATGACACGGGCGCGCCGGTCGCCGGCGCGGCAAAGGGCTGAGCCTCCTCCTGCAATTCGCGCGGCGCCCGTCGACGCGGTGCGTCGCAGGTTTTTCCCTAGCCTCAGACTTCGTCTCGGACATCCGAGATGTCGCGACCAGGAGATCACGGCGATGATGAAGCAGAAGGTTTCTTTCGAGAACGATCGGGGTGAATTGCTGGCCGGACTCCTTGAGCTTCCTGACCAATCTGTCGCATATGCGCTGTTCGCGCATTGCTTTACTTGCGGTAAGGACTTGAAGTCCGCGTCGAAGATCGCACGGGCGCTGACTGAGCAGTCGATTGCCGTACTTCGCTTCGACTTTACAGGGCTTGGTAACAGCGACGGCGATTTCTCCAACAGTAACTTTTCCTCCAACATTAGCGACCTGCTGGCGGCAGCG
Source organism: Paraburkholderia sp. BR14320 (assembly GCF_040948665.1). Lineage (NCBI taxonomy): Bacteria > Pseudomonadati > Pseudomonadota > Betaproteobacteria > Burkholderiales > Burkholderiaceae > Paraburkholderia > Paraburkholderia sp. BR14320. The sequence goes on from NZ_JBFPKG010000043.1 coordinate 30,010, forward strand.
GATTTCCTCAGGAGGGCACATCAGGCACCAATCTTACTGATCGGTCATAGTCTGGGTGGGGCTGCAGTTTTAGCCTCGGCTTCCGACATACCGGAATCAAAAGCGGTCGTTACGATCGGGGCTCCTGGCGACGTGCGGCATATTAAGCACTTGTTCAAGGACAGCATCGAATCAATCGAAAGGCTCGGCACCTTGACGGTACAGCTTGCCGGTAGGGACTTCACAATCAAGCGTCAATTCCTCGAGGACGTTAACGAACACCGGCTGGAAGAGAAAGTCGCGAGGCTGAAGAGGGCATTACTTGTCTTCCATTCTCCTCTGGACGATACCGTTAGCATTGAACAGGCGCAAAAGATTTTCCTTGCGGCGAAACATCCAAAAAGTTTCATATCGCTGGATCGGGCTGACCATCTACTCAGCGGCGGTAAAGATGCAGAGTATGTGGCACGTTGTATCGCCGCGTGGGTGTCGCCATATATCCCTTCACGATAGGCGGTAATAACTTTAATCCAGCAGTGCAGCAGTTTGGGCGGTGACCAACCAGAATTGGAAACGCATTGCCTGCCCGCAGGCAGCCGTGGGAAGTTGTGTTGTGACTTAGGCTTCGCGAAATCGGTCCCACACCCCAATGTCTTTAGCATTGACGCACTGCGTAAAGGTAGTCACCGCAATCGTCGAAGCAGGCCAACTACGCATTGGCAAAGAAAGTGCGTGCCGCGCTGGATCACGCGAAGGACATCAGGCCGGAAAATATTGTGATTCGCGCTCGCGGTGGCGCGGTAACGCTGGAAGACACCGTTCCGGATTCCTCGCAGGTCGACAAGGCCACTCAGGTCGCTCAAGGCGTTGCCGGCGTGACCTCTGTCAAGAATGCATTGACCATCAAGGAAGTGGGTCAGTAAGGCTGGCCTTTGGCGAAGCAGTCGGAGGATGACGCCGATCTCGACGATGTGCAGATTGCCCTGTCGCGGGTGAACGCGGGCGAGTTCTCGACGATATGCACGCGCCTCGAAGCCATGTCGGGCGTGCGCGAATGTCGACGCGAGAAATAAGGCAGAGAGACAGTCATGACCCGAAGCTACGACTATGAAGGCTTCATGCTCGATATCTCTGTCGAGTCCGATTTCAGCATCGGACCGAACAGGCGCGAGCCAACGCGGCCAGGGTACGTTGCTATCGTCAGGATATTTCAGGCTGCGAGTCACGTAGCCGTGTTTTCATCGTTGCGCTTTGGCGAAGCGCGCGGTCGTCCCTTCGCAACCGAGGCTGACGCGCTCATGGGTGGATACAGCGCCGCGTGCAAACTCGTCGATGATCTGTTCTGCCATGACCGGCACTGATTTGACTCGTCAAGACCCGACCGTTACCTGTTCGATTCCTTCGCACGCAGGCGGACACAGGCGAGCCCGCACAGGGGCGCTACCTGTTAGGCCGCGAGCGCGGCTCACTTCGATTTCGGTGGCCGGCCGGTCTTGACCGGTTCGACCGCCTTGACGGCCGCAAGAAGACGTTTCGTCGGCTCAGATGCCAGCAGAAGTAGCCCTGCACGGACGAGCTCGCTCTTCTTCACGGCCAGGCCCGCATCGAGGCACCGCTGCTTGAGTACCGCGAGTTGCTCGTAGTCCTTCCTCGGCATCGTGAAGGTGTCGCGCACGACCTTTTCCTCTTTGACATGCTCCCTGCGGTCCCGGACAGCGGGCGCAGAAGGCGCTTCAACAGGCATCGCCTTCCGGGACTGTGGCTTGGCCGCAACACGTTGGGTTTGCGCAGTCTGGACTGACTTCCCGCCGGCCGCTGCCTCGTTGGCACTGTGGTCCGGCGATACATGCGCCCGCTTGCCGCTTCTGTTCCTGGTAGCCTTTGGCTTCACGATTCTTTCAGGTTTGACAAACCGTACAAACAGTTTATCGTCATTCTGGCAAGAGGAGGTTTTCTATGCCAGACAAACACATTTCCAGCCAGTTCGATGCCGACCTGGAACACCTATCGTCGAGATTTTTCGAAATGGGTGGGCTGGTTGAGTCCCAATTGGCCAATGCGATGGAGGCGCTCAGCCGCTTCGACATGGGTCTGGTCGAGAAGGTGGTTAGCGAGGAGCGTCGACTCAATGCGATGGAAGTCGAGATCGATGCCGAGTGCAGCAACATCATTGCCCGGCGCCAGCCCATCGCGTCTGATCTGCGTCGACTGTTGGCCTTCTCAAAGGGGATCAGCAATCTCGAGCGCGCAGGCGACGAAGCGCGCAAGATCGCAAAGCGGACGCGCAGAATCGCGGATGACACTGCGGGCAGGAGCATGAATATCGCGGAAATCCGGTCGTCCGGTCAGATGGCGGGAACCATCTTTCACAACGCGCTCGCTGCATTCGCGCGGCTCGATTCGGTTGAGGCAGCCCGGATCATGAGTGAGGATGAGGCGATCGATGAGCAGTACCGCGCATTCGTGCGCAAGCTGCCAACATTCATGGCGGAGAATCCCCGCATCATCACTTCCGCACTCGACTACGTGTCCATCGCGTCGGCCATCGAGCGGATCGGTGACCATGCAAAGAACCTGGCAGAACTTGTCATCTATGTTGCCAAGGGTAAGGATGTCCGTCACATTTCGCGCGACCGACTTGAGCGCGAGGCCCTCGATGGTTGAGAAGCGCACAGCAGTGGCGCGAAGTCCCGACAGCCGCGTCCGCACGTGCGGCATCCCGTTGTGAGCTTCATGAAGTTCGCGCGGTGGACAGTCAGTGTGTCGGGGAGGTAGTGCTATGAAAATGTCTCACAGAATGAAGTCCGATTCGCCCGGGCCGGTTTGGGGGCTGATTACGGGGATTTTCCTGATGGTGGCTGGGATCGGCATCTGGATCTATGTGTAATCATCGAAACCCGGCAATTCCATTGATGAATCGCTCGCGATGGCTGCAATGCTTGTCGGCGCCTTTTCTGGCTGTCTACGCCGGCCTGGAAATCAGGCACAGACATCGATAGTTCCGCAGTCGGCAGCCGGGGCAGCACACGCCAGGGCTCGTCGAGGTAAGCGCGTTAGCGGGTAGCCGGAACGGAAAGCGTGCTGGCCACGACAAGGATGCCGGGCGGTGCGCGATTTCAGGCGACGAGCGCGTTTCCATCTTTTTTCTCCTCGGTAGAACACGATGCCCGATATGCAGGTGTCCGGTCAGGGAGTATTGGGCGCGCCCGTTGCTGCTGCTTTGTGAAGGACGGTTGTTGGCTGGAGCCAGAGTCCTAAACGTCGTTCCAATTCGGCAGAAGAATACCGAAGCTGTACTGAGGCCTGGAAGCATGAAAGAGAGAGCAACCGTCGTGTGCTGGCAGCGAGAAAGAATTCTCCTCGTAGAGCGGGGGCGAACGAGGTGGTCGCTGCCCGGAGGTACGATCCGGCGCGGCGAGTCGCCGGTCGAAGCTGCTCAGCGCGAGCTCATTGAGGAAACGACGCTCGTGGGTCACGAGCTGGGGTACCTGTTCCAGTTCGGCGGCCTGAACAAACGACACCACGTGTTTTTTCTAATCTTGCCTGAAGATGCCCGGCCGGAACCGAGCGATGAAATACTGCGGTGCCGCTGGTTTCGCCCCGGAAAAGTGGCTACGCTCATGACCAGCGTACCGACACACGAAATCGTCACTCTTCTGTTCAGTCACGAAGCAACCCACTCACTGCGCGATTCTGCGTCGTCGTCAGCTCAGCGGCGAGACCAGACTGTTGTGGGCGACGTGGCAGTGCAGACCGTATAGCGCTCAATCGCGAGGACTCGTATCAGGAGGATTACATCGCGCGATGCGCGGAGTACCGCTGATCGCGCCAGTTTGCGCATAGATTCGACATAGGATCAACCGACGTCCGAGGCGGTCGCTGTCCGCGCGCGAATGTCTCTTGGCGAGGGTGAAGGCAACGGCCCAATGTCCATTCAACGTGTAGGGGAGCAGCCGAAGATGGCCGAACCCGGTCCGACACGTCCGGCTCAGTTTGACCCGAAGCGGGCAGTCGGGATGCAAAGAAGCGAGCGGCCGGTGTGGGTTGTTAACCTGCCGCTTGTTCTACCATGCTTGGTAGCACGTGGTTGCTCGGCTTCTCCGTCAGTGCCGGTATGCGTCTCAGCGTTAGACCGACAGGCTATCCCTTTTTGATGCCAGGCAGCTTGGTAGGGACAACGATATTGAGATTGTCATTATTGCTAACCTCGAAGGGAAAGGCATTACGCTGGAATAGCGGCGAAGCGATCTGCACCTTGATGCGTAGATCATCCTGCGTTGAACCATTAAATAATTTGAAGACGTCAGCGTCGGTGCCTATCGTCGTCTTGGCGAGCGTATTTAGCAGTTCGTCCGAGCTTCCGTGGTTCATACCTAAAAATGCTGCTGTCAACGCCGCGCCGAGTTTAGGGCGTAGCAATTGATCTTCATCGACACGTTGGTTCGGTGCAATATGCGAAAGGGCCGAGATGATGTGTTCATAATCCCGCTTCAAATCCTCGATGCTGATTGCCTCGAACCCGGCAGCTTCCTCGGCAGCAAGCTCGGGTTTCGCACGGCCTAGTGTGCCTGTTCGATAATAATTTTCGACAGCACCTCGTCGCAGGAAAAAACACCCAAGCTCGGCGAGCGCACCAAGTAGCGCGTTATATCGAGTAAACAGGCTTGCCGCATCGGCAGCGGCATCACCGAAGCTTTCTGGCTTAGTTAGCAGCCGCGCCAGCGTTACCCTCCGTTTAGCAAGCGCACTCGACTCTTTGCTCGACCAATCGGGATAGAGCGCGGCTGCCGCATCGACTGCGGATTGATGCGTGGACATGAACGTTTCCAAAGCGGTCCGTAAGTCATTGTCGAGATCCGCTAGGCTCGTTCGGCCGAGTCGATCGGCGATTGCGGTGGCTTGAGGCAGTTCACTGAAACTGCGAACAAGCCCGTTGTCGTCTGCTAGGGCATCGAGATCCGCGAGTGCCGCAATTTGCTTATTCATCAAACGAAATAGTTTTGCTGCTTCAACAAATTCTCCCTTGCCGGTGACTGGTAGAATTTGTGCGTTGCGCGCAAGCAACCTCAAGTCGAGGGAGCGCGCAAGCTGCGTTGCGATGATCTCGTCGCTGGGTCCCTCGACCAACAGTACACGTTCAGCAAACATCGCCATGCGGTGCGTGGTGCTGAGTCGAGCGACCAACGCCGCTAACTTGTTTCGTTTGAGGATGTCCGCATCATCGGGAACTTGCGTCGGCGGTTGACGTGCTGAGTTGAAGAACGAAAAAAAGGGCAGTTCGCTTAGCTCACGCAGGGGGAGCAGAGATGCCGAATGAGTCGCAATCACGATCACCTTTCGCGAATGGTCTGACGGATCTCCAGCTACCCGTTCCATTTCTTCGAGCAGAAAAGCTTGATGCTGTGGGTGCAGCGAAATCTCGGGTTCGTCGATTAGAAGCGCACCAATCTCGTCATTGTGGATCGCCGCGAGCAGTGCTACCAGCTGGAGGATGCCACTGGCTTCATGATTGGCCGCATAGGAAGCGCCGCCAGACATCGCTGAGAGTCGGATGTTGAGCCCGTTTTGTGACCACGAAAGTTGTACGCTGCGATCAAATAGCTGCTGGAGGCGTGCTTCAACTTTTAGGCGTAGATCGGCGCGACTGTCGAGCGCGAGAAGGCTGCCTGTGACGCTCTCAAAATTCCACCAGTTCTTTTTGTGAAGAATATGACCGACTGCCGCATCGGATTGCTCGATTGAACCTGGGTTGATAAGTGCCGCACGATAATTTTCAAGGGGACCGCTGCGTCCGGCTGCGAGGAAGTGAGTTTTCCGGCCATGAATGCTGATGTAATTTGTAGCATCCAGTGCAGTCTTTATGGCCCGTAAGGCGCGAGTCTTGCCGCTACCGTTCGGGCCGACTAATGTGGTGATACCGGGTCGAATCGTTACAACCCCTTCAGTTGCGGTTTCACCAAGCAGTTGAACCCTAACTCCAAGCGGCCAACGTTGCGCCGCGCCATCCGTGTTTGCATTCACCTTCTTGCCCCCGCTCGATTAGCTTGTTATAAATGCTCCATTCTATCCCGGGTGGGGTATGGGCATGTCCAGCCGAATGGCCGGTCGCGCGGTTCTGCTTCGCATCGAGTCTCCTACGGCCTGGACTCCCTCGAGCTAGGACTGCGGGCTTCGCTTGCGTGCGGTCGGCAGGTCAAGCTGGCCGTTGCCTGTCCTGCAGTCTCCCCAGACTTTGTCACCTTCGCCGCGACTGTAGGCTGCGGCCCTGAGCAGTAAAGTCACGGAGGGTCGAGCCTGGGCTGCGCCTGTCGGGAGAACGTGCGTTTTAGCGGGAGCGAGCGACTGCAAGCTGATCCAAAGACGACACCGGGATGTCAGCCGCACGTCCGGGGCGAACGACGTCTCATGGCCGAACCCGGGCCGTCAGGGAATGCTCCAGATCGACACGAAGCAGGCGGTAGCGTTGCCTGGAATGCGACGGCGGCTTACGAGCACACAACGGCCGGTCCCGCCATTTCGATGCCGGTCGTTAGCATACATTTGCCGTGTACAGTCAGCCTTCCGGGTTGATCCCGGTGTTCGTCACGCGCCGGCCGCTCCTGCTTCATGAGCCCCCAGGCGCCTGGCTTACGTCGATTTCCGCAGGGCAGCCATTCAACGCATGCAATGGTTTACGATGGCACTCCAATGTCCTGGTCCCATATCGCCATGGAACTCCGGCATCTTCGCTATTTCATTGCTGTCGCAGAATTGCGCAGTGTGCGCTCGGCTTCCGAACAGTTACACGTGACCCAGCCGGCGATATCCCGACAAATTCAGGACCTCGAAAGCGCCATCGGCGCGGCGCTGTTCGAACGCACGCCACGCGGCCTGATGCTCACGGCTGCGGGAGAAGCCTACCTATCCGAAGCGCGAGAAATTCTGGCCCGCGTCGACGCCGCCAATCGCCTCGTCCGCCAAATTGCTTCCGGCTTGCGTGGCCATCTGCGTATCGGTTTCGTCGAAAACGCAGCGTGGAGCGGCATCGTTTCCAGCGCTTTGCGCGAATTCGAGCAGGCAGTGCCGCAAGTGGCGCTCGAACTGCAGCCGATGAATACGCCGGAACAACTTGACACGATTGCAGCGGGACGGCTCGACGGCGGCTTCTGCTATCGGGTCGGCGTGCTTCCCGAAGGCATCGCGAGCGTGCCCGTGCTCGAACAGAATGTCGTGCTGGCCGTGCCCGACGCATGGCCGCTCGGCAAGGCGGGGGCCGTTTCGACGACGGACCTCCGGGACATCCCGTTTATCGCGTTTCCTCGACGCGTCTACCCGGCGTACTACGACCGACTGCTGTCCGCGTGCGCCGAGCGTGGCCTGACGCTCGACATCCGGCAGGAGGCCAGCACCGAAACGGCCATTCTTTCGCTGGTGTCCGCGGGCATGGGGGCCGCGATCGTGAATGCGGCGAATCGCGATCGTCCCCCGGCACGCGTGCGTTTCGTCGATTTGAAAGATTTGTCGGTGCCGTTGCCACTCGAATTCTGCTACGCCGCAAACGGAGCAAACGCGGCTCTGGCCCGATTCCTCGACCGTCTCAGGTAAGCGGCACCTTGCCGTAGTAACGCGCGGACGAAAGCGTAGCCAGCGATGCCTTGAAGGCATCAGCCGAGCGGAAAACGGCATTGGTCAGACGCTTTATCGCGGGCGATAGTAAGGACAACCGGGGCGTGGCCTCGTTACTTACGGATCGCACCATGTCCACTCTTCCATCGCTTATCGCCACCGACGTCGATTTCGAGCGCACGGGTTTCCAGACCGGCACGCTCAGAGTGCCCTGGTCGCACGACCGCTCGGCTTACGGGCACATCCCCATCCCGCTCGCCGTACTCAACGCCGGCCCGGGGACAGGCCCGACGGTTCTGCTCACGGGCGGCAACCACGGCGACGAATACGAAGGCCCCGTCGCGCTGATCAAGCTATTGCAGCGGCTGCCGTCGATGACGATACGCGGCCGCCTCATCGTGATCCCCGCGCTGAATTTCCCAGCCTTCATCAACGGCTCGCGCACGTCCCCGATCGATCGCGGCAATCTGAACCGGCTTTTCCCGGGCGCGCGCAATGGGCGGCCGACCGAGATGATCGCGCATTACGCCGAAACGGAGTTGCTTCCGCGCAGTGATATCGTGATCGATCTTCACGCCGGCGGCGCGTCGTTCGACCATGCTCCCACGCTTCTCGCGTCACCGCCCGCCGAGGGCGAGCGGCGCGAGCTCTATCTCGATCTCGTGCGCGCGTTCGGGGCACCGAACACGATGATCATGGATCTGCTCGGCGAGGATCGCACTTTCGCGGCGGCCGCTGAACGCCACGGCAAGCTCTTCCTGTGCGGCGAATTCGGCGGCCACGCCGGGTGCGACGCGGCCAATCTCGCTATCGTCGAGAGCGGACTCCGCCGTGTCCTGCATCGGCTCGGCATGACACCTGAAGAGCATCCATCGCCTGCGGGCGAGACACGTTTTCTTCGTGTGGAGGGCGCACGCCACTATGTGTACTCGCCAATTGCGGGCGTGTTCGAACCCGCTTTCGCGCTCGGCGACCGCGTTCGCGAAGGTCAGATCGCGGGACGTCTCTTCGATCCGCACCGGCCTTGGCAAGCGCCGCTGGAGATCCGCTTCCGCGCGGACGCCACGGTCATGTGCATCCGCACTTTTGCGCGCGTGGAACCCGGCGACTGCCTCGCATTGCTGGCCGCGGATGCCGATGCAAATTGAGCAGAAAACACAAAGAACGACTGCGACTGACGATTCACCGACTCATCCTCCGGAGACAGTGTATGAGCGCTTATCCCACTTTGACCCAGCCGGACGAAAACGCAGCCCGGCCAGCTCCAAACGCCGTGCGATACCCCGTCTACATCGTGCTGCTGTTCTTCACCTGCTTCGCGTTCTCGTATCTGGATCGGCAGATCGTCAGCATTCTCGTCCAGCCGATCAAGCAGTCGCTCGCGCTCACCGATACGCAAATCGGGTTGCTGCAGGGTCTTTCGTTCACGATGTGTTATGCGACGGCGGGTGTCTTCGTCGCGCGGCTCGTCGATCGAACCAACCGGGTCAGGTTGATCGCCGCTTGCATTGCGATCTGGGCTGTCTCGACGATGGCATGCGGATTCGCTTCGAGCTTTTCCGAACTGCTCATCGCCCGCGCCGGGACCGCGATCGCCGAGGCGGGACTGAGCCCGGCTGCACTGTCGATTTTCAGCGACATCTTCCCACCGCGGCGGGTGGCGCGCGCGAGCAGTGTCTTCATGCTCGGGCCGTATGTGGGAGGCGGCGTCGCGTTGTTCGGCGGCGGCATGCTGTTGTCCGCCGCCCATGGCGACAACATTGCATGGCTCGCGGCGCATGGCTTTGAACCGTGGCAAATGGTGTTCGTCGCGGTCGGACTGCCCGGGCTCGTGTTGGCCGCGTTGGTGGCATTCTCGGTTCGCGAACCGGTCCGCCTGGAGACGCTGCATCATGCGACAAGAGCGGAAGATGCCGTGCCGTCCCTGCGGCATGTCATCGTCGAACTGTTCGTCCGCAATCGCTTCTGTCTGCCCTACTTTGCGGCTTACGTCGTGCTGATCACGGTGTTTTACTCTCACTCGGCATGGTTTCCGACTTTGCTGATGCGGCATTTTCACCTCGCGCCGAAGACGGTGGGCCAAATGGCCGCACCGGCTTACATGATCGGCGGGACACTCGGTATCGCGTGCGCGGGCGTGCTCTCGACGCGCGTGACTGACGAAAGTACCTTGCGCAGAGTGCTGGGCTTCTCCGCCGCCGCGGTTGCTGCGCTCGTGCCGGCTGCGATTGCGATGCCGCTTGTCGCCGACAGCAGGGTTGCGGTCGTGCTGTATGGCACCTGTGCGTTCGCGGCGAGCATCGCGATGGGTCTTGCGCCCGTGCCGCTGCAGATCGCCGTGCCGAACCGCATGCGTGGGCGCTCGCTGGCACTGCTCGTGTTCATGACCAACGCGATCAGCGGAGGCGTCGGTCCCCTGGCCGTCGGCTTCCTGAACGAGCACCTCGGGCACACCGACAACAGCCTGGGCGTGGCGCTGGCCCTCACCGGCGGGTTGGCCGCACTGATCGGTGCCGCGCTTTACCTGGTGGCCATGCGGCGCGTGCCGGTCGCGCACACGATGACTGTAGCGTGAACGGACTCAATGACTTACGACAATCCAACATCGCCATGAAAAACGCTTCCAATACCCACCTCGTGGGCGAGGCAAGGATCACCCGGGTCGACGAAACGGCCTTCGCACTCGCTCCCGATGTCTTGTTTCCCGACTGGGATGCCGCAAGCGGCCAAGCCCTGGAAGAATACTGTTCGACCGCCAGCCTTGATCTCACCAATCGACGGGTGTCGCTGAAAACGCATTTGTGGGTCGTGGAAATCAGTGGCCTGACTATCGTCGTCGATACGGGAATTGGCAACGGGAAGGCGCGGCCATTTAGCGCGCTTTTCGACAAGCTCGACAACCCCGTGCTTGAGCGCTTCGAAGCGGCTGGCTTCCGGCGCGAGCAAGTCGACCAAGTATTGCTCACGCATTTGCACGTCGATCACGTTGGCTGGAATACGCATTGGCAAAACGACCGCTGGACACCCGTGTTTCCGAACGCCACCTATGTATTCAGCCAGCGCGAATGCGATTATTTTCAAACGCCCGAAGGACAACCGCGGCGCATGGTATTCGAGGACAGCATACTCCCGCTGATCGAAGCCCAACAGGCTCGCGTCGTGCCGGACGAAGGGGAGGAAATCGTCGACGGCATTCGCTTTCTCCCGACGCCGGGCCATAGCATTGGGCATATGGCCATCGAAATTCGCTCGCGGGGACAGACGGCGTTGTTCTCTGGGGACGTCATGCATAGTCCGCTGCAGGTCTATCGTCCTCAGTGGAATTCAACCTTTTGCCTTGATCAGCCACAGGCGCGAGCATCAAGACAATCGCTTCTTGAACATGCGGCAGCAACGGGGGCGATCGTATTCCCCGCACACTTTCCGGAAACGTCTTGCGGTACGGTGCACGAGGGTCCACGCGGCTTCGAATGGCACTACTTGAATGGCGCGAAATAAAAAACGCTTGAGGAACGAAACGTTGCGATTCTGGGGTTGCCGAACCGTCTGAGCAATCTACACGAGCCTCCGACCGGCTTTCACGTCGATGACAGAAACGCCCTGCAGAGTGGACGCCCAAGCGTCCACTTGAGCGCGATAACGAGTGGCGCTTCCTGGGCCGACAGCTGCCCCAGGCGGCCCTTTCGGCATGGCCCCGGCACGAAAGGTTCAGTGGTGGAGGGTTGCTGCACCGTGCACCATAATCGTGGAGCCAGAAAAAACGGGAATGTGCGCCGGCCGCCTTCTGACGATGGGTTCTCCGGTAGCCCCCCGCGGCTGAGGCGAAAATGCGCACCGAATCTGATAAACGGTCAGTGTGCAACTGCGACTTCGGTTGTTAGGCTCTTAGCTGGCGTAACCGCCCGGCGCTGTCTGCGATGTCGGCTCATGAGCGCAGCCTCCGGGTCGCAAGTTAACGGTCAGTTCACCTTCAAACTGCGGACCCTTGCGTTTGACGATGTCTAGGCTGACGCCTCGTTCGGCTGTGCGGACAAGTGATACGCAGTTCCGCGGGAGATGCATCGGTAGCCATCACGGATGGGGCGAAAGACGAAAAAGGCGAACACCCGGGGACACTTACCAGTTCAACAACACTCTCATGCGAGAGATGAGCCACGTCAATTCTGCGTTCGACACCCAGCCTTTTCGAGCGACCGCGGCGCGCACGCGTTCAAGGGTGAGCTCATTACTGTGCTCCGGATGAGCAGCAGCGTCGCTTTCGGCTTTCGGTATGAGCTGGTGCGCGAGGTCTTCGCAAATGCTCCAGCGTTCTTTGCGATCAAGGTCGGTTTGGCCGGCGACGTATTTTCCCTCGGAAAGAACGACGCAAATCTTAGGTCGCGCGCCGGCGACTACACTAGGTGAGTCGTCGCTCGGAAAGTTGTTGGGAACGTGCTCGGTTTCAGTGTTTGTTGTCATGTTTGGCCTGCCGATGTGGGTGCCGCTTTCCTTTTCAATGAAAGTCCTCGAGATTAGCGGCGGAAATTCTTCGACATCCGCGGTCCCCGGTCTTGGCCCATCATCACTCGAACAACCGAGGGATTCGCGCTGGCGAGATGCTGGTGGTTCATGCTGTAGCCATACAGTTGATGCAGTGCAACGGCGACACCACATGAGCGTGAGTATCCGCCTTCGCAATGGACAACCACCGATGCTATTGCCTCAGGCAATGCGTCGACGAAGGCGCGGACTGCGTTGGCCTGCTCTTTGGTGAAGGCGTGGGCAAGCTTCTCCCGAGCTCTGGTGGACAGGTCTGGATTCAGAAAATCCACGTCGGCGAAGCTCAAGCGCAGCACATGAGCGAACTTACCGATGCTCGCCGACGGACGATAGGGCGCTGTGATTGAAATGACGGCCATAGAGGACAGTTGCGGCAGCTTTTCCGCATTGGTTCTTGACAACGCGAATACCTGACGCGTCCCATCAGTCGGAGGCCGATAAAGCTGCCCGAGAATATCCTGCAGTCGCTGCACCATTTCTTGCGTCTCAAAACTCTTACTATGCCGATTGATATTGGCCCAAAAGGGCCGCTCGGCCGTCTAACCTCGAAGAGGTCTTGCCAACCCGGCAGCTCGCTTTCTGGCACCTGAACATGCTTTTGGTGCTCATGGCGCTATTCCGACAAGCTGATGTCGTACACGAGCTTCGCTAGTTTCGCTAGGGCAGCGCGGATGTCGCAACGCGCTTCGCTAGCGGCAGATTTGTCGTTTTCCAGCTTTTATAGATCGGGGCGTACCCAGAGCGCGAGGCGGGGCCAGGTCAAGGCCTGCGGCGATCATCATGGCGAGCGTCCAAATCAGTCTGCTATCAACTTACTTTCTTCGACATGTTGGTCTTGATAAGAGCCGGACCACCCACGCGCATTTTGATTTGGTACGGGCGCGCGTGGCATTAACGGAAGGCAGCCGGAGGCCTCAGTCATTTTCGTGCTCAGGACAGCGCGTTTTGATCCCGCCGTTTCGAATCGCCTTGCCTCGATTGCCGCACACCTCGCAGAGCTGCTTGCTCATCGTTTCAGCTAGTTCGATCATGCCCGCCTGTTCGGCATCTGGTCCGTTCGCATAAAAGCAAAGTCCGCCGAATTTTTCTTTCACCTGAACGGCGACGACCTGCGATGCCCCGCACTTCGTCGCGTGCTGCAGGTTCAGGCACAGGGCGTTGAGCAGGTCATACCATCCATCGCCGCATTCGAAGCCCCAAGTCGCGAATGCGGACGGCACAGGAGGCCCGTCGAGATCGTAGGGATCGCCAACCGGGTCGACCATAAAGATCGCGGGATAGTGGGCGCGCAGCATGGCGTCCAGCTCAGGGCTCAATTGCTTTCTCCGTCGTTCACGTATTCGCGCAAGCCGACCAGTCTCGTTGATCGCTTTGATCGCGACGTCGAGGCTCCTGCGTTCGCATCTCGACGACGTAACGCTTGAGACAGCCACGAAGCGGCCCGAGTGTGATGGCTACTCATGTCGGGATCCCATGCAGGATCCGCCCCAAGATAGCTTCTACCTGTGCTGCGCCGGCAGGGTCAGCTGCAGCCTCGTACGGTGTCGTGCCGCCGAGTTCGGGATGCGGGCAGCGCATCCAGGCGTCGGCGTCGGCCGCGTCATCCCAGACCAGCGTTGCGAAGCGCAGGAGCCGCGCCGCCAACAGCCGATCGGGAGCATCAAGGCCATTGCCGTCGTCGGTACAGATGGAAGAGTCAGCCTGCGAGGCTGCAATTGGCCCTGCACATTCATCGCAATAGACGTGATGCCAATGGCCTTCCCGATACTGCCCGGGCTTGCCACAGCTCTCGCAGATTTCGCGACTTTTCGCTTTCGCCTTTTCGATGGACCTGCGAATGCGCGTCCAGGAATCAAGTCCACACACAAGTCCGTCCATGACATCGACGATCATTTCGCCCGCGCACTGGCTAATGTTGGTGCACACCGGAACGAGAGGGGAATCGCAGCGACTCAGCAGAAGTGTCTGGTCCAGTAGGGCGAGGGTCAGCGGGAAATCGATTATGTCCTGCCACATTGCACGAAGTTCGCACTCGATCTCGTGCGCCAACTGTTCGACGATTGCGTACCAGCCGAAGCCACACTGAATCCCGAAGTGCGCCATGTTTGATGGATAGGCATCGGGGAGGCTTACGGCGCGAAAAAATAGTGGGTATCTCGACAGCAGTTGCGTCTGCTCGGCAGTTGCCAGCCAGGGGCGGCAATTGCTCTGTGGGTCGGTAACCGTTGGGGCAGGTCCTTTCATCTAACATCACTTGCAAATAGTCTATTTTGGACTATTCCAAAACAGGATGCAACCTTGCGGCTCGTCGCGTTGAGCCGCCAATGGAAAAATCTATCTACTCCCGCCGGTACGCTTTGTTTGTTCAGCTGCTTCGAGCGGCCCGAGAAGAGGCTGGCTTTACACAGGAAGAAGTCGCAGCTCGCCTTGAGACAACCCAGACCTTCATCAGCAAATGCGAGCGCGGGGAACGCCGACTGGACGTTGTCGAACTCTGTAACTGGTGTGAGGCTCTGGGTGTTCCGGCCGCGCAGTTCGTCGCCGAACTTGAGAAGACGCTGTGACTGACCGACCGGGCGCGCTGCCTCATCGGAAAGCCAACCGAACTTGCTCACGATCCGGAGGCCATTGCCGGACGCTGTTCAATGAAGCGGAGATCGTAGCGGCGAGGGGGCCTTACTGACGTGCGGCGGGTCGCCCGAATGCGGTCACGAACTGGCGCGCCCGACGCGCATCGTCGCCGTGCAGATACGTCGAGGTCGTCGAAATCGACGCGTGTCGCAAGTTATCGCGCACCGCGACGAGTTCCACGCCACGGGCCAGCGCATGCGACGCATGCGTATGACGCAGCCAGTGCGGGCTGGCCTTTTGCAGCCGCGACGACAGGTCGGGGTTCTCAGCGAGAACGAGCGCAGCGGCCAGCTTAAAGAAAGCATCCATCACCTGGCGCAATCGTGTGCAGGTGATGGGATCCCTGCCGTGGGCTGCCGAGGCAAGCGATGCAACCACCGGCATGGACGGCTCCCATCGCTGGCGCGTCACCGGCAAGCCGCGCTGCCGAAGGTACCGGTCGAGCGCGTCGCGCACGAGGGGCGGCAGCGCCACCTGTCCAGGCTTCGCACCCTTGCCGGCGACGCTCAGCCACCATTCGTCCCTGCCATCGTCGTGAATGTCGTGGAGTTTCGCGCCGACCAGTTCATGGGCCCGCAGCCCCGTTCCGTACAGGAAGTCCAGCACGAAGCGCAGGCGCTGCGCGGCCGGTGCCTGCCAGCCACACGACCCCTCGAGCCCGTCCGCGAGGCCGCGTACGATGTGCCACTCGCTGCCGGTCAGCGCACGCACCGTATCGAAGGGCGCAGCGTGCTGGCCGCCCCGCACGGTCAGTCCGGCGAACGGGTTGCCGAGCACGTAGCGCTGTTCGATCAGCCAGCGAAACAGCGCGTTCAGCACGGTGAGCGCATACCCCGCCGAGCGGGATGACAGGCCGCGTGCGAACGGCCGCCATTCGGCCGAGCTGCGCGGCTGCGGCGGACCGGTCCAGCGCGCACGCGGCGCCGGATGACGCAGGAAGGCGCGGTAGGCAATCGCATCGTCGGTGGTGAGCGAGGAGAGCGCCTGCTGCCGTTCAACGATGGCCCACAGCATCAGCCGTTCGGCCTCTCGACGATACGCACGCGCGGTGTGCGGTGCCTCGTGCAGCGCCAGCCACGCCAGCACGGCCTCGTAGTCGTTGCGAGCATTGAGGAGGCAGGCGCGGCGCGGGGCCCGGAAGCGGCCGCGCGAGCCGTCCAGTTCGGGCACCGGCCGCCAGCGCTCCCAGGGTGCAATGTCGTTCTCCCGCGACGGCTGGACCCGTTCGACGAGAGCCCGCGCCTGGCCGGTCAGCGCGGGGTGGCTGGCGAACAGCGCTTCGACCTGCTCCGCGCCGGTGCGCCCGAGCCCGGGAATGCCGCGCCACCACAGGTGCCGCCGCGGCACCCGCAGGGTCAGTTCCGCGAGCGTCCTCATGTGGGCGGTGCACAGCACCTGCGCGATGCGCGGCGGCAGCCAGGCGCCGACGCTGTCGGTCAGCCGCGGCTGCGGCCCCGGGGTGCAGCGCAGGACGTCGATCGCGTGCACGACGGTCGCGGCGTACCGGGTGCGGCCAGCGGCCGGCAGCGCGAAGAGCGGGATCAGGTCGTCGCGCTGGCGGGCCGTGGCGCACGCGATGAGCTGCCGGCGGATACGGGCAATCACGCCGCGCGAGGACTGGCCATCGCTGCGGAGGTGGGCGAGATAGCGCGTGACGGCCTCGCGCGCCGTCAGGCCTTCGTACCAGGCGCGCAGCGTGGCGAGCGACGCAAGACCAGGCAACGGAATGGGCAGTGCGGCGGCCAGGGCAGCGGGCGATCCGGTGGAAGGTCCGTTCCCCGGTCCGGGAGCCGGGACAGGGGCGGTTTTCATGAACACAGTTTAGGTTGCCCGCAGTGCACTTGCGATAAGGGTATTTATCGCAAGAGCACGGACGTTTCATCCGGCACTTGGGGAGGAGGCGAGCCGGCACGGGCTGATGCTCGTGCTTCGAACCGGTGCGCTCCGTTGCACGTCACCTCCTTTGCGTCCGGCGGAATAACTTCTGATGGGCAACGCGGAACGCGCTTCGACTCATGCGTGCCGGGCGACTCAATGCAACTGGTTCCAGCAGTCGCAGCCTGGCACGGTCATTTGTGCGGAGCCCTCGGACGGCAAGTCGTCGGCCAATGCGGACGTTTAGCGATCAACGCTCGAATGGCCGGTCAGCGATCTAGATCGGCCGTTAGTCGACGGCCAGCCATGGCCGAAACCCCAAGAAATCGGCAGACCGAGCGCGAGTACAGCGAGCCACTCGAACATCAACGTGCCGTGCGACTGCAGGAAGACGGGCGGCGGCGCAAGGCACAGGGCAACGCAGCGGGCAAGGCGGAGCTTTTCTCCGCCCCTGCCCCTTGTCCTGCAACGCCTCGCGAGGAGCTTTCCGCTTCTACCTGAACCGGTACCCACACTGTGCGGCCGAACGTCATTCAATGCCTCGACGAACGCGATCCGGCCTATCAGCGGCCGAAGATGCAGGCCGAGCAAACTGCTCCTTCGATCGCGCGGCTTTGCGCGTGCAGCCTCGGGCGAAAGGTTGCGCTCATAGGCGTTGATGCTGAGACGGTCTAAGTGAAGCGGGCTGTAACGCCTTGAACAGAAATGTAAAGTTTTTCTCGGCTGCGACCGATATCCCGTAAGGTAGAACCACCGGTTATCAAAACAATGAAGAAAACACTGATTCTTGCTCTCCTTCCCGTTGCGCTCGCCGCCTGCAGTCCGACGAAGGTTTCATTCCTTGATCGAATCTACAAGGTTGACGAGTTTGACCAGAACACTGATCTGCGTCAGCGCACAGTGGCTGAGTGCAATTCGAATCCCGGGGCGTTGAAGGACGATCCGAACTGCATAAACGCACTCGCCTCGAAGGACAAGGCGGATGCAAAGGAAGCGCAAGAAAAAGCAGCCGAAGCGCAAGAAAAAGCAACCAAAGCTGCTACTGCGCTTGCAATGCTGATGGCGAATCCGGCCGCTGTTCGAGAGGACGAGGCGCGGCGCGTTGCCGCTAGGCAGGACATCGGCACCATCATGCAGGCCCTGAAACTCTATCGACTCGACAACGGGTTATACCCTACGCAAGACCAAGGCATCGCAGCGTTGTTCGAGAAACCGACGGCGGGGCCGGTGCCCACTAACTGGAAGGACGGCGGATACCTCGAGCGTCCTGCCAGCGGGATGTTGCGGATTAGTGATCCTTGGGGGAACTCATACCAGTACCTCAACCCGGGCGTCCATGGTGAGATCGATGTGTTCAGCTATGGCGCAGATGGGAAGCCCGGTGGGGAAGGAAACGACGCCGATATCGGGTCGTGGCAGTAAAAAGGGCTGAAGGCAAGCGTCTGCCCTATCTCCCAGGCAGGCGCGCGCCCCGGATGTCCAGCGAGGCCGGCTGGAGATCAGGCCGGGTCGGCGCCGGCACACTGGCCTGGGTCACTGCGGACAGCGCTGCATAGAAGGAACTCCATCGGGCGTCACTCATTTCCACTGAGGCGAGCGATTAGACATCGCCTGCACGATCAAGCCCCGATCTTTGCAGAATTACGTATGAGGGCCAGTAGGAGCGTCGCCTGCTGCTCGAAGTCCAAGCGCGCATCTGTGGCGCGGACCCGACGAAGATGTCGAGCGCGCACCTAGGGAAATCCATCTGATTCTGTTAGTGTCAACGCGCGAAGCATTTTTCCCCGGTACCCTTCCTATCTCCGGAGCGCGCACCTTGCGTCAAACTAAAAACTACATTCGCCGATACCTCCCGCTTTCAGCCGTTTTTGACACCCTTCTTCGGAAAAAGTTGGCGCTGCTGGACCCACAAAACTGGGACGATAAAAACGACAGACGGTTCATGCAACTCTACAAAGAGGCCAAACACCTGAATTCTCTTTACGCCTTGTGTGCGGCCACTTGCACGGAAACGTACGCGCACTGGCGAGTCTATTCGCCGGCGGCCGAGGGTGCCTGCATCGAAATTTGGCGCGAGCCGTTGGAAGCCGCTCTCAAAGAGACGAAGTATGTCCGCTTTCGCGATATGAAGTATGTAAAGCTCGAGGACGTCGATCATCTCGGCCCTGCAGACCTGGAAGATCTACCGTTTTCGAAACGAGTTGGCTACGGCTCCGAGCGCGAATATCGGATAATCGCTTGGTCAAAGAAGCCACAAGCCGCCGCTCTTGAGATCGACATCGACTTGAACTGGGTTAAGAAAATCGAGCTCAACCCATGGATGCCGAAGTCTCTTGCTGACAGTGTACAAACGATGCTAAAGGCGGTTCCGAACTGCGAAAATCTAGCCACGTCGCAGTCGTCGTTGATTGACAATCAACGCTGGCGTGACGCGGGTGACCGCGTGTTGGGGCGGCCGCCCGGCGGAGCAGAAACGACACTCTCCCCACCCAAGAAGAGCAAGTGACTCTTCATGGTTCTGGCACACCGACATCCTCGTCCTGCGCCACCGCATCCAATGGGTCGACGTGCTCGCCCGACCTCAGAGCGGCGGGCAATCGCCTGACGAACATCGTACTGACGAGCCGCTCGACCGTGCAGTCGTGGGAGGAAGGCGGCGAGCCCCGACACAGCTACGGCGCCGCCATCCTCGAAGTGCGCACGCGTTTCTGCGGTGGGGAGGGAGTTGACGGCACGGCACGCGCGAGAAGCGAGGTTCAGCTGGTAGCGTCAGCGTCGCGTGATAGCATCGCCGCAATTCCACACCGGGGATAGCGATGAATGGAAGCGCGGCGGTAGAGTCTCAATGGCCGAGCAGTGAGAAACTGTTGAACCTGCGCTTATCGCGTATTCCGTACTATGTCCAAGGCGTGCGGGCGGGTCTAGCCGCGCTGTCGCTCGCAGAACGGCACCGTCCGATGGACGGAATTGAGATCCGAGTGGACGGCGTCAGCGAGCCGGTCTGCAGCACCTTTCTAGTCGTCTACACGGAGACCACTTCCAGCATGGCAGCGATTTACTCGAGGCTGCTTCTGGAGTTCTTGGGGCTAAAAGTGGGCGGCAATCCATCCCAGTTGCAGGAAATCAACAAGCGGACGCGCCGCGGCGACATCGGGATTGAAGATTATCGACGGGCCGATGGCACACCGCTCGCTAAAGTGTTGCCGTCGGTTGTGGACCATTTCCCGACCGTGAGTGTGTCGAGCAGGCGTGGATCACGGCATGCGATTTTGCAGGCCAGCGCTTGGCACACGTGACTGACGACTTCAAGGTAAACGGTGTCGACGTGACGCCGATGTTGATCCGGACGTTCGAGACCATTCCGGATCTGGTGACCCGCGTCTTTTTCGATCAGCTCGACAACGTCTAGCCCGCTCGGTTGTTCCTAGACAACGCACCTAGCGGCGATTCAACGGCAGGTTGTGACGCGATTTGGGCACCGCTCGACTGTGTGTGGGTAGTGGTGCGGGTAGAAACGAAAAACGGGCCGAAAGGCCCGTATTCAGTAAGCGTTGCTCTCGTACCGTCTAGACCGATGGCGCCAAAGTGGACACAGTAGGCCCCACCAAATGAGTGGTGGAGACTACTTTGTCACCTGAGATTGCAACAGCAGCCAGACGGACACGTAAAGGTACCCCCAACCATCCCATCGAGTTCCGACGGGAACTCGCAAAGCTGGCATGTGAACCCGGTGTCTCGGTCGCCCGGCTGGCTCTGGAACATGGGCTCAATACGAACCTGTTGTTCAAATGGCGCCGAGCCTACCAGGCCGGACTGTATGAGCCACCGACACTGTTGCCGGTAGAAGTGGTGCCCGAGGAACGCACGATTGAGAACGCGGCTGCATTGTCCGTTCAGTCGCAGAGCAAGGCCCATCCGGCCGTCGCGGGAGTGATAGAGATTTGTGTCGGCATCGCACGCGTGCGCATTGAGGGCACGCCCGACGCAGCCACGCTGCGCGTTGTGCTGCGTACGTTGCGTGCCGCTGCGGAGGCTGAGACGTGATCGGTCTTCCTGCCGGCACACGTGTGTGGCTGGCTGCCGGCGTGACCGACATGCGTGCCGGATTCAACAGTCTCGCCGCCAAGGTGCAGACCGTGCTGGAACGCGATCCCTTCTGCGGGCACGTTTTCGTGTTTCGTGGCAAACGCGGCGACCTGCTCAAGGTGCTGTGGTGGAGCGGCGATGGCATGTGCCTGCTGATGAAGCGACTCGAGAAGGGGCGCTTCGTATGGCCTCAAGCCGACGGTGGCGTTATTTGCCTGAGCCCGGCGCAACTATCAATGTTGCTGGAAGGCATCGACTGGCGGCAACCGACGAGAACTGCAAGACCGACCTCGGCGTTGTAAACGTCATCGCTGGCGCGTAAACTGCCTGCATGACGCGCGCGAACCCACTTCCCGACGATGTCGAAACGCTGAAGGCCATGCTGCTCAGCCGGGAGGCGGCGCTTCGCGAGCGCGACGCTCAGGTGCTCAAGCTGCAAGAAACGGTAGACTCGCAACAAGCCGCGTTGGCTTCGCGCGCAGCCGAAGTCGAACACCCGAAGCTGCTCATTGCCAAGCTGCGCCGTATGCAGTTCGGTCGCAAGTCGGAGAAGCTGGACCGTCAGATCGAGCAACTCGAGCTGCGTCTCGAAGAGCTTGAGGCCGACGCAGGCGCGGCACCGGTCGAAATCCCGAAGACGCCGCGCACGGCTGTGGAACACGCACCGCGCAAGCCACTGCCCGAACATCTGCCGCGCGAGATCGAAACGCATATGCCCGAATCCGCCGGGAAGTGCACGCAATGCGGTGGCGTGATGAAGTCGCTGGGCGAAGACGTCTCCGAACAACTTGAGTACGTACCGGCCAGCTTCCGGGTGATCCGTCATGTGCGCCCGAAGCTTGCCTGCGTGTGTTGCGATCACATCTCCCAGGCGCCTGCGCCCAGCCGCCCCATCGAACGCGGTCTCGCCGGCCCAGGTCTGCTCGCCCACGTGCTGGTCTCGAAGTTTGCAGACCATGTACCGCTTTACCGGCAGTCGATCATGTACGCGCGAGAAGGCGTCGAGCTTGATCGCTCGCTGCTTGCGAAGTGGGTCGGTCACGCGGCCACACTGCTGCAGCCGCTCGTCGAAACACTGCGTGCTCACGTGATGTCGGCGACGAAACTGCACGCCGACGACACGCCGGTTCCAGTGCTTGCTCCGGGCAACGGCAAGACGAAGACGGGTCGCTTGTGGGTGTACGTACGCGATGATCGTGCATCGGCCGACATCACACCGCCGGCGGTGTGGTTCGCCTATACGCCGGATCGCAAGGGTATCCATCCGCAGCAGCACCTCGGGTCGTTCAACGGTACGCTGCAAGCCGATGCATACGGTGGCTACCAGGCCATCTACGAAACCGGGCGCGTCACGGAGGCAGCTTGCTGGGCGCACGCTCGACGACAGTTCTATGAATTGCACGCAGCGCGCCCCAATGCGTTGAACACCGAAGCGCTCGAACATATCGGCGCGCTATACCGGATTGAGGAAACGATCAGGGGCAAACCGCTCGACGAGCGGCGCGCCTATCGTCAGGAGCACGCGCGGCCGTTACTTGACCGATTCCATGCGTGGCTCACGACGACGCTCGAAACGCTCTCGCGCAAATCTGACACGAGTCGGGCGATCCTCTATGCGTTGAACCGGTGGGAAGCGCTCACACGCTACTGCGATGATGGCCAGCTCGAAATCGACAACCTGCCAGTCGAGCGTGCGCTACGCGGGGTGGCCATCGGTCGCCGCAATTATCTGTTCGCTGGAGCAGACTCTGGCGGCGAACGTGCCGCCGTAATCTACAGCCTCGTGGGCACCGCAAAACTCAACGGCATCGATCCTGAGCCCTATCTGCGCTACGTGCTCGCACGCATCGCCGACCATGCGATCAACCGCATCGGCGAACTCACGCCGTGGGCTGTTGCCGCTCAGCTCGGCACCACAACCTGAAGATCAAGATCTCCAGTCAAGACGTCGCTGGTGCCACGCTTACCGTATTCATTGATGTCCTGGCGGAGAGAGGGACAGCCGTCCGCCGCCGGAATATCCCTAAAAATCGATGCCGTGAAGCCGGACAAAATTAACTGTGATCCGGTTGCAAAAAGCCGGTACCGCACCGCGGTGCGCAGCGTTGACTCTGCACATCAGCGTCCCGGATCAGTAGCCAATCACTAGAATTCCTCGGAGAGGCAGTCTCATCCGATTACTGGCGTACATTGTCTCGAAGAACGTGATCACGCGGTCAAAGTCCGGATTCTTGACGCCTGCCGCAAGGTAAACGTTGCGAACCGCAATGGCTAGATAATCGACGTCGTCCATCATGCAGGCCTGAAATAGGTCCTTTAGAAACTGATTGTTCACTACTGCCCGACCGGCCTCCACCTTAACAACGAACTTGCCTTCGACATGATGGGCGTCAGCCTCGAACGCTTTCGAGACACGCCCATTGTTTCCGTACAAGACTGGAACTCGTATTTTCTCGGCGGTCTTCTTGCCGGTCTCGACAGTGAATCCCAGCTCCCGTAAATGCGGTGCCACACGAGCAAGCACCCCATCGCTTGGCAGGGAATGTTCGGCGGAGGTTATGTCGATGTGGCTTGCTGCGAATGCGTTCACAACAGCCTGGGCGAGAGAGGTCGGTTTGTCGGATCTCGGAAAGTACGCCCAATTCAGCATAACGTGTTGGTCCGTGGCTTGTCGAGGAATGCGCATTATTCTTTAAGCGCCAGAACGTTTGGTCATTGCCATCTTGGCTGACTTCCAGCAGGCAAGCAGGCCGCTCATATAAATGTAGGCTGCGCTTTTAGGCGAGAACTACGTCGGAAACAAATTTGCGAAAGCTTCGGGCGCGGGTAGTGGCTTCGGCGACCTTTGGGAACACCACCACGGTTCCGTATTTCCGGAGCCGGCTGATATCGCCGGCCGGCATTGTGTTCGCGGTGCCGTACTGCTGCTCCATCACCCAAAAAAACAGCCGGTAGCCTTTGGTGCGAAGTTCTGTGAGCACGGAATCGGTTGCTGCACTCTCATCTTGAAAGTTTGGGCATAGTGCTGCGATGATAGCTGGAATCGACTGCGGATCGGCGGTCGCCATAAATTGGATAAAGCTCTCGGGTAGGTCGTCGTTCGACATGCGCCTGATGAGAAACTCAACGTCCTTGACAGTCAGCCTGCGTTGATAGCGACTTCCATTCGTTAGTGCCCGAAGGGTGTGTGATTTCCCCCAGTTTGAGTGACCCACAACGAATGCGATTTTCGGCTTCGACATGATGTTCCCTTGTGACAATGCCCGACCTTCCTGTTTGGCAGACTGGTACGTTAAGAAACACGCTAAGCTGCGTTGGCTGCGCTAGGCGCGCGGCCCGGCTTACTTCGCAGGTGCCTCGCCGGTCGTGCTGGCGGTAACTTGGGGCGTCCTCTTGCCCTCCAGCCATTCGATCAGCAGGCTTTGTAGCTCGGCGGTGCGCTTGGCCAAATCAGCATCGGCCGGAAAACCTGTGACATTCATAGGTAGCGATGCCTTACCAGTTATGAGATCGACCAGCGCCTTACGTAGCATTTCCTGATCGTTCATCAGGGCCGCTTGCCACTGTGGGTAATAAACGTGGTCTTGGATTTCCACATCCCGAAAGCCGTAATGCAGGGATCTCCCCATCTGCTTGAGGAGTTCAACGAACAATTTGATTCTTTGTTGTGCCCACGCGTCCAGATTGGTATGCGGGGTATTTAGATGCATCAAAAGATCACGCCATGCGTCCACGACCTTCGCATTCCCATGAAATTCCAGCGGTACGGCGTTGAGCGCATTAACGTGCTGCGGAGAGTTTAGCGTCATCCGTGAAGCCATCAGAGCCCGATATACTTCGATTTGCCGGCGCGTGCGCTCACCCCTCCGATCGAGGAACTTCTGGACTTGTACGGCGAATATCGGCCCGAGTAGGGTCGCGCAGGCAATCACGTAGTCAGAAGCGTGCATTTTGGTTGCTCGTCGCCTCGTCAGGACCGCCATCGATTGTCGCGAATTTCGTTTGTTGCGTGTGATTCAAAAGGATGTTCCCCGTTTTCAGCTCTTTCACTCTGACACTGATGTTATGTATTTTGCATGAGTGCGCAAAATACCGACCTCGGAAGGGTACTGGGTTAGATTCTATATCGGCTGCCGTGCAACCAGTTACAAAATCCACCAGCAGACTTCAAGTCGCGGCGGCTACATCGACGCGCATGCGCTGACGCATGATGGTCTGGCGGCTCGTGTTCAATTCACGCGCGATGGCAGCGACCGTCTGCCTTTGGGCCAACCGCTCCAGCGCCGCCGACTCCTGCTTATCGCTCAACGCCTTTGGGCGTCCCAGGAAACCGTGACTGACGCATCGCGGGACCATGGCGACGGCCGTCAGCGCTTCGCTACTTCGCCTGTCAGGAGCCTGGTGCGCGCAATGTTCATCTCGACAGAGGTCACATTCGCCGCAAGGTCCCCGCCGTTGCCCGAGCCATATGATGCCCGCACGCGCCCGCTCTCGGCATCCCGAAATGCGCGAAAGGCACGCGCTGCCCTGTCAAAGGCAAGTACGGGATGCACTGCACGGCGGCCTGCGCTGCTACTTTCGAGTTTTACGACGTCGGCGCGCCTCTTTCCGCAGCCGCCAGTTCTATTTCGGACTGCCTGATCGCGGCGGGCAAGCAGTCACGGTGTTCGGCAAGCGACGGTTTGCTACGGCATTGTTCCAGCTGGCCTCAGCCGGTGGCGCGGCCATGGCTGAGTGGATCGTCACGCAAAGCAGTCCTGTGCCGATAAGCGCAGGGAATCGCGGCGAGCGCAAGCAATCCACGTTCCGGATTGGATCGCATGAGGTGTTTCCTTGCTATCAGCGACGTGACGCGAACAAAAACAGTTATGTCAGGTCCGATGGAAATTGCCGTCGAACCATCTACGCGGGACGCCATTCGTCTTCAGCGTGCGATCCCAACGCCTGCGGACGCAGGCGTGCTCACGCGCGGTTCGAACTGAGACGACCTCTCCGACGCGGGAAGTTGTAAGGGTGCTGGACTATATGGCGTTCAATCCAAACAGGTCTTGGTGCGGACCCGAGTCGGGGGCCATCATCATCAACTAAGCCACTGTTTGTCAGCATCTCAGCATCAGTTGGTTTCGGGGAACAAAACAGCCTATTTTGTTGAAAAACTCCGCTGCAAGGAGATCAGCGAGGATTTCAGAGGTCCTCTCACCCTTACCCGAGGCTCACGAGCGGCATGTAGAGCGATCTAAGAGGCCGATTTTTCTGCGGCGGGTCCGGTTCCGTAGAAGGGGGAGTTTTTAAACACAATACACTTGAAGGGCGCCGCTGAGTCTGCGCTGGGCCGACGAACTGTTGAGGGCCGTAAGTACGCGCTCGCCGATGTGAGAGTCGCCGCTCTGGAGCCGGCTCGGGTGAACGGCCGCTTAGCATCGTGTAGTCGCCCGGTGAGGGTCGGTACCTGAGCGTCTGCATTGGCCGAATCGCGCGCGTTCTACTTACTCGGACCCGAGTTTTTCGTTGTATCTCGTACGCCACGAGTTCCATATATAGCAGATGGGCCACTTGTTCCTCCGCGAGATGAGGATCGCCTCATTATTGGACTGCTGAGCACGGAGACGAAACCCCGTGGACGGGTAGAGCCTGGGCGTTTCGTGGGCACCGTCGGTCGATGGATGGCGAGCGGAACCCAGCGTGCGACGAACGAATCCCATCGTTCCGATGGGGTCGCTGAAAAGCGACCCGATTCAGATGCCTCGATCGCATGCTGAGATGGGCGCTCCGGACGCCACGAATCATTCGCATTTTGCGAAAAAACACATTCGCCAGCACTGATCGCCAACGGCTTCACCTGCGTCCCGAAAGGTCCAATTTGCGCCCGTACCTCGTCCGTCAGGTCCCGAATAATGCGGCCGTGCCAACGGCAGAAGGCGTGCGTGTCCCATTCCTGCCGAGAGTACGGAAATACTTGTGCATTGCGTCAATAGGTTGGCGTGCACTAGATTTCAGGGCGCGAGGCGAGAACATTTACGTTGCGGCGCATCATTTTGATGCTGCAGCGCAAGAAAAATTGCTTTAAGAGTCGGACTGCTAGCAGACCGCTTCTGTGAGTTTTTCTCGCACGAGCCCCCACACGATGACCTAGTGCATGCCTCCCTGCTCCTGAAAATGCAGTGTCCGTCTACGCTGAAAATGCCCTCACGTCGCGTGGGCCGATTAAGCTTCAATAGATCTTGTCTGCTGGCGCTGGCTGCAAGCCAATTGTTGCGGCCCGGTCCGGACGGTGCACACGTTTTCACACTAACATATGGCATAGAACTCGCCGATGTCTAGAAAGTCCTTAATTGATAAGGATAACAAACTATTAAAATGCACGTCACGAGGATGTCAAGTCATAGTCTATCGAGAAATAAGGAATGTACGAAGAGTATTGCCGCGATGGCAATCATTCATCAGAAATTGGCTACTATCACACATTCTCACATCGTATCGAAAACTACAAGGGCGCACGGCCGCGCGTGAAATTGCGTCCTTGGAACATATAGCGTGAAAATATAATGCGATATTGAGAATCGGGCCTACCTGCCAATCGGAGAGTAGCTTAAGAACTCCACGCTATGACGAATAAATCTCATACGTCTTAACGCACCTTAATCCACCGACGAAATTTACCTCTTGTAGCTTTGAAAAAGATGTGCTCTTCTGCATTCTGCTTGGGATTGTGGTCGGTCGCTCGGATGGAAGATCGACTCGCGGACGCCTCAGTTCCAACGCTTTCATCTCCACCCGCGGTAGCGGCAAAGCGGTGGGTCCGATGAAACTGTGACGACGCAAAACATGTGAGCCAGCGGCAGATTTTCGACCGCCGACTCGCAAGTGCGAAAGGAGGTATGTAGCGAGCGATTGTTTTCCGGCGACTGGGTGACCCGGACGTCTATGTCCGATTGTTACGCAACGCGCGGAAGGGATAGGTGCGGCCAAAAAGCTCCCGCACAAAGAGAAACGGATGCACCGTCGGCAAACGGGGCATCCGCTATTGTCGGCCCCGGACAGCGAGCCATGTACTGCTTGCTTGCAGCGCTTATGGTCGCGCGGACGAGGCTATTTGTCAACCATTCTCCGAAGGAGAAGGGATATGCTTTCGTCTAATGATTGCCCGCAAGTGCACGATCAGGCCATCGTCGGCCGAGGAAGCCTTGTAGGGCTGCGGAGAGGGTCGCCGGAATATCATTCCAGGCTGCTCGATCGGCGATCTGCTGTCCAGCAGCAGCCTGCAACTGTCGTAGACGACTTCCGCCGCGCCAGCCCTCCCGTTGAATGTCGCGATGACGTTCCGACCGAGGTTCTCATGTTCAACGGCGCGCGGTCAGGGGATCGCCTATTGGAGTTGGACAGTTTGGCGAACCGTGTCGCGTGCATCTCACCACGTTATCGGCTGATTGCCCATAGGCACTGCCTGCTTAGAAACACCCTGTCAGTGAGCCTTGACGCCGCGTTGGAGAGAATGGCAACGGGAGAACCCTTTAGGGACGCAGCGGTCATCGCGCTGGATGCCCCCGATGAGGATTGTCAGCACCTAATCCGGACGGCGGCCCTGATTGCAATTATCGTCGCTCGTGGAAGCTTGGTCATCTGCGCGGTTGATCCTTGTCGAACGCAGGCTAAGCTGCTCAAGTTTGTCCTAGTGAGCCTCGGACTCAGGCTGAAGGAGCTCTCCTTCGAACCCCGGCGGAGCGCATCCGCGTCCTCCAGCTCGAACGCTGAGAAACCTCCCAAAACTCGTGACGCGAATCGACAGAAGCCTGTGGCTACTCACGCCGTCAGTGAGCCTTTGCGTCCCACGATTAGCATCCTCGCGGACTATCCGGGACCGAAGAAACTGAATGTCGACCCGGCACGCATTGATGCTCTTATGGACTCTTCAGCCCTTGCTTGGGAGGCAGCGCGGCGGGTCGCATGTACCGCCGCATACTGCAACGACTTTGCGATTGGCCGATTGTTGCAAGAGCGTCGCTTGCGGTAATCGTCTGGTCTCCAAGATCGCTGGTCCCATAGGGGCAAAGCAGCGCCTGATCGGTGCTGCTTCGTCACACCAGTGGTCCAAAGCGAAAGGCTGTATTTCCAACTCTGCGCCGGATGCTTCATAGCACGGCATCCGGCGCTTCTCTTGCTGGAGGCTCAAATGACGAAGCAAGCGTTAAAAAATGAAAAGGCAACGCTGGCACGCAAGCTCAAGGAACAGGCGAAAGCAAACAGCGAAGGATTTCACTACCGGTGGCGGCATACGGGGGAGATGCGAGGGTCCGGAATCAAAACACGGTTGTATTGCGAGAAGGCGGCGCTTGGGGAGTTGCACTTAATGTCCGCGGCACAGCACGCGGAATTCCTGGAAGGTTGGCACCGCAATGACGTAAAGGTCATCTACGAACATGTCGCTCTTGACCGCGATAAAACGCAACGAGCGGCGGCATCTATTAATGTACGTCATCCGTTCTATCCGCGGATTGGTGACGCAGCGGTACTTAGCACCGACCTTGTTTACGTCACGGAACGAGGGGCGCTCCATAACCGCGAGGCGAAGTCCGTAAGGTCCTGTGGCCGACGAACTGAAGGCAGGCTGACGCGTTCGCAACGGATTGAACAGAAGACCTGGGAAGCCGATGGAGCCTCGTACTCGGTGGTCAGGGCCAACGGCATGCATGCATCGCGTTCAAGAAATTTGGACTGGATCTTCCGGGCGTACAACGACATGCTCAGGCGGAAGCTGTCTGACGGCGAGGTAGCGGCGCAGCACGAGTTCCTTCGCCTCGTCCGACGGCAGAAAGGGATGCGCGTTATCGAGGCATGCAGACTCATTGACCGGACGCTTGCCCTTGCTGCAGGTTCCGGCGTACGCGCCTTCCGGCAACTTGCGGGCACCCAACTGTTGGCGTTTGACCTCACCGTTCTTGACCCTCTGAACTTATGCCTCGAAGAAATCTGGCGGCCAAACCTGACAAAGCAACAACGTTAGGACGGTCATCTTAAAGGAGGCTCGAATGCAAGTGCAATCGACGTGTTCATGCGCGGTCGCCGTTGGTGAGGTGCTAAAAGAGCGCACCGGTGACCGCATCTATATTGTATTGAAAACTGGCAAGAGCTCTAGATGGACCCATCTGATCGACATCGAGCATAAGGCGAAGTCGGCATCCTGCCGAAGGGCATTACCGTTTAAGCTTAGAACGGACGATCTGCTGCTGCGACTCTCCACGAATGTCGAGCCTGAACTCGCGCTCGAAAAACTGCCGAAGCACCCAGGTAATGTGTCCGAGCGGAGGCGTGTACTGGCTTTCTCCCCGTCGCGGAGGTCTGAAAAATTCCAGGAAACTGCCGATGATCCGACCAAGTCAAGAGGCTGGCAGATCATCACGGGACTGTTGACCTTCGACCTCCCGTTCGATGATGACGGAACGCAGCCTTCGCCTTCGATCTACGGAGATCAGTTTGAAGAGTTGCTTCACAAGGAAACACGCAGGACAAGAATTTTGCGATATTGCGCAGTTGCGGGCATATCGGAAGACACTTCTTATAGAACGCTTAGGCGCTTTTGGCAGCAGGGAATGACGCCGGCGGCGGCCTCTGATGATTACGACCGGTGCGGCGGAAAAGGGAATCCGCGGCAGTGGAAAAAAGCAGGTGGGTCGACACCAAAACGCAGGAAAATGAAGGCCTCAGCCCGGGGGAAGGAAGTGCTGCGGTTGCTGGCGCTGGCAGCTGATTACTATGCTTCTTTCGCGTACTCGAAAGGAACGAGATCACAGAAGACGCTCGAGCAGGCCTTAAGCTGGATACGGTCGACCTTTCTACGTGATAGGGTGGTCTACAACGACAAGGGGGAAATGCTCGAACTGACACTCAAGGGTCGTATCGTTTTGACAGCAAGACAGCTGCAATACTACATCTATCAAAACTACACCTATGAGGAACGACGCATCCATAAGGTTGGCCTCAGACAATATCTGCTTCACGAGCGCCCACTGACTGGCCGACTTCGAACGTCGAGAGGGCCCGGCGAGCGTTTCCACATTGACGCGACGATCGCAGATATTTACCTCGTGGGTCAAGTCTTGCGGACCAAGGTTATCGGCAGGCCGGTTCTCTATCTCGTAGTCGACGACTACTCGGCAATGGTCGTCGGGTTCTATCTCACGTTCGATCCACCGTGCTGGGACGGGGCGATGATGGCCCTTGCCAATGCAATCAGTCCAAAGGTCGCTTTTTGCCGATCGCTGGATATATACATCGAAGAGAGCCAATGGGACGCAAGTCGCATGTGCGAAATCGTTTATGCCGACCAGGGAGAGGTCAGCAGCGTTCATAAGGCACATCCCCTCATCACGTATTTTCGCGTAGAGGTATCGAATGCGCCGGCTTATCGTCCGGACCTTCGAAGCATAATGGAGCGGCGATTTGGAATCATCCCGGCCATCTGGAACGCGCTCGTTCCGGGGATTGTCGAAAAAGGATCATTCGAACGTGGTGTTGAACACCCCGCATATGACGCGGCGCTCGACATTCAGGAGTTCAGGCGGGTCGTCTGCTATGCGGTGCTGAACTACAACAACCGGATCATCCGTGGCTATCCCACACCCCCGGAGATGGTTGAACGCGGACTTGCTCCGACACCCCTAACAGCCTGCGGAAGTACCGCTGAAACGCGTCATCGCGCTGCGTTCGTGAAGCGTTGATAGAAGGAGCCCAACAACCCGATGGAGATTATGCGCGGCGCCGACACATTCACCGAGAGTCTGTTTTCCAT
>NZ_JBFPKG010000044.1:0-61478 GCF_040948665.1 Paraburkholderia sp. BR14320
GCCGCGCGTGGCTGCCGGCGGCTTTGCCCGCCGGCGTCACATCCGACGACATCCAGTGACGCGCGCGCCCCGCACGCGTCGCTCGCGCCCCTTTCACGCCTGAGTTCCACCAGACGGACCGCCACGCCATGACATCCGCCTTGCGTTTCCATGCCCTGCTTCTGATCGTCTGCGCGGCCCTGGCCGGCTGCGGCGGCGGAGGCGGCAGTTCCTCATCCAGCTCGTCCGGCTCGTCCGGCTCGGGCTCGACGCCGTCCGCGAGCGCGCCGACCAGTTCCGCCAGCGCGAACGTGCCGCAATCGACCACGCCCAACGTGCAGCCGGTCACGGTCGGCGTATCACCCGGCAACACGCGCAACATGCTGATGACGAGCGTCACCGTCTGCCAGGCCGGCACCGGCAACTGCGCGACGATCGACGACATCCAGGTCGACACCGGCTCGAACGGCCTGCGCATCCTCGCTTCGGCGCTGCCGACGACGCTGTCGCTGCCGACCATCGCCGCGGGCAGCGGCGTAAGCGCCGAATGTGCGGTGTTCGGCAGCGGCTACGCATGGGGCTCGATCCGCACCGCGGACGTGCGCATGGCTGGCCAACAGGCGTCATCGATTCCGATCCAGCTGATTGCCGACAGCGCGCTGCCCGGGGCGCCCGCCGACTGCGCGAACTCCGGCGGCGCGTCGCTGCTGACCGTATCGAGCCTGCACGCGAACGGCATCCTCGGCGTGGGCCTGTTCCCGGTCGACTGCGGCAACGGCTGCGCCAATTCCGCGTTGCCGCGCTGGTACTACAGCTGCACGACGGGCGGCTGCAGCGCGACCGCGCAGCCGCTCGCGCAGCAGGTGACCAACCCGGTCAGCAGCTTCGCACTCGATAACAACGGTGTGGTGATCGACCTGCCGGCCGTCGCCGATGCGGGTGTGGCGAGCGTGTCGGGCTCACTGATTTTCGGCATCGGCACCCAGTCGAACAATACGCTGACGGGCACGAACGTTCTGAGGGCGAACGCGGTGACGGGCTACGTGACGACGAACTCGGGCGGTCTCACCTATGCGGTGAGCTATCTCGATAGCGGCTCGAACGGCCTCTTCTTCCACTCGGCGCAGTTCCCGTTGTGCGGCTTCTGGTACTGCCCGACTTCGACGCAGTCGGCGAGCGCGTCGATCACCGGCGTCGATGGCGTGTCGAGCACGGTGTCGTTCGACATCGCCAATTCGAACACGCTGTTCGCGTCGTCGAACAACGCGTTCGACAATCTCGCCGGCAATTCGAGCCTCGGTTTCGGCTGGGGCTTGCCGTTCTTTTACGGCAAACGCATTTACACGGCGATTGCGACGCGCAATACGTCGGCAGGCCAGGGGCCGTATTACGCGTTCTAAGGTTTGCCTGGGTTAGATGCGCAGCAACGGTGCGCCGCGCGGGCGCGAACTCAGCCCGCCGAGCTGGCCGGTTGTGCAGCCGGCGTGGCCAGCTGCGGCGGCGCGAGCCAGCGGAATACGTCGAGCTGTTCGCCATGGAATGTGCATTCGGCGGCGGCCGGCGTGCGGACCTTCGACGGCTGGGCCGGCTTGGCGGCCACCTTGACCTCGGAGGCCGCTTGCGACGCCGACGCGGTGAGCGGCGCGGAAGCCGCCGTCGCGGACGTGCTCACCGCATGCTCGATCGTCCCCTCCACCACGACCCGCGAGCCGCGAATCGCGGCCCCGCGATGGGTGACCCGCAGCCTATCCGACGACATTCCCGACGACGGCTCGGCCAGCTTGCTGCGCATCAATTGCTCGCAGGCGCTCGAGTTGCGGGTGACGATCGTGCAGGCCCCCAGCAGCGCCGCGGCGCATGCGAGACAGGCAATAGAGAGAAGGCGAATCTTCATCGATGTTCCGTTGTTCGAAGCCCCGGTCATTGTAGCCGCTTGACCTTGACCTTGACCTTGACGCCGCGCATCGGCATCGTGTTGACCGGCCGCCCGTTGCCCATATGGCGCGGCGAATTCCAGGCGACTCTCCCTCGGTAACGACTCTGGCTTCTTCATGCTCAGCCTCGTCCTGCTCGCAATCGTCGCCTACGCCGCGACCAATATCGACAACCTGTTCGTGCTGCTCGGCTTTCTGACCGAAGCGGGCGCGGAGCGACGCCGCGTGATCGCGGGACAGTACGCGGGATCGTTGATCCTGGTCGCCGCGGCGCTCGTACTAGCGGCCTTGCTCACGCGCCTGCCGGCCGGTTATGTGGGCCTGCTCGGCTTGATGCCGATCGTCGTGGGCCTGTACAAGGCGTGGCAGCGCTTCGGTCCTGGCCACGCTCGGCATGACGCCAACGAGGATGGCGAGGACGGCCGCACAAGCGCTTCGCCATCCATTCGCGGCTCATCGAGTTGGACCGTCGCGAGCGTCGCCATCGCCAACGGCTCGGACAACCTCGCCGTCTACGTGCCGCTGTACGCAAGCCATACCCCCGCCGAGAACGCGCTGGTTTCGCTCGTGTTCATCCTGATGATCGGATTGTGGTGCGCGGGCGCGGCATGGCTCGTCGATCATCCGTTGCTCGGCGCGCCAATCCGGCGGTACGGCTCGGCGCTGCTGCCGCCGATCCTGCTCGCGATAGGCTTATCGGTGTTGTTGAACAACGATACGCTGCGGCTTTTGTCCGGCGGATGAGCAACGCGGGGCCCGGATGAAACACTGTCCCGGCGTCGACGAATTCAATCCGCCGGCCGCGGCGGCTGCACATAAGTGCGCACGCCCGCCAGCGGCGCGCCATAGCCGCCCGCGCTCGGGTTGTTCGGCAAGCCGTTGACCAGTTGCGCGCGCGGATCGGTCGGATTCAGATTCAGCTCGCCCGCCTGCTGGTTGCCGTGCGTCGGATACTCGCTGCCGAGCGCCGCATGTGGCATCAGGCGCGTGCTGTTCTGCGGCGCGTTCATGTCGTTCTGCGCGCTGAGCCCCTGCGCGCCGACCTGCCCGACGAACCCGCACGCCAACGCCGCGCACGCGCAGATCCTTGCGACGGCGGATATCCACGCTACCCTGTTCATGTTCGCCTCCTGCTCAATGAATTGACGACGCCTCGTGAGCTCACCCGTGAATCGAACGCGGCACGAGCACACTGCGTGCCCTTGACGCAATCTCAATAATATGTTCCCATTGCGCACTATGTACCGCGCCCAGACCACCCTATCGCTACTACTAGCCCGCTCTACCGGGCTAGGTCTGCTGCTGCGCGCGTCCGCTTCTCTCTGATACACCGAAGCATCGCTTGAATCCCCAGTAACTGACCCAGCCCCGGTTTCCGACCGGCGGCCCAGTATCGCGTTTTCGTCGTCCGGTCGACACCCGTTCCACGGTCTCTCCCTCGGATGATGAAAATGTTGAAAAACCCCGCTACCAAGTACCGTTCGTTCAAGCCGATCAATTTGACGGATCGCCAGTGGCCGTCGCGCACCATCACGCGCGCGCCGATCTGGATGAGCACCGACCTGCGCGACGGCAACCAGGCGCTGTTCGAGCCGATGAACGCCGAGCGCAAGATGCGCATGTTCAAGACGCTGGTGCAGATCGGCTTCAAGGAAATCGAAGTCGGGTTTCCGTCGGCGTCGCAGACCGATTTCGACTTCGTGCGCGAGCTGATCCAGGGCGGCCATATTCCCGACGACGTGACGATCGAAGTGCTCACGCAGGCGCGCGACGATCTGATCGAGCGTACGTTCGAATCGTTGCGCGGCGCTCCGCGCGCGATCGTCCACGTGTACAACGCGACCGCGCCGGACTTCCGCAAGATCGTGTTCGGCCTCGAAAAGAGCGGCGTGATCGAGCTCGCGCAGAAGGCCGCGCGCACGGTAAAGCGCCTCGCCGACGCGCAGCCGGAAACGCACTTCACGCTGCAATACAGCCCGGAAGTGTTCAGCGGCACCGAACTCGAATTCGCGAAGGAAGTCTGCGACGCGGTGTTCGACATCTGGCAACCGACCCCTGAGCACAAGGCGATCGTCAATCTGCCGGCCACCGTCGAAATGGCCACGCCGAACGTCTACGCGGACCAGATCGAATGGATGCACCGCAATCTCGCGCGTCGCGATTCGCTGATCGTCTCCGTCCACCCGCATAACGACCGTGGTACGGCCGTCGCCGCTGCGGAACTCGCCGTGATGGCGGGCGCGGATCGCGTCGAAGGTTGCCTGTTCGGAAATGGCGAGCGCACCGGCAACGTCGATCTCGTCACGCTCGCGTTGAATCTGTACACGCAAGGCGTCGATCCCGAGCTCGATTTCTCGAACATCAACGAAGTCGCGCGCACGGCCGAGGAATGCACGCAGTTGCCGATCCATCCGCGTCATCCTTATGTCGGCGACCTCGTCTTCACCGCGTTCTCGGGCTCGCACCAGGACGCGATCAAGAAGGGCTTCGCCGCGCAGAAGCCGGACGCGATCTGGGAAGTGCCGTACATGCCGATCGATCCGAGCGACCTCGGCCGCACCTACGACTCCGTGATTCGCGTGAACAGCCAGTCGGGCAAGGGCGGCATCGCGTATCTGCTCGAACAGAGCTACGGCGTCGTGTTGCCGCGCCGCCTGCAGGTCGACTTCAGCTCGGCCGTGCAGCGCTTCACCGACGACAGCGGCCAGGAAGTCACGCCGGCGCAGATCTGGGAACTGTTCCAGCAGGAATACGTGCGCACGGCGGAGCCGGTCCGCTATGTCGGCCACAGCCTGTCCGAGCACGACGGCCGCGAGCACATCAGGCTCAACGTCGAAATCAACGGCACGCCGCGCGTGCTGACGGGCGCCGGCAACGGCCCGCTCGACGCGCTGATGAACGCGTTCGACGTGCCCGTGCGCATCCAGCACTACGAGGAACGCGCGCTCACGCAGGGCGCCGATGCGCGCGCGATCGCGATCGCCGAAATGGCCGGCGCCGATGTGGCCGGCAGCGCGTTCGGCGTCGGTGTGGATGCGAACCTGATCACCGCGTCGATTCGTGCGGTGATCAGCGGCGTGAACCGCGCATATGCCCGCGTGAACGCGGATGCACAGGAGCGTTTCTTCGACGCCGCGCTGAGCGACGCGACGGTGTGACGCCTGGATCTGCCGCGTTGAACGCGCGGCACGCCGCATGTTCAACGGGCTGATGGCAATGAAGAAGGGGCGTCTCGACGACGCCCCTTCTTTTTTGACCTGAATATATTCGCGTCAAAGTCGGCCGAGGTTCACTGAAACACGTCCCGGCCGAAGTACTTGAGCGAAATCCGCTGATAGGTGCCGTCTTTTCTCATGCGGGCGAGCGCATCGTCGATCGCGACGCGCAGCTTCGGATTGCCCTTGCGGATCAGTACCGCCGACTTGTCGCTGCTATCGGGCGACGTATCGACCGCGACGACCTTGATCCTCGCGTCGGGCACGCGCTTCTTATAGTCGAGAAACGACAATGAATCGTTGACGGTCGCATCGACGCGGCCCGTGACGAGCAGATCGATCGATTCGTCGAAGCCCTGCGCCGGAATCACCTGCGCGCCGTGCGCGGCCGCGATCCGGCCGACGTTGCTGGTCAGGGTGTTGGCCGACTTGCGGCCCTTCAGGTCATCGAAAGATCTGATCGTCGTGTTGTCGGAGGCGACGATCAGCACCGCGTGCGACGTGATGTACGGGTCCGAGTAATCGTATTTGAGCTTGCGCTCGTCGGTGATCGCGACCTCGTTGATCACCGCGTCGTAGCGATTGACGTCGAGACCGGCGATCAACCCATCCCATTTGCCTTCGATGAATTGCGGCTTGACGCCGAGACGCTGCGCGATCGCGCTGGCGAGTTCGACGTCGAAGCCGGTCAGCTTGCCCGCCTCGTCGTGATACGTGAAAGGTGCGTACGTGCCTTCGGTGCCGATCCGGAACACGCCCGACGCCTTGATCTGCGCGAGCTCGTCGGCGCTCGCCGGATGCGCCAGGACGGCATGCAATAGCGCTGCCATCGCGAGTGAACGAATCGGTTTCATCGGACGGCTCCGGTCTGAGTGGCTGCGCAGGTGGCGGACTGCCGCGTTTGGCGAGGGGATGCCGGCGCGCGGCCGGCTGCGTGGGCCGACTGTAGCAAATCGTCCGCGATTTTCAAAATGATTCGCGCGCGATCAGTCCGTCAGTACGTCAGTACGTCTCGAGATGCAGCCGCCCTTCCCGCTTCAGCTTCGCCCACAGCGCTTGCCAATCGAGCTGATGCTGCGCGCCGATATCCTCGAGCGCCTGCAGCACACCATCCTCCATGCCTTTGAGGCCGCACACGTAGATATAGGTGTTGTCGTCTTTCAGCAGGTTCGCAACGTCGGCCGAACGTTCGCGCATCGCGTCCTGCACATAGCGCTTCGGCTGTCCCGGCGTGCGCGAAAACGCGAGCGTGGTGTCGATGAAATCCTTCGGCAGATTCGTCAGCGGACCGAAGTACGGCAACTCCTCCTTGGTGCGCGCGCCGAAGAACAGCATCAGCTTGCCGGTCGCGCCTTTCAGGCGCTTGCGCCGGCGGTACTCGGTCATCGCGCGCATCGGCGCGGAGCCGGTGCCAGTACAGATCATCAGCAGATGCGAGTTCGGATGATTGGGCATCAGGAAGGTGCTGCCGAACGGACCGATCACGTTGACGACGTCGCCCTTCTTCAGATCGCAAAGATAGTTCGAGCAGACGCCGTCGATTGCGTCGCCGCGCTGCTGCGACACGCGCTTCACCGTCAGCGACACGTTGTTATAGCCGGGCCGCTCGCCGTCGCGCGGACTCGCGATCGAGTACTGGCGCGCGTGGTGCACGCGGCCGTCGGCGGCAGCCCCCGGCGGCAGAATACCGATCGACTGGCCTTCGAGCACCGGAAACGGCATCGAGCCGAAGTCGAGCACGATGTGATGGATGTCGCTCGATGTGGCGCTGTCGGTGAGCCGGTAGTTGCCGACCACCGTCGCGGTGGTCGGCGCCTTGTGCGTGTACAGATTCACGTACGGCTTCGCAGCCGACCACGGCGGCACGACCGCGCCGCGCACGGTGTCGACTTCGATGCCGTCGGCTTCGGCGGAACTGTCGCCCGCGGCGGAAGCGGCCACTGTTTCTTCAGCCGGCACGGCCATCGTGTTCTGCTCCGGCAGCACGTCCCACGTGAACTGCTCGTCGATCGAATACGCGTCGGCCTTCAGCACCGTGCGCCAGTTGTCGATCGCGCCGGTCGGACACGGCGGCACGCAGGCCATGCAGCCGTTGCAGACATCGGCCTTCACGACGTAGTTGTTGTCGTCGTGCGTGATCGCATCGATCGGACAGGTCTCTTCGCAGGTATTGCAGCGAATGCAGATCTCCGGATCGATTAGATGCTGCCGCAGAACTTCGACCGATACTGGGCCGTTCATGACTTCCTCCACCTCGCAATACGGCGCGCGCGTGGCGCGCCTTTCGTGCTTCGGCTGCCAGGGCCTGCGCACAGGCCCTAGTTGAAGCGCACGTATTCGAAATCGACCGGCTGACGGTTCACGCCCATCGCGGGCGGCGCGATCCAGTTCGCGAACTTGCCCGGTTCGGCCACGCGACCCATCAGCGAAGCGACGAACGCGCGGTCTTCCGGCGTGGCGAGCCACGTCGCTTCATTGGCGGCCCATTCGGCTTCGCTGATCACGCGGCCATCGGGCGACACCCGCGTGCCCGCGAACGTGCCGATCTGCCGGTTGAAAGCCTTGTGCGGCACCGTCATGCGAAAGTCGATGCCGGCCTTCTCGAGCACCTTGTTCCAGCGCCCGACGCCCGCGACCGAGTCCTTGATGTAATCGTCGCGCAGCACTTCGTTCATCGCGTTTAGCATCGGCACCTCGCGCTCGACGAGCTTGCCGTCCTGCACGTCGAGCAGCTTGTAGCTATGCTCGTTCAGCCGATGATCGTCGTCGCGCTTGCCTTCCTCGTAACGGCCCTTCAGGCCCGAGCTATAGAACGTCGCTGCGTTCGACGAATGATCGGCGCCGAACAGGTCGATCGTGACCGAGTAATGGAAGTTCAGATAGCGCTGGATGGTCGGTAGATCGATCACGCCAGCCGCGCGAATCTTCGCGACGTCGTCGCCGCCGAGCTCGTTCATCACCTGCGCGGTGCGCTGGATCACGCGCGACACGCCCGACTCGCCGACGAACATATGATGCGCTTCCTCGGTCAGCATGAACTTCGTGGTGCGCGCGAGCGGATCGAAACCCGACTCCGCGAGCGCCGACAACTGGAACTTGCCGTCGCGGTCGGTGAAGTACGTGAACATGTAGAACGCGAGCCAGTCCGGCGTTTTCTCGTTGAACGCGCCGAGAATGCGCGGATTGTCTTCGTCGCCCGAGCGGCGGCCGAGCAAGGCTTCGGCTTCCTCGCGACCGTCGCGGCCGAAGTAGCGATGCAGCAGATACACCATCGCCCACAGATGCCGGCCTTCCTCGACGTTGACCTGAAACAGGTTGCGCAGATCGTACAGCGACGGCGCGGTCAAGCCGAGGTGACGCTGCTGCTCGACCGAAGCCGGCTCCGTATCGCCCTGCGTGACGATGATGCGGCGCAGGTTCGCGCGATGCTCGCCGGGCACGTCCTGCCACGCGGCCTCGCCCTTGTGCTCGCCGAAGTGGATCTTGCGATCCTGCTCGCCCGGCGCGAGGAAAATACCCCAGCGGTACTCCGGCATTTTCACGTAGTCGAAGTGCGCCCAGCCGCCCGCGTCGACGCTGACCGCGGTGCGCAGATACACGTCGTAGCTGTGCGAGCCTTCCGGGCCCATGTCGCCCCACCACGACAGAAAGTTCGGCTGCCATTGTTCGAGCGCGCGCTGCAGTGCGCGGTCGTCGGCGAGGTTGACGTTGTTCGGAATCTTTTCGCTGTAGTTGATCGAGGACATGGTCGGTTCCCTGGGTCGATTCCCTATTCGGAAGCTGCAGTGGCGAGAGGCGCGTATCGGCAAGCGGCGTCGTTTGGTCGGTGTGAGCGCGATGCCGATTACACGCGCGACACATCGAATTGAGCCTTGCTGCCCTTGCCGTACACCTTGAGCGCACCCTTGTCGCCCACTGCGTTCGGCCGGTTGAAGATCCAGTTCTGCCAGGCGGTGAGACGGCCGAAGATGCGCGTCTCCATCGTCTCCGGCCCGTTGAAGCGCAGATTCGCTTCGAGGCCGGTCAATGCATCGGGCGACATCGCCGCGCGCTCTTCGAGCGCGATGCGGATTTCGTCGGCCCAATCGATATCGTCCGGCGACGCGGTAACGAGACCGAGGCGCTCGGCATCGAGCGCCTTGACCGGCTGGCCGATCAGCGCGCGCACCGCGTCGAGCGGCTCGGCTTCCTCGTAGAAGCGCCGCGCGAGCCGCGACTGATGCGTGACCATCGGATACAGACCGAAGTTGACTTCCGACAGCGTGATCGCCGGCTCCTCGTCCTCGTTGTCGGGCAGCGCCGCCATGTAGGTGCGATCGGCGGCGAACGCGAGTTCGGCGAACGTGCCGGCGAAGCACGAACCCGGCTCGATCAGCGTGAAGATGGAACGCGACGACACGTCGAGGCGCGCGAGCGTGCGACGCAGCATGCCGATCGTTTCGCGCACGAACCAGTGATCCTTGTGCTGCAGCAGCGTCGCATCGACGGCGAGCAGATGGCGCGCGTCGCCTTCGGTCTTGAACACCCAGGTGCCGATGTCGAGCGCGTTGGTGCGCATCGACAGGATCGCGTCGTCGAGTTCGCGGGCGAATTGCAGCGGCCACCAGTTAGCGCCGGCCGCGACGATCGCGGCGAGCTCGGTCGGTTGCTCGG
This sequence comes from Paraburkholderia sp. BR14320, assembly GCF_040948665.1. Classification (NCBI taxonomy): domain Bacteria; kingdom Pseudomonadati; phylum Pseudomonadota; class Betaproteobacteria; order Burkholderiales; family Burkholderiaceae; genus Paraburkholderia; species Paraburkholderia sp. BR14320. Next base: position 9,782 of record NZ_JBFPKG010000044.1, read on the forward strand.
TGCGCGGTGCGCGCGCGGTGAAGGTCGCCACACGTTTCGCACGATCGATGGTCACGTCCACGGTCTGGTAGCCGAGGCCGTCTTCGCGATCCGTGCGTTCGATGCGCGTGAGCGCGACACCCTGTGCATCGGCCGGACGATCGCTGTGCGCGCCGAGTTCGAGCGCGCGCGCCTGAATGGCCTGCTCGAACTGGTTCGGCTTCACGACTTCGTCGACGAGACGCCATGCCTTCGCGCGCTCGCCACGCACTCCCTCGACCACCGTGCAGAAAATATCCGCGCGGTCGTGGCGCACTTTGCGTTTATCGGTCACGCGCGTGAGACCGCCAGTGCCGGGCAGCACGCCGAGCAGCGGCACTTCTGGCAGCGACACCGAAGAGGAACGATCGTCGATCAGATAAATTTCGTCGCAGGCGAGCGCGAGTTCATAACCGCCGCCCGCGCACGCGCCGTTCACCGCGGCGAGAAACTTCAGCCCCGAATGGCGCGACGAATCTTCGAGGCCATTGCGCGTTTCGTTCGTGAACTTGCAGAAGTTGACCTTCCATGCGTGCGACGACAGGCCCAGCATGAAGATGTTCGCGCCCGAGCAGAACACCCGGTCCTTCAGGCTCGTCACCACCACCGTGCGAACTTCCGGATGCTCGAAGCGAATCCGCTGGATCGCGTCGTGCAGCTCGATGTCGACGCCGAGGTCATACGAATTGAGCTTCAGCTTGTAGCCGTCGCGAATGCCGCCGTCCTCGGCGATGTCGATGCCGAGTGTCGCGACCGGACCGTTGAAGCTGAGCTTCCAGTGCTTGTACTGCGACGGCTCGGTGCGGTAGTCGACCGGCGCCGCCTCGGCAACGACGGCAGGTACTGTGGACATGGGGCGTCTCCTGAGTGGACGATGCAATCTGTTTTTTTTGAACAATAGTGCATCGCCATACCACCGTAAAGCACTTTAATGCATTTTTAAGTGGAAACCCTACTGCCCGATCGGTCAGTTCACGCGCGCTTCGTCAGGCGCTTCCGCCGCGAGCCGCGCGGCGAGACGGTCGCGCAACTGCAGGTAGGCATCGGCGAGCGTCTTTTCGCTGGTGTCGAACGTCATGTCGGCGCGCCCGTACAGCTCGGCGCGCCCCGCGAGGATGCGCTTCAGGTCGTCCATCGCCTCGCGGTTGCCGGACATCGGCCGCAGATCGCCTTGCGCGACGACGCGGCGCATATGTTCCTCGGGCGTCGCCTGCAACCACACGGTGAAGCAGTGCGACAGCAGCACGTTGAACGTGCCCGATTCCGACACCAGGCCGCCCGGCGATGCGATCACCGCGCGCGAATGCTCGTGGATCACCGCCTCGAGCGCGCGCTGCTCGTAGCGTCGATACGCGCTCGCGCCGTACAGCGAATGAATCTCCGACGGCGGACAACCCGCCAGTTGCTCGATCACGCGTGTGAGCTCGATGAACGGCACCTTGCGCTCCTGCGCGAGCATGCGTCCGAGCGTCGACTTGCCCGCGCCGCGCAGACCGATCAGCGCGATGCGGTCCTTGCGATGCGGGTCACCCGGCGCGTGCGCGAACATCTCCGCAAGCGCGATGCGCGCGCGCTGTAGCGCCGCCTGGTCGCGCCCGTGCAGCAGTTCGCGGATCAGCAGCCATTCGGCGGACGCAGTGGTTTCGTCGCCGATCACCTCGGCGAGCGGGCAGTTCAGCGTGGCCGCGAGCTGCCGCAGCACCAGCACCGACGCATTGCCGACGCCCGATTCGAGATTCGCGAGATGCCGCTCCGACAAACCGGTTTCGGCCGCCAGCGTCTTGCGTGTCATGCCGCGGCGAGCGCGCAGCAAACGCACGCGCTCGCCCATCGCGGTCAGAAACGGGTCGCGCTCTTCGCGCTCGCCGCCGCGTTCGGCCGCGCGGTCGCCCGCGCGCTCGGTGCGCTCGGCGCGGGCCGCGTCGTCGGTTGCGTCCAACGGTGCGGGTGGATACTTTTGGTTCATGTTCTGCGACCTCTTGACTACGAGACATGTACTATAGTGCTTGACACGCACCAGGTGAACGGTTTAATTTTCGCCAAAAGCTGATCCAATCACAAACACAGTCGCGCGCCACCCTGCATTCCGGCCGCGTCACGGAGACGGCGCCGCACCACGCATGCAACAAAGTTCCGGGGGCCGGCCATCCGGCGGCCGGCGGCCGGCCACCCGGGGCCGGCCCTCCGGCCTGCGTGAGCGCGCTTCTGGAGGCTCGCATGTCCGCACAGGAATTCCAGCGCCTGATCGCAGGCGTCACTGGGCAACTCGCCGGGCGGCCGCTCGACGCTTCGCTCGCCGACTGGCTGAACGACATCTGGCCCCCCGATAGCCCCACCTTTCACGAACTTGCGAGCGCATGCCGTACAGGCGTCGCCGAAGGCTGGCTGTGCAACCGCGAGGCCGGCGGCATCCGCTACGGCCGCATCTTCAAGGCGCTGCCCGACACGCACGGCTTTTCCGCCGACGTCGTCGACATGCAGGACATTGCCGGTCCGCACCACGTCCATCCGCACGGCGAGATCGATCTGATCATGCCGCTCACCGAAGGCGCGACGTTCGACGGCCATCCGGCCGGCTGGTGCGTGTACGGCCCCGGCTCCGCGCATCGTCCGACCGTCGCGAATGGCCAGGCGCTGGTGCTGTATCTGCTGCCGCAAGGGGCGATCGAATTCACGCGCGCGTGAGCCGCGAGCGGCAAGCATCGAGCGGATCACGCGCATACAAAAGCCGGACGCGTCCACGGACCGAGGAGACATATGGAAGCCCTGCTGGAAACGAGCATGCGCGAGCCGGTTGCGCCGCCGCCCCCGCTGTTCAACTTCGCGACGCATCTGTTCCGGCTGAACGAAGCGCGCGCGCGCAAGGTCGCTTATATCGACGACCACGGCGCGATGACCTACGGCGAGCTCGAACAGCGCGCGCGGCGTTGCGCCAGCGCACTGCGCGCGCTCGGCGTGCATCCCGAGGAGCGCGTGCTGCTCGTGATGCTCGACACCATATCGTTGCCGGTCGCGTTTCTTGGCGCGCTGTACGCGGGCATCGTGCCGGTCGTCGCGAACACCTTGCTGACCGCCGCCGACTATACGTACATGCTGACGCACAGCCATGCGCGCGCGGTGATCGTGTCGGAACCGTTGCTGCCCAACTTGACGGAGGCGCTGAGCAGCATCGACGACGACGGCTGCCAGCTGATCGTCTCGCAGCCTGACGCTTCCCCTGGAGAGCCGCTCGCGGCGCCCCGCTTCGAAACGCTGGTCGATACCGCCACACCCGCCGTCAAAGGCTGCGCGAGCAACGCGGACGACATCGCCTTCTGGCTCTATTCGTCGGGCTCGACCGGCAAGCCGAAAGGCACCGTCCACACGCACGCGAATCTGTACTGGACCGCCGAGCTGTATGCGAAGCCGGTGCTGGGGATCGTCGAGAGCGACGTGGTGTTTTCGGCGGCGAAGCTGTTCTTTGCGTATGGGCTCGGCAATGCGCTGACGTTTCCGCTGTCGGTCGGCGCGACCGCGATCCTGATGGCCGAGCGCCCGACCGCCGACGCGATTTTTGCGCGCCTCGTCAAGCATCGCCCGACCGTGTTCTACGGCGTGCCGACCCTGTACGCGAACATGCTGGTGTCGCCGAATCTGCCCGCGCGCGCCGACGTCGCGATCCGCGTGTGCGCGTCGGCCGGCGAGGCGTTGCCGCGCGATGTCGGCGAACGCTTCACCGAGCACTTCGGCGCTGAGATTCTCGATGGCATCGGCTCGACGGAAATGCTGCACATCTTCCTGTCGAATCGCGCGGGCGAAGTCGAATACGGCACGACCGGGCGCCCCGTGCCGGGCTACGAAGTCGAGTTGCGCGACGAGGCCGGGCGGCCGGTGCCCGACGGCGAAGTCGGCGATCTGTTCATCAAGGGGCCGAGCGCGGCGCTGATGTACTGGAGCAATCGCGAGAAAACACGCGCGACGTTTCTCGGCGAATGGATCAGAAGCGGCGACAAGTATCGGCGTCTCGCGAACGGCTGTTATGTTTACGCGGGCCGCAGCGACGACATGCTGAAAGTAAGCGGCCAGTATGTGTCGCCGGTCGAGGTCGAGATGGTCCTCGTCGCGCATCCGACGGTGCTCGAAGCGGCGGTGGTCGGCGTCGATCATGGCGGACTCGTGAAAACGCGCGCGTTCGTCGTGCTCAAGCGCGACTTCATGCCTTCAGACCTGCTCGCCGATGAACTGAAGGCCTTCGTCAAGGAACGGCTCGCGCCGCACAAGTATCCGCGCGATATCGTGTTCACCGACGATCTGCCGAAAACCGCCACCGGCAAGATTCAACGCTTCAAACTACGCGAACTGTCATAGGTGTTTCATTGATGCAGAACCGAGGTACCGCCCCTGCTGCTCCCTCCACGAATCCCGCCAGCGGCTTCGCCGAACTGCCGGCGACCACGTCGCATGGGCCGCTGCGCATCGAGTACCAATGGGTCAACGAGCAGGCGAATGCTCAACACGACGATCCACCGATCGCGGTCTTCCTGCATGAAGGGCTCGGCTCGATCGCGATGTGGCGCGACTGGCCGCAGACGTTGTGCGAGCGGCTCGGCATGCGCGGGCTCGTCTATTCGCGGCCCGGTTACGGACTCTCGACACCGCGTGCGCCTGACGAGAAATGGCCGGTCGATTTCATGACCGCGCAGGCGCGCGACATTCTCCCCGCCTTGCTCGACGCGCTCGATATCGGCTTGCGGCAACGCCAGCGCATGTGGGTGATCGGCCATAGCGACGGCGGTTCGATCGCTCTGCTGTACGCGGCGCTGTATCCCGGTGCGCTCGCGGGCGCGGTCGTGATCGCACCGCACGTATTCGTCGAAGACATCTCGGTGCAAAGCATCGCCCAGATGAAGCAGCTTTACGAAACAACCGATCTACGCGCGAAGCTCGCCCGCTATCACGCGGACGTCGATTCCGCGTTCTACGGCTGGAACGATATCTGGCTCGATCCCGAGTTCAGGCAGTGGTCGATCGTCGAGGCGCTCGCGCCGATCCGCCGACCGCTGCTCGCGATCCAGGGCCACGACGATAACTACGGCACGATGGCGCAGATCGATAGGATCGGCGCGCGCGTGCCGCATGCAAAACTCGTGAAGCTCGACGCGTGCGGACACTCGCCGCATCGCGATGCGCCCGCCGCGCTCAACGACGCGATCGCTGCGTTCGTCCGCGCGCAGCGATAAGCGGCGCCGTGGCTGTTACCGATACTTCATAAAAATTACACGGTTCGGCGATTATGCTTGCGCATCGCTGACCTCGGCACATCGATGGCGAGGCATCCCTTCCTCGCCCGGAGACAGTGCCATGCCTTTCGTGTCGAAGCCGATTCGTGCGCCGCGCCGCAAACGTTTGACCGGCGCCGTGGCGGTCATCGCGCTGTGCGCGCTAGCGGGAGCGTGCAGCAACGACGACCCGCCCCCGAGCACGGATACGATCAGTTCAACGGAACATTCCGCCGCCAGCCCGGGCGACCCATCGATCGCCCCGCCGCCGGCCGACCCCGCGCCGCCGACGCTGACGATCCAGACACCAGCGGCACCGGCATCCGAAGCCGGCACGGCCTTGTCCGCCGCTGCGCCGCCGCTTGCCCGCCCCGTCATCCATACCGTCGATTGAGAATCGCGCCGCGCGGGGAGACTAGCCTGCCTTCGCGCGTCCGACGCAGCATTGCCGTTTCAGTACCGCAAGTCGTCTTCCCCGTGCCTTTTTCCTCCACCGAAGATCTAAGCCACAACCATGACCTCAACAAATCGCCGTGATTTTCTGCGCTCGGCCGCGCAAGCCGCCGGTTCCTTTACCGCGTTGAGCATGCTGCCGCCCGGCATCCGCAATGCGCTCGCGATTCCGGCCAACAACCGCACCGGGACGATCCGCGACGTCGAGCATATCGTCGTGCTGATGCAGGAGAACCGCTCGTTCGACCACTACTTCGGCACGCTCAAGGGCGTTCGCGGCTTCGGCGACACGCGCGCGATCAAGCTCGCGAATGGCCAGCCGGTGTGGTATCAGCCGCTCACCACCGATACCACCGGCGCCAGCTACGTGCTGCCGTTCCGTCCGAGCGCGCCGAACCTCGGCCTGCAATTCCTGCAGGATCTCGCGCACGACTGGGGCACCACGCACGCCGCATGGAACGGCGGCCGCAACGATCAGTGGGTGCCGTCGAAAGGCGCGACCACGATGGCCTACCTGACGCGCGATGACATCCCGTTCCACTATCAGCTCGCCGACGCATTCACGATCTGCGACGCGTACCACTGCTCGCTGATGGGTCCGACCGATCCGAACCGCTACTACATGTGGAGCGGCTGGGTCGGCAACGACGGCAGCGGCGGCGGCCCGGTGATCGACAATTCGGAGCTCGGCTACGGCTGGTCGACCTTCCCCGAAGTGCTGCAGGACGCGGGCATCTCGTGGAAGATCTATCAGGACATCGGCACCGGGCTCGACGCGAACGGCTCGTGGGGTTGGACGCAGAACGCGTACATCGGCAACTACGGCGACAACTCGCTGCTCTATTTCAACCAGTACCGCAACGCGCAGCCGGGCAACCCGCTGTACGACAATGCGCGTACCGGCACCAACGCGGCGAACGGCGACGGCTACTTCGACATCCTGAAGCGCGACGTGCAAAACGGCACGCTGCCGCAGGTGTCGTGGATCGTCGCGCCCGAAGCGTACAGCGAACACCCGAACTGGCCGACCAACTACGGCGCGTGGTACATCGACCAGGTGCTGCAGATCCTCACGTCGAACCCGGACGTGTGGAGCAAGACCGTGCTGCTGATCAACTACGACGAAAACGACGGCTTCTTCGATCACATCGCCGCGCCGTTCGCGGCCGCGTCGAGCGCGAACGGTCTGTCGACCGTCGACGTCACGAACGAGATCTATGCGGGCGATCCGAAGAACGTCGCCGGGCCGTACGGGCTCGGACCGCGCGTGCCGATGCTGGTGGTGTCGCCGTGGTCCAAAGGCGGCTACGTATGCTCGGAAGTATTCGACCACTCGTCGGTGATCCGCTTCATCGAAAAGCGCTTTGGTCACCGGCACAATCTCGGCGAATCGAACATCACGCCGTGGCGTCGCGCGGTGTGCGGCGATCTGACCTCCGCGTTCAACTTCGCGAATCCGAACGCGTCGGTGCCGTCGCTGCCGAGCACGAGCGGTTACGTGCCGCCCGACCAGAACCGTCACCCGGACTACGTGCCGCAAGCGCCGACGGTGCAGACGGTGCCGAAGCAGGAAGCGGGCGTGCGCCCGGCACGCGCGCTGCCGTACGAACTGTTCGTGCGCGTCGACGAAGGCGCGAACGGCAAGCTGACGATGCGCTTCGTCAACACGGGCCGCGCGGGCGCCGTGTTCCTCGTGTACGCGGCCAATAGCGCAGACGCGCCGCGCAGCTATACCGTCGAAGCGGGCAAGCATCTGCAGGACACGCTGATGCTCAATGCCGATGGCAGCTACGACTTCAGCGTGCACGGACCGAACGGCTTCCTGCGCCGCTTCGCGGGCAAAGTGGTTGCGCGGAACTGGTGGAATGGTTCGGATACCGCACGGCCCGCCGTCGCCGAAGGCTACGATGTCGCGAACGGCAATCTCCAACTGCGGCTCGAGAACGTCGGCAGCGCGCGTTGCCAGTTCACGATCGTCAACGCGTACGACAGGAACCATGTGATCAAGCATTGGGTGCGCGGCGGCGACACCGACAATCTGTACCTCGATCTGCGCAAAGCATACGGCTGGTACGATCTCGCGATCACCGTCGATACCGACCCGACGTTCGCACGCCGCATCGCCGGTCACGTCGAGACGGGCAATGACAGCATCAGCGATCCGGCGCTGGGCGGCTGAACGCCGCTGTCAGCCAACGCTGCAAAAGTAACGGCCGCTGGCTCTTCGAGCACAGCGGCCGTTTTTTATCCAGCTATCTCGAGCGCACACCCGCCAACCCGCAATCGCGCGCGGGCGTCTACGCTTCGAAATCGAGCCCGCCGATCAACGTAACCGGCTCACCCTGCGTGTGCGTGGAGAAATCGAGTTCGCGCGCCTGGGTCCACGCATTGAGCTTGCGCGGCAGCGCGGCCAGATATCTGGCGAAGCGCGTCACGCCCTGCTCGCCCATCAGTCTTTCTATTTCATCGCTGTCCCAGGTCAGATACAGATTCAACGGATGCGGGTAATGACCGAGTTCATCGAGCGGCGTTGCGTGAATCCGCACGCGGGTGGGCTGCCCCGGCTCGCCATGCGGCAGCACGTCGGTGTGAACGGTCGTCGCGACGCACGCGGCGATCGCCTCGGCAATGCGCGGCGCGAACTCCTGATCGAAACGAATGGCACTCTCGGGGCGCATTCCATGTCTCCGCTGTGATTCTCATCGTGGGTGGGTCATCGTAGCAGACTCAGTTTTTTGCCGGTGGGACCGCGTCCGGGTCGTGCGCGCCGGTCTCCCCCAACGCCTCGCGCAGCGCCTTGCGGATCACCTTGCCGGTGGCCGTCATCGGCAGGCTTTCGACGAAGCGAATCTCGCGCGGATATTCGTGCGCGGCCAGACGCGTCTTGACGTGCTGCTGGATCTCGCGCACCAGCGCATCGTCGCCGACGAAGCCCGCTTTCAGCACGACGAACGCCATCACGATTTCGGTGCGCTCGCTATCGGGCGCGCCGACCACGGCGGCCATCGCGACGGCCGGATGACGCAGCAGCGAATCTTCGATCGATGCGGGGCCGATCCGGTAGCCGGCGCTCGTGATCACGTCGTCGCCGCGGCCGACGAAGCGAATGAAGCCGTCCGCGTCGCGCGTGCCGAGATCGCCGGTCAGCAGAAACTTGCCGCGAAATTTCTCGCGCGTCGCCGCTTCGTTGCGCCAGTAGCCGACAAACATCACCGGGTCAGGCGCGGCCACCGCGATATCGCCGATCGCGCCGGGCGGCAGTTCGTTGCCGGCGGCATCGACGATCGCGACATGGTGCCCCGGCACCGCGCGCCCGATCGCGCCGAAGCGCGGCTCGAACAGCGCCGCGCACGACGACACCACGACGTTGCACTCGGTCTGCCCGTAGAACTCATTGATCGTCACGCCGAGCGCGTCGCGCCCCCAGCCGATCAGTTCCTCGCCCAGCGATTCGCCGCCGCTCGCGACCGAGCGCAACGCGAGCCGCAGATGAGCGGGCCGCTCGACACCGCGCATCATCTTCAGCGCGGTCGGCGGTAAAAACGCATGGGAGACCGCGTGACGCGCGAGCAAATCGAACGCGGCGTGGCCGTCGAATTTCGCAAAACGGCGCGCGAGCACCGCGACGCCGTGATGCCACGACGGCAGCAGCACATCGAACAGACCGCCGATCCACGCCCAGTCCGCGGGCGTCCACATCAGCGTCGCGTGCGCGGGAAAGCCCTGCTGCGACATCTCGACGCCGGGTAAATGGCCGAGCAACACGCGATGCCCGTGCAACGCGCCCTTCGGTTTTCCGGTCGTGCCCGACGTATAGATGATGATCGCCGGCTCGTCCGCAGCGGTATCGACCGGCGTGAATTCAGCAGGAGCGCCATGCAACGCCTGCCAGAACGACCGCACGGGCGCGTCCGATGCTTCGTCATCCTCCTCGATATCGACGCTGAACACATGTCGCAACTCCGGCAGCGCGCCGCGGATTTCGTCGATCTTTTGGACGCCGGCGTGATCGGTGATCAGCGCGACCGCACCGCTGTCGCCGAGCCGATGCTCGATCGCGTCCACGCCGAACAGCGCGAACAGCGGCACCGCGACCATGCCGGCCTTGTAGGCAGCGAGATGTGCGATGGCCGTTTCGATCGATTGCGACAGGAAGATGCCGATGCGCTCGCCGCGTCGTGCGCCCGCCGCGAGCAGCGCATTGGCGAAGCGGTCGGACAGCGCTTTCAGTTCATCGAACGTATAGCGGGTCGCGCGGCCTTCGGCATCTTCATAGATCAGCGCGAGACGCCCCGAGCCATCGGCCCACTTGTCGCATGCATCGACGCCGATGTTGTAGCGCGGTGGAATGCGCCACGTGAAATTGGTCGTGAGCGAATCGTAAGTCTCGCCGTCGAGGTTCATCGTGTCTCCTGAATATCGTCGTTATCGCTGCATGGGCTGCCGCATGGCCCATCGCTTGCTACTTCCGCGCGTGGCCGGTGTTCCGCAGTTTAGCCCACGATCTTGCCTGTCCCGTTCGACGCGTCGCCTTGCGCAACTGGATTCGCCAAATACGACATAGTCCCGCCCATAATCGCCGACCGGTCGCACTGAACTCAACGTTTTGCGACAACTCCTGTGTGATTCAAGCCCTTTACGTCTGACCTGTGCCGTCCCCGTCTAGGATCGTTACACAGCTTCGGCGCCTATGTTGCGCCGCATGATCGCTCCCCCCGGATGACATATGCGCAAGGCAAGATTTGCATCGTTCTGGCACGGCCCGGAACTTTCTCCCTATGAAGTCGCCTGCCTAAGTTCGTTCACGCAGTACGGCAGCGAGGTCGCGCTTTATAGCTACGAGCCGATCGCCGGATTGCCGCCCGGCGTAGCCGCGAAGGACGCGACCACGATATTGCCGCGCGATTCGCTGAACGACTTCCCGATTTGCGGGGTGCCGTCGATGCAGCATTTCACCGACTATTTCCGCTTCGTGATGTTCACGAAGACCGACGAGATCTGGGTCGACACCGACATGCTGCTGCTTCGTGATTTCGATCTCAACGCCAAGGGCGATCTGATCGGACGGGAAAACCAGACGAGCATCTGCAATGCGATTCTGAGGCTCGATCCGGATCAGCCGCGCTTGCACGAGGCAATCGAACGGATCGAAGCGATGAAAGGCACCGCACTGAAGTGGGGCGACACCGGCCCTCGTCTGTTGACCGCCGTCTACGGCGTGAAGGCCGGGCTTCCCGAGAGCCTGTTCTATCCGGTGCATTTCAACGATTACTACAAGGTGTTCCTGCCGCGCTATTTCGAAGAGTGCGCGGCGCTCTGTTCCGACACGTACACGCTGCATCTGTGGAACAACCGGATCGTCAAGATGGGGCTCTTCAAGCGCATCGGGCCGCCCGTCGGGTCGTTCCTGCATCACTTGTTCGAGCAAACCGGCGCCAACGAGCTGTTTCGCGAGTTTTATCCGGCGAGCGTGATGCAGGCGATGATCGACAACGCGGTGGAGAAAGTCGGCAGCGACGAAGGCGTGCGCAAGCTGCTGCGCGTCGGCGTGCCGATGGTCACGACGGCCATCGCGCGCAGACTCGGCGCCTGAGTTCGCCGCTTCAGTTCGCAGCGCCCCTGCCCGAGCCCTGCGCCTGCTCCAGCACGAAGTCGATGAACGTCGCGGCCGCGCGCGTGTGGTGCCGGTTCGGCATGTACAGCATGTACATGTGGGTGCCGAAGATGCTGAGCCGCCAGGCATCGAGCGCGGTCAGCACCGCGCCGCGCTTCAGATCGTCCTGCACCACATAGTCGGGTACGAGTCCGACGCCCAGACCGGCCAGCACCGCCTGCCGTAAAAATAGAAAGTTCTCGGAAATAATCGTCGGTTCGAGCAGCACTTCATGACGCTCGTCGCGCAAATATGCGGCGAGCCGCAACTGCTTGCCGATCACGGCCGCGGTAATCAGCGGCGCGGCGCGCAGGTCGTCGAGCGTCGCGGGCATGCCGTGCGTCCGCGCGAATTCGGGGGATGCGCAGGCCACGTACCGGACCGGCCCCATGTCCCGCGCGACGAGGTTTTGCGGCGGCTCCGACATCACGCGCACCGCGATGTCGATTTCGTCGCGCATCAGATCCTCGACGCGGTTCTCGAACATCACGTCTAGCACGATGCCCGGATACAACCGCTTGAACGCGATCAGCCAGTCGGACATCACGAGCTGGCCATAGCCGCTCGGCACGCTCAGCCGCACCCGCCCCTGCAGGCTCTGGCCCAGCGTCGCCACCGACTCGCGCGCGGCGAGCAACGCGTTGCGAATAGTGCGGCCGTGCTCGTAGAGCCGTAGACCGATCTCGGTCGGCTCGACGCGGCGCGTGGTGCGCCGCACCAATTGCAGGCCCACGGAACGCTCGAGCTGGTTCAGGTGATAGCTAACGTTCGCGCGGCTCATCTTGAGCCGGCGCGCCGCTTCGCTCAGATTGCCGGCGTCGAGGATGTCGACGAGCAGGGTCAGCGAGTTGACGTCCATGGCCGCGTCGTTGTCAAAATAATTTTGACAGTCTGTCAATCAACCATGTGATTGTCAATGAACGTTGACCACTCCAGAATGGGACGATCCGGCGCAATTCGCCACCCTGGATACGGAGACACCCACGATGAACCAATCCTCTTCAGCCGACGTCGTCACGCGCGAATTGCGCGGCAAGGTACTGCTCGTCACGATCGACCACGCGCCGGTCAACGCGCTCTCGGCCGAGGTGCGGCGCGGCCTGCTGGACGCGATCGAAGCCGCCGACGCCGAGCGCGCCGTCGAAGCCGTGCTGATCGTCGGCGCGGGGCGCAACTTCATCGCCGGTGCCGATATTCGCGAGTTTGGTAAGCCTCCGGTGCCGCCTTCGCTGCCGGAGGTGTGCAATCGCATCGAGGCCTGCGGGAAACCCGTGATTGCCGCGTTGCATGGCGCCGCGCTCGGCGGCGGGCTCGAAGTGGCGCTCGCCGCGCATTACCGGATCGCCGTGGACGGCGCGAAGCTCGGCCTGCCCGAAGTGCAGCTCGGTCTGCTGCCCGGCGCGGGCGGCACGCAACGCACGCCGCGCCTGATCGGCGCGCCGGCCGCGCTCGATCTGATCCTGAGCGGCCGTCATGCGAGCGCGAAGGAAGCGCTCGCGCTAGGTCTGATCGACCGTCTCGGCGACAGCGGCGACATCCTCGCCGAAGGACTCGCCTACACGCACGAACTGCTCGCCGCGCACGCGCCGATGCGTCGTACGCGCGACGCCGCCGCATTGAGCGATCGCGCCGCGAGCCTCGCCGCCGTCGCGAAAGCTCGTGACGAAACCGCGAAGAAAGCGCGGGGCCTGTTCTCGCCGCTGAAAATCGTCGACGCGGTCGAAGCCGCGATCGAACAGCCCTTCGACGAAGGCCTGAAGTTCGAACGCAAGCTGTTCCTGCAATGCCTCGACAGCCCGCAGCGCGCAGGTCTCGTGCACGCGTTCTTCGCCGAGCGCGAAGTGCTGAAAGCGCCCGAAACGCGCGACGCGAAACCGCGCGCGCTCGGGGCGATCGGCGTGATCGGCGGCGGCACGATGGGCGCGGGCATTGCGGTCGCGGTGCTCGACGCGGGTCTGCCCGTCACGATGATCGAACGCGACGAAGCGTCGCTCGCGCGCGGCCGCGCGCACATCGACAAGGTCTACGACGGGCTGATCGCCAAGGGCCGCCTCACCGCCGAGAAGAAAGCCGCGACGATGGCGCGCTGGAGCGGCAGCACGTCGTACGATGCGCTTGCTCACGTCGACCTCGTGATCGAAGCCGTGTTCGAAGATCTCGGCGTCAAAAAGGCCGTGTTCGCCGAGCTCGATCGTGTCTGCAAGCCCGGCGCGGTGCTCGCGACCAACACGTCGTATCTGGATATCGAAGCGATCGCGGCCAGCACCTCGCGCCCCGCCGACGTGATCGGTCTGCACTTCTTCTCCCCCGCCAACATCATGAAGCTGCTCGAAGTCGTGGTGCCGAAGCAGGTCAGCGCCGACGTCGTCGCGACCGCGTTCGAGCTCGCGAAGAAGCTGCGCAAGACGCCGGTGCGCGCGGGCGTGTGCGACGGATTCATCGGCAATCGGCTGCTCGCCGTCTATCGCGCCGCCGCGGACGCGCTGATGGAAGACGGTGCGTCGCCGTATCAGATCGACGCGGCCGTGCGCGCGTTCGGCTTGCCGATGGGCCCGTTCCAGGTGGTCGATCTCGCGGGCGGCGACATCGGCTGGGCGGCGCGCAAACGCCGCGCGGCCACGCGCGACCCGAACGCACGCTACGTGCAGATCGCCGACCGCCTGTGCGAGCGTGGCTGGTTCGGCCAGAAGACCGGCCGCGGATTCTATCTGTACCCCGAAGGATCGCGCGGCGGCATGCCCGATCCCGAAGTCGAGGCGATCATCGACGCCGAACGCAAGCGCGCGGGCGTCACGCCGCGCAGCTTCACCGACGAGCAGATCATGCGCCGCTATATGGCCGCGATGATCAACGAAGGCGCGAACGTCGTGCACGAAGGCATCGCGCTGCGCCCGCTCGACGTCGACGTGACGCTGCTGTACGGCTACGGCTTTCCGCGCTACCGCGGCGGTCCAATGAAATACGCGGATAGCGTCGGGCTGGCGACGATCCTCGCCGACATCCGCGAGTTCGCGAAGGAAGACCCGCTGTTCTGGCGGCCGTCGCCGCTGCTCGTCGAACTGGTCGAGCGCGGAGCGGATTTCGCGAGCCTGAACACGACGGCCTGAGCCGCCACGAACCGGACGGAACGACTGCGATGGATCTGAACTTCACCCCCGAAGAAGAAGCGTTTCGCGCCAGCGTGCTGGCGTTTTTGCGCGACAAGCTGCCGCGAGGCCTCGCCGACAAGGTGCACGGCGGCCGGCGTCTGACGCGCGACGACATGGCCGGGTGGCACGCGATTCTGAACGCGCAAGGCTGGCTCGCGAATCACTGGCCGAAGGAGTTCGGCGGCCCGGGCTGGAACGCGGTGCAGAAGTTCATCTTCGAGAACGAATGCGCGCTGGCCGGCGCGCCGCGCGTCGTACCGTTCGGCGTCAACATGCTCGGGCCGGTGCTGATCAGGTACGGCAGCGACGCGCAGAAGCGTCACTGGCTGCCGCGCATTCTCGATGGTTCCGACTGGTGGTGCCAGGGCTATTCGGAGCCGGGCGCGGGCTCCGACCTTGCGTCGGTCAAGACGACGGCGGTGCGCGGCAAGGATGTGCAGGGCGAACACTACATCGTCAATGGCCAGAAGACGTGGACCACGCTCGCGCATTACGCGAACATGATCTTCTGCCTCGTGCGCACCGCGACCGACGTGCGCAAACAGGAAGGCATCAGCTTTCTGCTGATCGACATGAACACGCCGGGCGTCGAAGTGCGGCCGATCATCACGCTCGACGGCGAGCATGAAGTCAACGAAGTGTTTTTCACCGACGTGCGCGTGCCTGCCGAGAATCTCGTCGGCGAGGAGAACAAGGGCTGGACTTACGCAAAATATCTGCTTACGTACGAGCGCACCAATATCGCGGGCGTCGGCTTTTCGGTCGCCGCGTTCAATCGTCTGCGCAAGATCGCCGCGAAACAGCTCCGCAATGGCCGGCCGCTCGCCGAGGATCCCGCGTTCGCGGCACGCATGGCGCGCGTCGAGATCGACCTCGAGAACATGAAGACGACCAACCTGCGCGTGATCGCGGCCGTGGCGGGCGGCGGCGTGCCCGGTGCCGAGAGTTCGATGCTGAAGATTCGCGGCACCGAAATCCGTCAGGAAATCTCGTCGCTGACGCGGCGCGCGATGGGCGCTTATGCGCAGCCATTCGTCGAGGAAGCGCTGTACGAAGGCTTCGATGGCGTGCCGGTCGGCCCGGACGAAGCCGCGAGTGCCGCGTCGCAGTACTTCAATAATCGCAAGCTGTCGATCTTCGGCGGCTCGAACGAAATCCAGAAGAACATCATTTCCAAAATGATCCTCGGACTGTAAAAGGCGCACGTCATGAATTTCCAGCACACCGAAGATCGCCGCATGCTGGCGGATACGCTGAACCGGTTTATCAGCGAGCAGTACGGCTTCGCGACGCGCGATCAGATCGCGCGCTCGACGCAAGGCTTCAGCCCCGATCTGTGGGCGCGCTTCGCGGAGCTTGGCGTGATCGGCGCACTGTTCGATGAAGCGAGCGGCGGTTTTGGCGGCGGCGGCTTCGATATTTCCGTCGTGTTCGAGAGTATCGGCCGGGGGCTCGTCGTCGAGCCGTTTCTCGATACGCTGATCGTCGGACGGGCGATCGCTCGCAGCGGCAGTGACGCGCAAAAAGCGGCGCTCGGCTCGTTGATCGACGGTTCGCGGATCGTTGCGCTCGCGCATGGCGAACCGGACAGTCATTACGAACTGGCTCGGGTCGCAACGACGCGCGCGCGGCGCAGCGTTGAGGGCAACAGCGGCGTGTGGACTTTGCATGGCGCGAAGGCCGTCGTTCAGCATGGCGAGCATGCTCAGGTGTTCCTCGTCTCGGCACGCACGAGCGGCGAGGAGGATGCCGAAGCTGGCATCACGCTGTTTCTGGTGCCGGGGGACGCGGCGGGAGTGAGCGTGCGCGGCTATCGGAAGATCGACGGAGGACGCGCGGCCGAAGTGACGCTCGACAATGTCACGCTCGGCGACGACTCCGTGCTCGGCTCAGTGGACCAGGGCTTTGCGACGCTCGAATATGCGGTGAGCTGCGGCGTGCTCGCGCTGTGCGCGGAAGCCGTCGGCGCCATGGACGTCGCGAAAGACTACACGCTCGACTATCTGCGCACGCGCAGGCAGTTCGGCGTGCCGATCGGCAGCTTCCAGGCATTGCAGCATCGCATGGCCGATTTGCTGCTCGAAATCGAGCAGGCGCGCTCGGCAGTGATCAATGCGGCGGCAGTGCTCGATGGTGAACGCAATGCGCGCGAGCGCGCGGTGTCGGCGGCGAAGTACAGCATCGGCCGCATCGGCACGCGAGTCGCGGAGGAATGCATCCAGCTGCATGGCGGGATCGGCATGACCTGGGAGTTGCCGCTTGCGCATTACGCGAAGCGGCTCGTGATGATCGATCATCAGCTTGGGGATGAGGATCATCATTTGGAGCGGTTCGTGGCGTTGGGGGCTGCGGTTTCGCTCGCGCAGGTCTGATCATGAGGCGACCTGCTTGACGGAGACGAGCGGCGTCGCAGTTATCCGCGACGGGCAAGAAAAAAGGACTTATGGCTTTCACCGTAAGTCCTTTTTGATCTTGGTCGGGGCGAGAGGATTTGAACCTCCGACCACCTGCACCCCATGCAGGTACGCTACCAGGCTGCGCTACGCCCCGAACAGAAAAAAAATTATAACAGACACTTCATTCGATTAGAACTGCCCGACGCGAACAAAACGAACGAGCCGATGGAACTAGTGGCCCAGCAGATCGATTACGCTCTGCAGTTCCTCGCGCAACTTCTCGACATCGACAGCAACCGTTGCCGCCGATGCCTGCACCTGCCCCGCGGCTGCGCCGGCGGCCTCACCTTCTTCGACCGCCGCTTCCGGCCCACCGCCGCTATGCGAATCGAGCCGGTTGCGCGCCCCGTTGATCGTAAAACCCTGCTCGTACAGCAACTCTCGAATCCGCCTGATCAGCAGCACCTCGTGATGCTGATAATACCGACGATTGCCGCGCCGCTTGACCGGCCTCAACTGGGTGAACTCCTGCTCCCAGTAACGCAGCACGTGGGGCTTCACGCCGCAAAGTTCGCTGACCTCACCAATCGTGAAGTAGCGCTTCGCCGGAATCGGAGGCAAGACGACTTTTTCGATCGTCGCTGTCATCGTCAGTTAGCCGTGATGGGTTGCCCGGAAGCGCGCCAGTCGATCAGCGCGCGAAGCTCGCTTCGGCGCCGTTTTCGACGAGCGCCTTCAGCTTTTGACTTGCATGAAACGTCACCACGCGACGCGCCGCGATCGGAATCGCCTCGCCCGTCTTCGGATTTCTGCCGGGACGCTGCGGCTTGTCGCGCAACTGGAAGTTGCCGAAGCCCGACAGCTTGACGCTGTCTCCGCTCTCGAGCGCATCGCGGATCACCTCGAAGAACGCCTCGACCATGTCCTTCGCTTCCCGCTTGTTGAGCCCGACATTGTCGAACAGCAACTCGGCAAGTTCCGCCTTGGTGAGCGTCGGCGTTTCATTGGAAACGACGGCGGGTGATGTCGGAATTTCTCGAATCATGGCGCTGCGTTGCGCCGTAAGAAGCGCTTCGAAATCACTCGAGTTCATTTCATTCATATCTATCAAATGGCGCGCCAAGCGTAAAACAATGGATGCGGAAACAGCCGTGCAAATGATAAATGCGGGTTATCCGCGCAACCGTGCGCCATATACTCGAGCCAGACGTTCCACCAGAGTTTGAATAGCCAGATCGACCGTTTCATCCTGAAGGGTTCCGCCAGTATCTTGCAAGGTCACCCGGAACGCAAGGCTTTTCTCGTGCGCGGCCAGACCACCGGAAGTGTTTGATTTTGGACGAAATTCGTCGAAAAGTGCAATCTTCTGGACAGCCTTGCAGGCCGGCTCGGACTGGGCCTTCTGCAGCTCGTCGAGCAGCGCCTGAACCTCGATTTTCTGATCGACGACCACCGCAATATCACGTCGTACCGGCGGGAATTTTGAAACTTCCGACGGAATCGGCAATACCCGCTGCATTAATGCTTCCGCTTCGATTTCAAACAGAATCGGCGCATGCGGCAAATCATATTTTTGCATCCAGCGCGGATGCAATTCGCCAATCCAGCCCACTGCGCGACCATTCAATTCGATACGCGCGCTGCGTCCCGGATGCAGCGCCGGATGCTCGGCCTTCACGAACCGCGCGACCGCCGGTGCGACCAGCGCTTCGATGTCTCCCTTCACGTCGAAGAAGTCGACAGCACGCGTCGGTGCGCCCCACTGCTCGTCGAGCGCGGGACCATAAGCGAGCGCGCCGATCATCTTCGGCTGCGCGAAACCTTCGACGGTCAGCTCGCCAGCCTTGATCGACGGATCGTGCAGGAACACGCGGCCCGCTTCGAACACGCGTACACGGTCCGCCGCGCGACGGTTCAGGTTCGTGCGCAGCACATGGATCAGGCTGCCGAACAGCGTCGTACGCATCACCGACAGCTGGCTGGCGATCGGGTTGATCAGACGCACCGGGTTGCTGTTGCCTGCGAAGTCCTGCTCCCACTCGGCATCGACGAAGGTGAAGTTCACCGTTTCCGCGTAGTCGCGCGCGGCGAGTGCATGCCGGATCGCGTGGATCGAGCGTTGCGTCTCGTTGGTCGCGCGCATTTCGCTGGTCGCGACCGGCGGGCGCGCCGGAATCTTTTCGAAGCCGTAGATACGTGCGACTTCTTCGATCAGGTCCTCTTCGATTTCGATATCGAAGCGGTACGACGGCGGCATCACCGAGAACGTATCGCCGTCGCGCTCGAACGACAGGCCGAGGCGCGTGAAGATCTGTGCGATTTCATCGGCGCCGATCGCGACGCCGATGATGCGGTTCGCGCGCGAAACGCGCATCTTCACGGGCGCGCGCTTTGGCACGTTGACGATCTGATCGTCGACCGGACCCGCTTCGCCGCCGCAAATGTCGAGGATCAACTGCGTGATGCGCTCGATATGATCGACGGTCGTCGCGTAGTCGACGCCGCGCTCGAAGCGATGACCTGCATCGGTCGAGAAGTTGTACTTGCGCGAGCGGCCACGAATGCTATCGGGCCACCAGAATGCGGCTTCGAGATAGATATTGGTGGTGTCGAGCGTGACCGCGGTGCTGTCGCCGCCCATGATGCCCGCGAGGCTTTCGATATGCTGCTCGTCGGCGATCACGCCGACCGTTTCATCGAGCTCGACCGTGTTGCCGTTCAGCAGCTTCAGCGTTTCACCCTTGCGGGCCCAGCGCACGTCCATGCCGCCGTGGATCTTGTCGAGATCGAACACGTGCGACGGACGCCCCAGCTCGAGCATCACATAGTTCGAGATGTCGACGAGCGCGGAGATGCTGCGCTGGCCTGAGCGCTCGAGACGCTCGACCATCCATTGCGGCGACTTCGCGCGCGCATTGACGCCGCGGATCACGCGGCCCGAGAAACGGCCGCACAGATCGGGCGCCGAGATTTTCACGGGCAGGGTTTCAGTGAGCTTGACTGGAGCCGGCTTGATGTCGAGCGGGCGCAACGGCGCGCCGGTAATCGCCGACGTTTCGCGCGCGACGCCGAAAACCGACAAACAGTCGGCCTTGTTCGGCGTCAGCTTGATTTCAAAAACGGTGTCGTCGAGGTTGAGGGTCTCGCGGATGTCCTGGCCGATCGGCGTATCTTCCGGCAGGATCATCAGACCGCTGTGATCTTCGGAGAGCTTCAGCTCGCGCGCCGAGCACAGCATGCCCTGGCTTTCCACGCCGCGCAGCTTCGACAGCTTGATCGCGAACGGTGCGCCGCCCTCTTCGGCCGGCGGCAGTTGCGCGCCGACCAGCGCGACCGGCACCTTGATGCCGGGCGCCACGTTCGGAGCGCCGCATACGATGTTCAGCGTCGCGCCGGTGCCGGCGTTGACCTGACACACGTTGAGCTTGTCCGCATCCGGGTGCTTGACGACTTCCAGCACCTGGCCGACGACGATCTTCGAGGTCGGCGGCGCGGCCGGCCGCAGGTCTTCGACTTCGAGACCCGCCATCGTCAACGCGTGCGACAGCTCGTCGGTGGTCAGTCGCGGATCGACAAAAGTTCTGAGCCAGGATTCCGGAAATTGCATGGTTCTGTGTACGTTCTGATCAGGTTAGGTCCACGTCCGGCAGGTGCTTCGTAAAGCCGGTAATCTCTTCGTAAAGCCGGTGATCTTGCGCCGGTTCAGCGAGCTCTGCCGGGGACGCTCGCGGTGCGCACCGGGTGCGCTACCGCGTTCTATGCTTTGTCACGCTCGTGCGCGCCGGTTCATGCGAATTGACGCAGGAAACGCAGGTCGTTTTCGAAGAACAGGCGCAGGTCCTGCACGCCGTAACGCAGCATCGTGAGACGCTCGAGGCCGCTGCCGAAAGCGAAGCCGATGTAGCGCTCCGGGTCCAGACCCATGTTGCGGATCACTGTCGGATGCACCTGGCCGGAGCCCGAAATTTCGAGCCACTTGCCCGCGTTCTTGCCCGTTTCGAACTGCATGTCGATCTCGGCCGACGGTTCGGTAAACGGGAAATACGACGGTCGGAAGCGCACGAGAATGTCGTCGCGCTCGAAGAATTTTTTCAGGAAGTCGGTATAGACACCCTTCAGGTCCGCGAAGCTGATGTTTTCGTCGATCCACAGGCCTTCGACCTGGTTGAACATCGGCGAATGCGTGGCGTCGCTATCCACGCGATACGTGCGGCCGGGCACGATCACCTTGATCGGCGGCGTGTTGGTACGCGCGTAGCGTACCTGCATCGGGCTCGTATGCGTACGCAGCAGCAGCGGGCGGCCGTCGGCGTCCTTGCCGTCGACGTAGAAGGTATCCTGCATGGAACGCGCCGGATGGTTTTCCGGGCTGTTCAGCGAAGTGAAGTTGTACCAGTCGGTTTCGATCTCGGGGCCGTCGGCCACGTCGAATCCGATCGTACGGAAAATCTGCTCGACGCGCTCCCAGGTGCGCATCACGGGGTGCAGGCTGCCTGCATTGGCGCCGCGGCCCGGTAGCGTGACGTCGATCGCTTCAGCGGCGAGGCGCTGGTTCAGAAGCGCGTCGGCGAGCGACTGACGACGTGCCGTCAGCGCCGCTTCGACCTGTTGCTTGACGAGGTTGATCCGAGCGCCTTCTGTCTTGCGCGTTTCAGGATCGAGTTTGCCAAGACCCTTCAACAGCTCGGTCAGCGCACCCGCCTTACCGAGAAAGCGCGCTTTCTCGTTCTCGAGGGTGGTGACGTCGGGGGCTTCTGCGAAGGCTTTTTGCGCGTCGGCGACAATCTGGTCCAGATCCATTGATCCCATCATTTCAACGTCAGTGTTCTATCGAAACAAAACTGGTTCTACCAACAAAAACGGGGCTCGGTGAGGAGCCCCGTTTTTGTTGCAGCGTCACCGAGACGACCGGTGTTCGCTGCAACGAACCACGCAGTTTTAATTGCCAGAAGCGCAATCAGGCTGCAACGGCGGCTTTCACCTGCTGAACGATCGCAGCAAAAGCAGCCTTGTCGAACACAGCCATGTCGGCCAGCACCTTGCGGTCCAGTTCGATCGACGCTTTCTTCAGGCCGTTGATGAACACGCTGTACGTCATGTCGTGCTGACGCACCGCCGCATTGATACGCGTGATCCACAGTGCGCGGAACACACGCTTCTTGTTGCGGCGATCGCGGTAGGCGTACTGGCCTGCGCGCATGACCGCCTGCTTGGCGATGCGATAGACGTTATTGCGACGGCCGCGGTAACCCTTGGCCAGCTTGATGATCTTCTTGTGACGGGCCCGTGCGGTAACCCCACGTTTTACTCGAGGCATGTTTCGCTCCTATGAGTGTCGGTTAAGGGTTAAGCGAACGGCAGCATTGCGCGAACGGAGTTCAGATCGGAATCATGAACTGCCGTGGAGCCGCGCAGATGGCGTTTGTTCTTGGTGGTCTTCTTAGTAAGAATGTGACGCTTGAAGGCCTGACCGCGCTTGACGGTACCGCCCGGACGCACCACGAAGCGCTTTGCAGCGCTCTTCTTGGTCTTCATCTTCGGCATGACAACTCCATTATTAGATGGACATGGGTGTGCGGTCGGCCAGATGACCATTTCCCGCCCTTCGAAACCCATTCCACTTGGTATGCAGACCGCCGATACCGCCAGCGGCCGCTTTTCGGGAACGACTGCGCGCTTGCATGGGCGACGTTCCGAAACTTTCCAACACCGCGCTGGACACCTAGCACAGCATCAAGCAACCTTGCGCTACCGGAGCGCGGGCCACATGGCACGCCGCCGCTCCGGCCAACTGCTTCGTGCTTACTTCTTTTTCTTCGGAGCGAGCACCATGATCATCTGGCGCCCTTCCATTTTCGGCATCTGCTCGACCTGACCGACTTCGTCGAGATCGGTGCGCAGGCGTTCGAGCATGCGCATGCCGATTTCCTGGTGAGCCATTTCGCGGCCACGGAAACGCAACGTGATTTTCGTCTTGTCGCCGTCTTCGAGGAAGCGGACGAGGTTGCGCAGCTTGACGTTGTAATCACCGTCGTCAGTACCCGGGCGGAATTTGACTTCCTTGACCTGGATGACCTTCTGCTTGAGCTTGGCCTCGTGTTGCTTCTTCGCTTCCTGGTACTTGAACTTGCCGTAGTCCATCAAGCGGCAAACCGGCGGAACCGCCTGCGGGGCGATTTCGACCAGATCCACGTCCTGCTGTTCCGACATGCGGAACGCATCAGCGAGTTTCACAATGCCGAGCGGTTCGTTCTCGACGCCGACCAGTCGCACCTCGGGTGCTGTAATTTCACCGTTGATGCGGTGCGCAGACTTATCAGTAGCGATGTTACGTTTCCTCTAAAAATTAAAAAAAACGAGCCGGGTACCAAGTGGATTAGTTGAACGACTGCACGTCCTGGCGCAGACGCTCAATGAAGGCGTCAACAGGCATCACACCCATATCGACACCACCACGGGCACGCACGGCTACCGTTTGCGCTTCACGCTCCTTGTCGCCGACCACCAGTAGGTACGGCACCTTTTCCAGCGTGTGCTCGCGTATTTTATAGCTAATCTTCTCGTTGCGCAAATCAGCCTCGACTCTAACCCCTTGTTTTTGCAACGATTGGGCTAGCGACTGCGCATATTCGGCCTGGCTTTCCGCGATATTCATCACGACGACCTGCATCGGCGCGAGCCAGGCGGGCATTGCACCAGCATGGTGCTCGATCAGAATTCCGAGGAAGCGTTCCATCGATCCGACAATTGCCCGGTGCAACATAATCGGGCGACGGCGACTGTTGTCTTCGGCGACGTATTCGGCGCCCAGACGCTCCGGCAGCACCATGTCGAGCTGCAGCGTACCGCACTGCCACGATCGGCCGAGCGCGTCCTTGATGTGATACTCGACCTTCGGGCCATAGAACGCACCCTCGCCGGGCAGTTCTTCCCACGTGACGCCGCAGGCCGTCAGCGCCTCGCGGAGCCCCTGCTCCGCGCGAGCCCACGTTTCGTCGGTACCGGCGCGCGCATCCGGACGCAGCGACAGCTTGATCTCGACGTTGTCGAAGCCGAAGTCTCGGTAGACGCTCATCGCCAGCGTATTGAACGCGATCGATTCGCTGATGAACTGGTCTTCAGTACAAAAAATATGGGCGTCGTCCTGCACGAAGCCGCGCACGCGCATCAGACCATGCAGCGCGCCCGACGATTCGTTGCGATGGCACGAACCGAACTCCGCGTAACGCAGTGGCAGATCGCGATACGAGCGCAGACCGTGGTTGAATACCTGTACATGACCGGGGCAGTTCATCGGCTTGATCGCGTAGTCGCGCTTTTCCGATTCGGTCGTGAACATATTTTCACGATAGTTCTGCCAGTGTCCCGACGCTTCCCAGAGCGAGCGGTCCATGATCAACGGCGTCTTGATTTCAAGGTAGCCGGCGTCGTTCACGCGACGGCGCATGTACTGCTCGACCTGCTGCCACAGCGTCCAGCCGCGCGGATGCCAGAAAACCATGCCCGGCGACTCGTCCTGCATGTGGAACAGGTCGAGCTGCCTGCCCAGCTTCCGATGGTCGCGCTTTTCGGCCTCTTCGAGCATGTGTAGGTACGCTTCCTGGTCTTCCTTCTTCGTCCAGGCCGTGCCGTAAATGCGCTGCAACTGCTCGTTCTTCGAGTCCCCACGCCAGTAGGCACCCGCGACTTTCATCAGCTTGAACACCTTGAGCTTGCCCGTGGACGGCACGTGCGGGCCACGGCAGAGGTCCGTGAAGCCGCCATGCGAGTACAGCTTGATTTCGTCGCTGGCCGGGATCGATTCGATGATTTCGGCCTTGTACTTTTCGCCGATGCTCTTAAAGTACTCGACCGCTTCGTCGCGCGACACCACGCGACGCGACACCGGCTCGTCCTTCTTCGCCAGCTCCTGCATGCGTTTTTCGATCTTTTCGAGGTCTTCCGGCGTGAAAGGACGGTTGTACGAGAAGTCGTAATAGAAGCCGTTGTCAATGACCGGGCCGATCGTAACTTGCGCTTCGGGGTACAGATCCTTCACCGCATACGCGAGCAGGTGCGCCGTCGAGTGGCGGATGATATCGAGTCCGTCCGCGTCCTTCTCCGTGACGATGGCGAGCGCCACGTCGCGATCGATCAGCGCGGAGGTATCGACCAACTCCCCGTCGATCTTTCCGCCGAGTGCGGCTTTCGCGAGGCCGGGGCCGATCGAAGCGGCCACTTCGGCGACGGTCACCGGATGCTCGTACTGTCGAACAGAACCGTCAGGCAAACGTATCGAAACCATTGCGTTCTCCGTGGTGCCGACCGGCGGCGGCACATACAACCAGGGTCAAAAAGACAAAAAAAATGCGGCCCCGCTTTCGAGGGGCCGCATTCACATTTTATGCAAACATCACTGGCGAAAGTGGTCCTCGACTAGCGTCGTTCCGAAGTGGTTTCGGTCAACGTTCGCGGTGTCATAACCGTATTCGCCTCTTGCGCTCCAAGCGCTTACTGCAGTTTGCGAAACCCCGGCGAAGCCGGAATTTCATTTCGTTGGTAGGCTCGATTGGACTCGAACCAACGACCCCCACCATGTCAAGGTGGTGCTCTAACCAGCTGAGCTACGAGCCTGAAGAAACGAGAGTATATGGGGTATATCGCAGCTTGGCAAGTACTTTTATGCAGCGACTTTAATTCGTCTCGCCGTCAGCAGGCCTTTTTTCAATCGTCCCGGCCTCAGTTCTTGCGCGTCGCCCGCACCACTCCCGTGATTTCGCCCAGCAACGTACACGCGCGCTGGATCTGCGCAGAGCTCGATACCTCGACGGTAAATTGCATGAACGCGGCATTGCGGCGTGATTGCGTCTTCACGCCGATCACGTTCATCTTTTCCCGCGCGAACACTTCGGAGATATCACGTAGCAAGCCCTGTCGGTCCGTCGCCTCAATGCTGAGATCGACCGGGTAGACGGACTGGCCGCGGCCGCTCATCACGTCAGCCGACCACGCGGTCTGCAGCACACGCTCCGGCGCGCGCTCTGCCATGCGGCGGAACGTTGCGCAGTCACTGCGATGCACCGACATGCCCTTGCCGCGCGTGACGAAGCCGCAGATATCGTCGGGCGGCGCGGGGCGGCAGCAGCGCGCGAGCTGGGTGAGCAGTGCATCGACGCCGACCACCAGCACGCCGGTAGACGCGCCGCGCGCGACGCTCGCGCCACTGCTGCGTTTCTCGAATTTTTCCGGTGCCTCGACCTCGGGCTCGGGCGGCGGCGCGTCGTGCAGCGCCTGCTCGACGAGCCGCAGGCTGAATTCCTCCTTGCCGACCACGGAGAACAGGTCGTCGGTGGTCTTGAAACCAAGCCGCGCGGCCAACTGATCAAGATTGACCGAGGTCTTGCCTTCACGCTGCAGGGTTTTTTCAACCATCGCGCGACCGTTCGCGATGTGCTCCTCCAACTCGACCGCGTTGAACCACGCGCGCACCTTCTGCCGCGCTCGCCCGCTTTGCAGATAGCCAAGTTGCGGATTGAGCCAGTCGCGCGACGGACCGCCCTCCTTCACCGCCACGATCTCGACCGTCTGGCCGTTCTGCAATGCGGTGTTGAGCGGCACCATCACGCCGTCGACGCGCGCGCCGCGGCAACGATGCCCAAGCTCGCTGTGCAGGTGATACGCGAAGTCGATCGGCGTCGCGCCGTGCGGCAACGGAATCACGCGCGCCTGCGGCGTCAGCACGTAGATGTGATCGTCGTCGAGCGTCGCCTGGCGCAACTGCTCCCATGGCTGCACCGCGCCCGTTTCGCCATGCTCACCCTCGGACACCTCGTCCTTCCATGCGAGCAGCTGTCGCAGCCAGGCGATCTTCTCGTCGTATTTCTCGCTCGCGGTGAACGTGCCGCCATAGCCGCGCGCACCCGCTTCCTTGTAGCGCCAGTGCGCGGCAACGCCGTATTCGGCGAAGCGATGCATTTCCTGCGTGCGGATCTGCACTTCGAACGCGCGGCCGTCGTCGCCGATCACGACCGTGTGCAGCGACTTGTAGCCATTCGGCTTCGGCCGGGAGATGTAATCGTCGAACTCCTTCGGCACCGGCTGCCACAGGTTGTGCACGATGCCGAGCACGGTGTAGCAGTCCTTGATGTCCGGCACGATCACGCGAAACGCGCGCACGTCGTACAGCTCCGCGAAGTCGAGCTGCTTGCCGCGCATCTTGCGCCAGATGCTGTAGATATGCTTCGGCCGGCCGCTCACTTCGGCGCGGATATGCGCGGCGGCCAGCTCCTGCTGCAGGCGTTCGATTGCCTGCGCGACATAGCTCTCACGCTCGACGCGCTTCTCGTCGAGCAGCTTCGCGATGCGCTTGTAGGTGTCCGGCTCCTCGAAACGGAACGCGAGATCCTCGAGCTCCCACTTCAATTGCCAGATGCCGAGGCGGTTTGCGAGCGGCGCGTAGATATCGAGCGTTTCGCGCGCGACGTCCGGCGACGGCGTGATCTTCGCGGCTGCGTAGTAACGCAGCGATTGCAGCCGCGACGCGAGGCGGATCAGCACGACGCGAATGTCCTGCGCGAACGCGAGCAGCATTTTGCGCAGCGCCTCGACCTGCGCGCGGCGCGCAGCCTGCGCGTCACGCCCGGCCTCGGGCATCGCGTTTTGCGCCGCACGCAAACTGACCGTGCCGAGCCGCAGCAGCTTGCGCACGTCGCCGACCAGTTGCGCGACTTCTTCGCCGAAGTTGTCGGCGATCACCCGCTCCGGATCGTGCAGATGCGGTGTTAGCGCGAACAGCGCCGCGGCCAGCACCGCCGGCGGATCGACGTTGAGCTTGCGCATGATCGACGCGGTGCCCGCCGCGTGATCCGCGAGCAATTCGCCCGACGACAGCCGCACCTCGCCCGCATGTTCGCGCACGAACGCCATCGCTTCGTCGAAGGAACGATGGGGGTGAGGCGCGTTCGGAACGGTTTCGGTATTCATGGTGCGACGGCCCGCCGGGCCAGACGATTCAACGGAAAATCAGCAACGGTGCGGCCTCGCAACCGCAAGTCAGCTGCGCTGCGCCGCGATCACGACGATTTCGACGAGGCACTTCGGATTCGCGAGCTTTGCCTCGACGGTCGCGCGCGGCGGCGTGTCGCCCTGCGCGACCCACTCGTCCCACACGGCGTTCATGCCGGCGAAATGCGCCATGTCCGAGATATAGATCTGCACCGACAGCAGCAGCGACTTGTCGCTGTTCGCTTCAGCGAGCAGACGGTCGATGTGGCCGAGCACTTCACGCGTCTGGCCGGTGATGTCCTGATCGTCGTCCTCGGCGATCTGACCCGCGAGGTACACAGTGCCGTTGTGCACGGCCATTTCCGAGAGACGCTTGCCGACGTGATAACGAATGACTGCCATGAAATGTCCTGAGCTGAGGGTTGATCGAACTACATGCCGCACGACACTGCTGATAAAAGCTTCATGCGGAACTCAATATTATGACCCGTTCGCGGCCGAACCGATGAAGAACTCCCTCGCGAGCGCGATCTGGTCCGCCGCGAGAAACGCCGGCGCATGACCGACGCCCGCGATCTCCACGCTCGCTACGGCACGCCCGGCCGCCACCATCTTTGCGACCGTTTCACGCGACAGCAAATCCGAATGCTCACCGCGCACCACGAGCACCGGCCCCTGAAACGACGCGAGCGAATGCCACAGCGCCGCTTCGCCGAGCTTCGCCGCTTCCTCGGTGACCGCCTCGAACGGCTGGGCGATGCGCGGGTCATAGCGCAGCACCCACGCGCCGTCGTCTTCGCGCAGCAACGGCGAATTGACTTCGCGCCATTCGTCAGGCGTCAGCGGGCCGAAGCCCTGCGCGAGTTGCGCCGCGTAGTCGACACCCTGCTGCAGCGTATCGAAGCGTGCGGGCTTGCCGAGGTAATCGCCGATGCGCTTGACCGCGACCGGCTCCAGATGCGGCCCGACGTCGTTCAGCAGCAGCTTGCGGATCGGGGTGTCCGGCAGACCGGCGAGCCCCATGCCGATCAGGCCGCCCATCGAGGTGCCGAACCAGTCGACGGTCTCGACGTCGAGCCGCGCGATCAGCGTGACCATGTCGGCGACGTACTGCGGCACCGCATATAAGTTGGGGTTCGCGAGCCACGACGACAAGCCCCGGCCAACCACGTCCGGGCACACCACGCGATAGGTTTCCGCGAAGTTGGCAGCGAGCCGGTCGAAATCGCGCCCCGATCGTGTCAGTCCGTGCACGCACAGCAGCACGCGCGGATTGTCCGGATCGCCCCACTCGGTGTAGGCGACGCGATGCAGGCCGGCAGCGCTCGCGCACTGCACGTAACGTTGACGCGGCTCGGGCCGCCCGGTGGGGGAAGCGGAAGTCGTTGCGCTCATCTGGTGTCCTTGCAAAGACGCTGCGGATTGGGCTGCGAACGATTGTAAACCGCTTCGTCGCGCGGCAAGCATCGGCCAGAAGGCGTAGGAAGGTCGTGCAAACCGTCCGGCGCATCCGGCGCCGCGCGCCAAAAAATGGAACGGGCGAGACTCGCGTCTCGCCCGTCCGAAAACATCGTTGCCGCCGCGTGGTCGCATCGACGCGCGCAGCGGCGTTTGAACCCTCGTCAGCTCACCGCGCTCACATCGAGCGGCGCGCCGGTCTTCGCCTTGATTTCGTCGACGCTCACGCCAGGTGCAAGTTCGGTCACTTTCAAGCCGTTTTCGGTCACTTCGATCACGCCGAGATCGGTGATGATCTCGTCGACCACCCCCACGCCCGTCAGCGGCAGCGTGCATTCTTCGAGGATCTTGTGCTGATCGCCCTTGGCGACGTGCTCCATCAGTACGACCACGCGCTTGACGCCCGCGACCAGGTCCATCGCGCCGCCCATGCCCTTGATCATCTTGCCCGGGATCATCCAGTTCGCGAGATCGCCCTTCTTGCTGATCTGCATCGCGCCGAGGATCGCCAGATTGATGTGGCCGCCGCGAATCATCGCGAACGAATCCGCCGACGAGAAAATCGACGAACCGGGCAGCGTGGTCACCGTCTGCTTGCCGGCGTTGATCAGGTCCGCGTCGACTTCGTCTTCGGTCGGCGACGGGCCGATGCCGAGCAGACCGTTTTCCGACTGCAGCCACACTTCGACGCCCGCCGGCACGTGGTTCGCGACCAGCGTCGGCAAGCCGATGCCGAGGTTCACATAAAAGCCGTCCTGCAGTTCCTTCGCCGCGCGCGCGGCCATTTCGTCACGAGTCCATGCCATGATCAGTCTCCTTTCGCGCGGACGACGCGTTGTTCGATGCGTTTTTCCGGATGCGCATTCAGCACGATGCGCTGCACGAAGATGCCAGGCGTATGGATCGCGTCCGGATCGAGTTCGCCCACTTCGACGATCTCTTCGACCTCCGCGACGGTGATGCGGCCCGCCATCGCGCACATCGGATTGAAGTTGCGCGCGGTGCGGCGATAGATCAGGTTGCCGGCCTTGTCGGCCTTCCACGCCTTGACGAGCGCGATATCGGCGGTCAGCGAATGTTCGAGTACGTAGTGGTTCTCGCCGAACTGGCGGGTTTCCTTGCCCTCGGCGATCTGCGTACCGAAGCCGGTGTTCGTAAAAAACGCCGGGATGCCCGCGCCGCCCGCGCGCAGTTTCTCGGCGAGCGTGCCTTGCGGCGTGAATTCGAGCTCGAGTTCGCCGGACAGGTACTGGCGCTCGAACTCCTTGTTCTCACCGACGTACGACGAGATCATCTTCCTGATCTGACGCGTCTCGAGCAGCAGGCCGAGGCCGAAACCGTCGACGCCCGCGTTATTGCTGATGCAGGTGATGCCCCGCACCTTCGAATCGCGCAGCGCCGCGATCAGCGCCTCGGGAATGCCGCACAATCCGAAGCCGCCGACGGCGAACGTCTGCCCGTCCTTGACGATGTCCTTCAGCGCCTCGGCGGCGCCTGGATAGACTTTGTTCATCTGTATGTCCCTTCCTCTATGGAAACCCGAAACCAAACCTGTACGCAGGCCGCCGGATCATTGCGGCTGATATCGCAACTGGCGAACTTCACGTCGCCTCACGATACCGCTACGTCATTCTAGTAGTCATCCGCGGCATGCGCCGCGTTGTCATCTGCGCGAAAGAGTACGCTGGGCCCGCCATACGGCACAATACGCAAAAATACATAAGTACTTGCCGCCCCGCCCATGCCCTCCCTGGATTACCGCACTGCGTTTCACCTCGCGCCGATCGGACTCGTGCTGTCGCGCGAGCGGACCATCGAAGACTGCAACGACGAACTCGCGTCGATTTTCGGCTACGCGCGAGACGCGCTGATCGGTCAGTCATTCCAGGTGTTATATCCATCGGCGGATGAGTTCGAGCGGATCGGCGCGCGCATCCCGCCGATCATGACCGCGCAAGGCAGTTACGCGGACGACCGCATCATGAAACGCGCGAACGGCGAGCTGTTCTGGTGTCACGTGACGGGCCGCGCTCAGCAGCGCACCGACCCGCACGCGGCGGGTGTCTGGACCTTCGAGGATCTGAGCGCGACCCGCCGGGTGGCGGTGGAACTGACGCCACGCGAGCGCGAAATCGCCGCGCAACTGGTGACGGGCAAGACCAGCAAGCAGATCGGCCGCGTGCTCGACATCAGCCCGCGCACGGTCGACGTCTACCGTGCGCGGCTCATGCGCAAATACGATACGGGCAATGCGACCGAGCTGTTGCAGCGGCTGCTCGGAGATTGACAGAGAAAGAGAGTATGAGGCGCGCGACCGCGCCCTCAGGTAGCGCCGTCAGGCCGCCTTGACGAGCGCCGCGCTCTCGATGGCCGCGCGCAGCACGTCGGGCACCGGCATCGACTTGCCTGCCGCGTAGTCGATCCACACGCATCGCGCGGCGCCCCGCGCATAGAGCGTATCCGGCTCATCGGCACGCAGAAGCTCGAAAGCCGTATCGAAGCTGCTGCGCCCCGGCGTGGCCACCGACATCCGGCCGATCACGTCACCTGGATAGTGCAGCTGCTTCAGAAACTCCATCGACGCATTGACGATCACCGGCCCCTGGCCGTCCGGCCGCTCGCCGAGAAAGTCCATCTGTTCGAACCAGGAAATCCGCACCTGCTCCATGTAGCGGAAATAAACCGTGTTGTTGACGTGACCGAAGGCGTCCATGTCGCGCCATCGAATCGGCATCGTCATTTCGAAAACTGCGTGAAAATCGCTCATGCTGTACTTCCGTTCTTGCTTTTGCTGCCTGACTGTTGAAACTTAGGACGGCCCGCTCACGCGAGCCCGAAACCGTCGTCGGCGGCGATCACCGAGCCGTTGATAAATTGCGATTCGTCCGCCGCGAGCAGCAGGAGCAGCCCGTCGAGGTCCTCCGGCTTGCCAACCCGATGACGCGGCAGCATCGCAATCAGTTTCTGCCCCTGATCGGTCGACCAGTGGTGATGGTTGATCTCGGTGTCGATATACCCGGGGCAGATCGCGTTCACATTGATGCCGTGCTTGCCCCACTCGAGCGCCATCGCCTTCGTCATGTGGACGACCGCGGCCTTGCTCATCGAATACAGGCCGATTTGCGGCAGCACGCGCAAGCCCGCCATCGACGCGATGTTGATGATCCGGTACGACGGCTTCTGCGCGTTGTTGCCGCGCATGATCATGCGCTTGGCGACTTCCTGCGCGACGAAAAAAGCGCCGCGCGTATTGGTGTCGAACACGTATTCGAAGTCCGCCGGCGTGACCTCGGACAGCTTCTGCGTAGTCGACACGCCCGAGTTATTGACGAGGATATCGATGGTGCCGGCTTCGGTTTCCGCGTGCGCGACCGCCGACTTGATGCTTTGGTAGTCGGTCACGTCGAGCGACACCACGTGCGCGGCGCCGCCGGACGCCTCGATTTCCGCACGCAGCTCCTTGAGCCGCTCGGTACGTCGGCTCGCAAGCACGACCTTCGCGCCCGCCTGCGACAGCACCTGCGCGAAGCGCTTGCCCAACCCGCTCGAGGCGCCAGTGATCAGCGCGACCTTGCCTTCCAGATTGATCGAACGGCCCATTGTCTTTCCTTGTTCGGTTGTAAGGACAACTGCGGTTGACGGGGTTTGGTACGACCGCAACTAAGGGTCTATACCGTATCATGAAATAGTACGCTCGTGCTAATCTGTGGCTTTTGGGTTGCGGCGCAGGAATCGATCGCCCACAATACGAACCCGAAAAAAGCATTCTAACGGTAAGAGGAGCATCAATGACCCCCGCAAGTCTCATTGAGCAGTACGGCCCGCGCGAGTCGATGGAGTATGACGTCGTCATCGTCGGCGGCGGCCCTGCGGGCCTGTCGGCTGCCATTCGTCTGAAGCAGCGCGCCGCCGAACAAGGCGTCGAGCTTGGCGTATGCGTACTCGAAAAAGGCTCTGAGATCGGGGCGCATATTCTGTCGGGCGCGGTGATGGACCCGCGCGCGCTGACCGAGCTGATCCCGGACTGGAAGGACAAAGGCGCGCCGCTGACGGTCGAGGTGACCGAAGACCGCTTCCTGTTTCTGTCGGCGACGGGCGCGAAGAGCGTGCCGAACTGGGCGCTGCCGGACAATTTCAAGAACCACGGCAACTACGTGATCAGCCTCGCGAACGTGACGCGCTGGCTGGGCCAACAGGCCGAGGCGCTCGGCGTCGAAATTTTCCCGGGCTTTCCGGCCGCTGAAGTGCTGTACAACGAAGACGGCTCGGTCAAGGGCGTCGCGACCGGCAACCTCGGCATCGGCAAGGACGGCGAGCCGACCGAGAACTTCCAGCTCGGCATGGAACTGCACGCGAAGTACACGCTGTTCTGCGAAGGCGCGCGCGGCCACCTCGGCCGCCAGCTGAACGAGAAGTTCAAGCTGCGCGACGGCGTCGATCCGCAGGTGTACGGCATCGGTATCAAGGAGCTGTGGGAGATCGATCCCGCGAAGCACAAGCCGGGTCTGGTGATGCACACGGCCGGCTGGCCGCTTGAAAACGACACGTACGGCGGCTCGTTCCTCTATCACATGGACAACAACCAGGTCGTGGTCGGCTTCGTGGTCGGCCTCGGCTATTCGAATCCGTATCTGTCGCCGTTCGAGGAATTCCAGCGCTATAAGACGCATCCCGCGATCCGCGCGATTCTCGAAGGCGGCAAGCGCGTGTCGTATGGTGCGCGCGCGATCACCGCGGGCGGCCTGATGTCGCTGCCGAAGCTGGTGTTCCCGGGCGGTGCGCTGGTCGGCGACGACGCGGGCTTCCTGAACGCGTCGCGCATCAAGGGTTCGCACGCCGCGATCAAGACCGGCATGCTCGCCGCCGACGCCGCGTTCGCCGCCGTCCAGGCCGGCCGTCAGTCGGACGAACTGACCGCTTATCCGGAAACCTTCAAGACGTCGTGGCTCTACACGGAGCTGTATCGCGCGCGTAACTTCAAGCAGTGGATGAGCAAGGGTCTCTACCTCGGCACGCTGATGGTCGGCGTCGAGCAGAAGCTGCTCGGCGGTAACGTGCCCTGGACGCTGCATCATCAGCATTCCGACCACGAGATGCTGAAGCCGGCTTCGCAGTGCAAGCCGATCACGTATCCGAAGCCGGACGGCAAGCTGACGTTCGACCGGCTCTCATCGGTGTTCATCTCGAACACGAATCACGAGGAAAATCAGCCGGCGCATCTGACGCTGAAAGATCCGACCGTACCGGTCAACGTGAACTGGCAGACCTACGCCGGACCGGAGTCGCGTTATTGCCCGGCTGGCGTGTACGAGTTCGTGAAGAACGACGAAGGCAACGAGCGACTCGTGATCAATGCGCAGAACTGCGTGCACTGCAAGACCTGCGATATCAAGGACCCGACGCAGAATATCGTGTGGGTTACGCCGGAAGGCGGTGGCGGGCCGAACTATCCGAATATGTAACTGTTGTGCTGTTTGCCTTTGCGGCGCTGTGCGATAAGCGGCAGCGTCGCGAAGGCAAATTCCGATAGCGCGCTCGCGCTTTCGTCTGCGCGCATTGTTGCGCGTTTCGTTGGTCCCCTTCCCTATTCTTTTTCATGGCGGCTCGTTCGCCGCCAATCTCGGGCCGCGTCGGCGTTATGGCGCGCTCGCCGCGATCTTTGGCGTGCTCACGGCCACATCGCCGCATTGCGCGCGATGGCGCAGCGCGTGGTCGATCAGCACGAGCGCAAGCATCGACTCGGCGATCGGCGTCGCGCGAATGCCGACGCACGGGTCGTGCCGCCCGAAGGTTTCGACGACCACCGGCTGCCCCGCCTTGTCGATCGAACGGCGCGGCGTGCGAATGCTCGAGGTCGGCTTGATCGCGATCGATACCGTGATGTCCTGCCCCGTCGATATACCGCCGAGCACCCCGCCCGCGTGATTGCCGACGAACCCTTCCGGCGTCAACTCGTCGCCATGCACCGAGCCGCGTTGCGCGACGCTCGCAAAGCCCGCGCCGATCTCGACGCCTTTCACCGCGTTGATGCCCATCATCGCGTGCGCGATGTCGGCGTCGAGGCGGTCGAACAGCGGCTCGCCGAGGCCGACCGGTACACCGGAGGCAACCACGTTGATGCGCGCGCCGATCGAGTCACCGTCCTTGCGCAGCGCGTCCATATACGCCTCGAGCTGCGGAACGATCTCGGCATTCGGCACGAAGAACGGGTTTTCGCGCACCTGGGCCCAATCGACGAACGGCACGTCGATCTCGCCGAGCGCGGCCATATAGCCGCGAATCTCGGTGCCGAACTTCTCGCGCAGCCATTTCTTCGCGACCGCACCCGCCGCGACCGTCGGCGCCGTCAGCCGTGCCGACGAGCGGCCGCCGCCGCGGTAATCGCGAATGCCGTACTTCTGCCAGTAGGTGTAATCGGCGTGGCCGGGGCGGAACGTCTCGGCGATGTTGCCGTAGTCCTTGCTGCGCTGGTCGGTATTGCGAATCAGCAGCGCGATCGGCGCGCCGGTGGTTTGACCTTCGAACACGCCCGACAGGATCTCGACCTTGTCCTCTTCCTGGCGCTGCGTCACGTGGCGCGACGTGCCCGGCTTGCGGCGATCGAGTTCGAACTGGATATCGGCTTCGTTGAGCGCCATGCCCGGCGGGCAGCCGTCGATCACGCAGCCGATAGCGGGGCCGTGCGATTCGCCGAAGGTCGTGACAGTGAAAAGCGTACCGAGCGTGTTGCCGGACATGAGCGTCGTCCAAAGAAATTCGGGGAGAACGCTATTATGCCAGCCTGCTCGCCTCTAAGACGGGGCTGGGCGACAGCGCTGCCGAATGCGGGTGATACTGGGCAATTGGCGACCTCAGCATCCGCGCACCGGCCCAAGGCTATTTGCGCGCGCCGCGCAGCCCGGTCACGATCTGCTGCAGTGTTTCCGGCGTCGCGAGCGCCGGGTCGATCGGCTCGCCGACCGCGAGGCTCAGCCGGGTCATCACGCCCTTTCTGAGCGGACGCGGCCAGTGGGCGTCGACCGCGCGCGAAAACACGCTGCCCCACAGACCGCGCAGCGCCATCGGAATAACCGGCGCCGGCGTGCGCCTGACGATCTCGGCGACGCCGTGGCGAAACGGATTCAGTTCGCCGGTGCGCGTCAGCTTGCCTTCGGGAAAGATGCACACGAGCTCGCCGTCCGCGAGCGCCTGCGCGCACAGATCGTAGGCACGCGTGAGCAGCGCCGCGTCCTGATGCGCGGGCGCGATCGGGATCGCCTTCGCATGCCGGAACAGCCAGCCGATGAACGGCGAGCGGAAGATCTGATGGTCCATCACGAAGCGGATCGGCCGCGGGCTTTCGGCCATGATGACGATCGCATCGACGAAACTGACGTGGTTGCACACGAGCACCGCCGCGCCGTGCTCCGGAATGCGCTCCGCGTGCACGAGCCGGATCCGGTAAAACGTATGCACGAGCAGCCACGCAACGAAGCGCAGCAGGAACTCGGGCACGAGCGAATAGATGTAGCCCGCGACGACCACGTTCAGCAGCGCGGTGACGAGAAAAATTGCCGGAATGCTGAAGCCCGCGGCGGTCAGGGCCATCGCCATCAGCGCCGACACGATCATGAACAGCGAGTTGAGGATATTGTTCGCGGCGATGATGCGCGCGCGATGACTCGGCTGACTACGGCTCTGAATCAGCGCATAGAGCGGCACGCTGTAGAAGCCGCCGAACATCGCGAGCAGGAACAGATCGGCGAGCACGCGCCAATGCGCGAGCCGCGCGAGAAATTCGCCGACGCTGAGCAGATGCCCCGCCGGCGGCAGCGCGTGGCTCGCGAAAAAAAGATCGATCGCGAACACGCTCATGCCGATCGAGCCGAGCGGCACGAGGCCGACTTCGATCCGCCGCTTCGACAGCCGTTCGCACAGCAGCGAGCCGATGCCGATGCCGATTGAGAACGTGGCGAGCAGCACGGTCACGACGTCCGGATCGGCGGACAGCACGTCCTTCGCAAAATTGAAAAACGACGCGAGGAACGTCGCGCCGACGAACCACAGCCACGAAATGCCGAGCAGGCTCAGAAACACCGTGCGGTTCTCGTGCGCCAGTTTCAGATTGCGCCACGTTTCGCTGACTGGGTTCCAGTTGATGCGCAACCCGGGTTGCGGCGCCGGCGTAGCCGGCACGAAGCCGGAGACCGCGCGCCCGATCAGCGCGATCGCGATACACGCGCCAGCGAGCACCACCGCGCCATGCTCGGCGAACCCCGCGCCCGCGCCTCCGACGATCGTGCCGACCAGGATCGCGACGAAGGTGCCCATCTCGATCATGCCGTTGCCGCCGACCAACTCCGCCTTCGACAGATGCTGCGGCAGATACGAATACTTGACCGGCCCGAATACGGTCGAATGCACGCCCATCAGGAACGTGCAGAGATACAGCAACGGTGCGCTATGCAGCCAGAAGCCCGCGCCGCCGACCAGCATCACCGCGATCTCGAAAGTCTTGACGAGACGCGTGAGCAACGCCTTGTCGTACTTGTCCGCGATCTGGCCGGAAGTGGCCGAAAACAGCACGAACGGCAAAATGAAAATCGCCGAGATCAGGAACGCCGCGGTTTTTGGGTCGACGCCCGAAAACCGCGCCGCCTGATACGTGACGAGCGACGTGAAGCCGATCTTGAACACGTTGTCGTTCATCGCGCCGAGAAACTGCGTCCAGAAGAACGGCGCGAAACGACGCTGGCGAAGCAGGCGGAACTGGGATTCGTGCGCTTCATGCGCGCGAGCGGCGCGCCGGGCGGCAGGCAACGGACGATCGTTCATGAATTCAGAACAACGGCGCGGAAAATGGCAATGAAGCGCGCGGAGCGGCGGACAAACGGCCCGGACACAAAAAAAGCGCCCGCTTGCGCGCGCGCCCTGTCGGCGGATTCGCGCTCGCGGCGGCGGCCGGAGCGCGACGTTCGAGCCACGCGCATCAACGCGCCGGCTGCTGGTCCTGTCCTTCCTGCTCTTCCGGCCAGTCGCGGATATAGGCCTTCAGCATGCGGTTCTCGAACCCCTGCTCCTCGACCACCGCCTTGGCGACGTCGTAAAACGAGATGACGCCCATCAGCGTGCGGCTTTCCATGACCGGCAGATAACGCACGTGATGCTCGAGCATCATGCGGCGCACTTCGTTGACGTCGGTTTCGGGCGTGCAGGTGAGCGGATGGTCGTCCATCACCTTGCGGATCGTCGACGTACCGACGCTGCCGCCGTTCTCCCTCAAGGTCAGAATGATTTCGCGAAACGTCAGCATGCCGACGAGGTCGCCGTACTCCATCACGACGAGCGAGCCGATGTCGTGCTCGGCCATGGTGATGACGGCGTCATGCAGCGTGGTATCCGGCGTGACCGTAAAAAGGGTGTTGCCCTTGACTTTAAGAATGTCGCTGACTCGCATCATCTATCTCCTGGTACCGCCAATCTTGCAGTGCATTAAATGGTTGTTTCGATCCTATCGGAAAGGCCCATAAAAGGAAAGCGGCCCGCCAGCCAAGGCTCGGCGGGCTTTCGGAGGCTCCAATTCATCTGACTTCCAGATAGCGAGCATGCCCCGCTCCCGGCACGAGCCGCACAAACCCGTGCTCCGCCCCGCGGGAAAATTGCGCTTGAAGCGGCGCGCGCCAATGATAGGATGGCCGGCCCACCCTGATCATTCGCGTGGCCCCTCCCGGCCCGCCGCACACGATGTCCG
This sequence comes from Paraburkholderia sp. BR14320, assembly GCF_040948665.1. Taxonomy (NCBI): domain Bacteria; kingdom Pseudomonadati; phylum Pseudomonadota; class Betaproteobacteria; order Burkholderiales; family Burkholderiaceae; genus Paraburkholderia; species Paraburkholderia sp. BR14320. The sequence goes on from NZ_JBFPKG010000044.1 coordinate 48,880, forward strand.
CCAACCGTTTCGATACGCTTGCGCTGCACGCCGGCGCTGCCCCCGACCCCGCCACCGGCGCGCGCGCGACGCCTATCTACCAGACCACGTCGTTTTCGTTCCGCGACTCGGACCACGCCGCCGCGCTGTTCAACATGGAGCGCGCCGGCCACGTCTACTCGCGCATCTCGAATCCGACCGTCGCCGTGTTCGAAGAGCGCGTCGCCGCGCTCGAAAACGGCGCCGGCGCGATCGGCACCGCGAGCGGCCAGGCCGCGCTGCATCTGGCGATCGCGACGCTGATGGGCGCCGGCTCGCACATCGTCGCGTCGAGCGCGCTGTACGGTGGCTCGCACAATCTGCTGCATTACACGCTGCGGCGCTTCGGTATCGAGACGACCTTCGTGAAACCCGGCGACCTCGACGCGTGGCGCGCCGCGCTGCGCCCCAATACGCGGCTGCTGTTCGGCGAAACGCTCGGCAATCCGGGCCTCGAGGTGCTCAATATCGCCGCGCTCGCGCAGATCGCGCACGCGCACCGCGTGCCGTTGCTGGTCGACTCGACCTTCACGACCCCCTACCTGCTGCGCCCGTTCGAACACGGCGCCGACTTCGTCTACCACTCGGCGACCAAGTTTCTCGGCGGCCACGGCACGACGATCGGCGGCGTGCTGGTCGACGGGGGGACGTTCGACTTCGAGGCTTCCGGCCGCTTTCCCGAATTCACCGAGCCGTACGACGGTTTCCACGGCATGGTGTTCGCCGAGGAAAGCACGGTCGCGCCGTTCCTGCTGCGCGCGCGGCGCGAAGGCTTGCGCGACTTCGGCGCGTGCCTGCATCCGCAGGCCGCGTGGCAATTGCTGCAAGGCATCGAGACGCTGCCGTTGCGCATGGAGCGGCACGTCGCGAACACACGCCGCGTGGTCGAGTTTCTCGCCGGTCATGCGGCGGTCGAATCGGTTGCCTATCCCGAGCTGCCGACGCATCCCGACCACGCGCTCGCGAAGCGGCTGCTACCGCGCGGCGCCGGCGCGGTGTTCAGCTTCAACCTGCGCGGCGACCGCGCGGCCGGGCGCGCCTTCATCGAAGCGCTGACGCTGTTCTCCCACCTCGCGAACGTCGGCGACGCGCGCTCGCTGGTGATCCACCCGGCATCGACGACGCACTTCCGCATGGATGCCACGGCGCTCGCCGCGGCCGGCATCACCGAAGGCACGATCCGTCTGTCGATCGGGCTCGAAGATCCGGATGACCTGATCGACGATCTCAAGCGCGCGCTGAAGGCCGCGCAAAAAACCGCCGCTGCGGCGCCCGCCGCCACGAACGCCCCCGCCCGACCGGAGTCCGCATGATCGTCACCGTCCAAGGCAAACCGGCCTACGCCTACACCGGCGGCAAACCCTTCGACGCGAGCCTGCCGAGCGCCGTGTTCATCCACGGCGCCGAGCACGATCACAGCGTGTGGGCGCTGCAAAGCCGCTATTTCGCGCATCACGGCTTCGGCGTGCTCGCGCTCGACCTGCCGGGCCACCGGCGCAGCGCCGGCCCCGCGCTCGCCAGCATCGCCGCGCTGGCCGACTGGCTCGCCGCGCTGCTCGATGCCGTGGGCGTCGCGCGTGCATTCGTCGCCGGTCACAGCATGGGCTCGCTGATCGCGCTCGACTTCGCCGGCCGCTATCCGCAGCGCGCCACGCATCTTGCGCTGCTCGCGAGCGCGCTGCCGATGACGGTTTCCGACGCGCTGCTCGACGCCGCGTTCAATCGGGAGCCCGAGGCGATCGACATGGTCAATCAGTGGTCGCATTCGACGCTCGCGGCGAAGCCCTCGTGCCCCGGCCCCGGCTTCTGGCTGCACGGTATGAACCAGCGGCTGATGGAGCACGTGTCCGCGAGCGGCGAACCGCATCTGTTCCACACCGATTTCACCGCATGCCATACCTATGCGGACGGCCTCGCCCGCGCGGCGCAGGTGCGTTGCGCGACGCGCCTGATCGTCGGCCGGCGCGATGCGATGACGCCACCGCGCGCGGCGAAAGCGCTCGCCGATGCGCTCGCGCAGGCGGGCACGCCGGTCGACACCGTCATGCTCGATGCGGGCCACGCTTTGATGACCGAGCAACCCGACGCGACGCTCGATGCGCTGTACAGCTTCGCTACGCGTGCGCCGCACGAAGCGCGCTGAATCACGACGATATCCACGCCGAACCTGACGCGCCATTGGCCAAATGGCCAGGTTGCGTTAGGCAGGCGATCGCCGGAGAATGATTTGAAGCGTCTCTTTCAGCCTCCGGAGGCCGTTATGGCTCATACAGCACATACCGATCACTTCGCGAGCTTCGCGGAGTTTTACCCTTACTACCTGAGCGAGCATCGCAACATCGCGTCGCGGCGGCTGCATTTCGTCGGCTCGCTCGGTGTAATTGGCTTTCTCGCGATGGCGCTCGCCACCGGCAGCTGGGTATGGCTGCCGGCGGCGGTGGTGTGCGGCTATGGCTTCGCGTGGGTCGGCCATTTCTTCTTCGAAAAGAACAAGCCGGCCACCTTCCGTCATCCGCTTTACAGCCTGATGGGCGACTGGGTGATGTTCAAGGACATCTGCGTGGGGAAGATATCGTTGTAGTTTTACCAGGTCGGCTCGAAGTCGAGCCGACCTGTCATGCCGCCTGGTGCGGCATCGAAGCCGCCGCACGTTCGTCTCCGGGTCGCGCCGCCCTTGCCGCCGCGCGCGAAGCGAGCAGCGCGGCGAGCGTCACCTTCAGCTGGTCGTTGTCGAGCGCGGCGAGCAGCATGCCGCCGTCAACCCGCGTGGAGTCGAGTTCGAGCTGATACGTGAGCTCCGCGCGGTCGATCACGAACAGGTCGTACAGCCGCTGCACGGTCACCTGCGCCGGGTTAGCGAGCAGCACGTAGTGCGGGCCGGTATGGTCCTCCTCCAGCCGCGCGATCCATTCGATCTCCTCGAGACGCTGCAACAGAATCAGCGTCGTATCCTTGTCGCGGCGAAGCATGCGTGCAAGCTCGGGCATCGTGTAGCCGCGTCTGCCGCCCTCACGCGCTTCGCACAGCCGCGCGAGCAATTCGAGCGAATCGAACAGATTGCTGCCATAGAACACCGGGCGGTGAAACTGACCGATGCGGATCGCCGGCAACGCCGATGCGATCATCGCGCCGGTCAGCGTGATGAACCAGCACAGATACATCCACACGAGGAACAGCGGCACCGCGGCGAACGCGCCGTACACGGCCGTATAGGTCGGAATACGGCGCACGTAGTAGCCGAAGCCGCGCTTGGCGAGCTCGAACGCGACCGCGGCGATCACGCCGCCGACCACCGCGTCGCGCCATTCGACACGGCAGTTCGGCAAATAAACGTAAAGGATCGTGAACGCGAGCATCGTGAACGGCAGCGTGGCGCTCGCGAGCGCCCATTCGATCAGCGGTGTGATGCGCTGCGCGGCGCTGAACGACATCGATTGCGTGAACAGATACGACGAGATGGACAGGCTCACGCCGATCAGGATCGGACCGAGCGTGATGATCGCCCAGTACACGAGAATGCGCTGCGCGACGGGCCGCGCCTTGCGCACGCGCCAGATCACGTTGAACGCGGACTCGACGGTCATCATCGTCATCACCGCGGTGACGAACAGGATGATCATGCCGATCGTGGTCAGCCCTTTGGCCTTCGACGCGAACTCGTTCAGATACTTGAAGATCTGATCGTTCAGTTGCGCGGGCATCAGGTGATCGGCAAGAAAAAACTGCAACGACGCCTGGAACGAGCTGAAGATCGGAAACGCGGTGAACAGCGCAAACGCGACGGTGGCGAGCGGCACGAGTGCGAGCATCGTGGTGAACGTCAGGCTGCCCGCGACCTGCGGAATCCGGTCCTCGCCGATGCGTTGCGCGGCGAATGCCGCGAGCCGTTTGAGCGTGTCGAGATCGAAACGCACCCTAACCAACAAACCTGCCTCCTTGCTTGCTGAACCGTCGGAACGGGACTGCGGGAACCCCGTGCGGCGTTCGGCCGGACCTGCTGGCCGGACGGCTATGAATGGCCTGTGCAACGGACCGAACCCCTATAATACCCGTTCAATGATGAGGCCTATGAAAGACATTCTCGTGCTTTATTACAGCCGTCACGGCGCCACGCGCGAGCTCGCGCTGGCGATCGCGCACGGCGTCGACAGCGTCCCCGGCATGCAGGCGCGCGTGCGCACCGTACCGGCGGTTTCCACGGTCTGCGAGGCGAGCGAGCCGGACATCCCCGCCGAAGGACCACCGTACGTCGAGCTGCGTGACCTCGAAGAATGCGCGGGCCTCGCGCTCGGCTCGCCGACCCGCTTCGGCAACATGGCGGCCGCGCTCAAATACTTTCTCGACGGCACCACGCCGCAGTGGCTATCGGGCGCGCTGGCGGGCAAGCCGGCCTGCGTGTTCACGTCGACCGGCAGCCTGCACGGCGGCCAGGAATCCACGCTGCTGTCGATGATGCTGCCGCTGCTCCATCACGGCATGCTGATCGTCGGCATTCCGTACACGGAGAGCGTGCTGTCCACCACGCAAACCGGCGGTACGCCGTACGGCGCGTCGCATTTCGCGCGCGTGGGCACGACCGGCCATGGCATCTCCGCCGACGAACGGACGCTCGCCATCGCGCTGGGTGCGCGGGTTGCGCGCACGGCGGCGTCGATGTCCGAAAGGCCGTGAGCGCAAAGCCGTGAACGACCCGCACCCGCAACCAACCGACCGCGACGACGCCCGTCGGGACGCCAGCGGCGCGGAATTCGCAAGCACGTCGGCAGCCGCAACCGTCGTACCCGTGCAGCCCAAAGCCGCCGCCGCGCTCGTCGCCGCTTTCACACTGGTCGCGATGATCGTGCTGGCGGTCGCATGGGAATGGTGGCTCGCGCCGTTGCGGCCTGGCGGCTCCCTGCTCGTGCTGAAGGCGTTGCCGCTGCTCTCCGCGTTGCCGGGCGTGTGGCGGCGTCGGCTCTATACGATGCAATGGGCGTCGATGCTGGTCCTGCTGTATTTCGCCGAAGGCGTCGTGCGCGGCTGGAGCGATCAAGGCCTGGGCGCGCGGCTCGGCTGGCTGCAAGCAGCGCTCGCCGTGATCTTCTTCACCTGCGCGCTCGCGTATGTGGGGCCGTTCAAGCGCGCGGCGAAACGCGCCGCGAAACAAGCCGCAAAGCAGGCTGCAAAGCAAACCACCCGCGAACCAACCCCGCCCGCCTGACGTCCAAGCTTCAAAACCGTCAACCGATCCACATGAACCACACCGCTTTTCTCGCCGCCTGCCGCGACGCCATCGGCGCGGCTCACGTCCTGACCGATCCGCACGACACCGCTCCCTTTCTGACCGACTGGCGCCGCCGCTACACCGGCGCGGCCTGCGCTGTGCTGTGCCCGGCCACGTCCGCGGAAGCCGCCGCGCTCGTCACACTCTCGGTCGAACATCGCGTCGCGCTGGTGCCCCAAGGCGGCAACACAGGCCTCGCGGGCGGCGCGACTCCTGACGCTAGCGGCGCGCAAGCGGTCATCAGCCTGCGCCGATTGAATCGCGTGCGCGACATCGATCCGCACAACAACACGATCACCGTCGAAGCCGGCGTGATCCTCGCCGACGTGCAGAAGCACGCCGAAGCGGCCGGGCGTCTGTTTGCGCTGAGCCTCGCCGCCGAAGGCAGCTGCACGATCGGCGGCAATCTGTCGACCAACGCGGGCGGCACCGGCGTGCTCCGCTATGGCACCACGCGCGAGCTATGCCTCGGCCTCGAAGTGGTGACGCCGCAAGGCGAACTGTGGGACGGCCTGCGCGGGCTGCGCAAGGACAACACCGGCTACGATCTGCGCGACCTGTTCATCGGCGCGGAAGGCACGCTCGGCCTGATTACCGCGGCAGTGATGAAGCTGCATCCGCAGCCGGCGGCGCGCGTCACGGCGCTCGCCGCGCTCGCGTCGCCGCATGCGGCGCTCGATTTTCTCGCGCTCACGCAACGCGTCGCCGGGCCGCTGCTGACCGGCTTCGAGCTGATGTCGGATTTCTGCCTGCGCCTCGTCGGCCGGCATTTCGAACAGATGCGTTATCCGTTCGCCGAGCCGCATGCGCAAGTCGTGCTGCTCGAACTGTCGGACAGCGAAAGCGAAGAGCACGCGCGCACGCTGTTCGAGGGGCTGATGGAAACCGCGCTCGAACAGGGTCTCGTCGAAGACGCCGTGGTCGCGGAAAACCTCGCGCAGTCGCGCGCGTTCTGGAATCTGCGCGAGCACATTCCGCTCGCGCAGGCCGAGGAAGGGCTGAACATCAAGCACGACATCGCGGTGCCCATCTCACGCATCGGCCACTTCATCGAAGCGACCGATGCCGCGATCGCGCAAGCCGCGCCGGGCGCGCGCATGGTCACGTTCGGCCATCTGGGCGACGGCAATCTGCACTACAACGTGCAGGCGCCCGAGGGCGTCGACGCGAAAGCGTTTCTGCGGCAGTACCAGAGCCCGATCAACCGGATCGTCTACGACAGCGTGAATGCGCACCGCGGCAGCATCAGTGCGGAACACGGACTCGGCCAGCTGAAGATCGACGAAGCCGCGCACTACAAGCAGGATGTCGAGGTGCGGATGATGCGCGCGATCAAGCACGCGCTCGATCCGCTGAACCTGATGAATCCGGGCAAGGTGCTACGCTAATGTTTGAAGCCTCCGCGATCCGGCGCGGCGGCGTTTCGCAGGAGTCGCGTCCGTGAAGATTCGCGTGCTGTCCGATCTGCATCTGGAAAACGACGAGCCTGAACTGATCCCGCATGCGCAGGCGGATCTGGTCGTGCTGGCGGGCGACATTCACAACCATGGGGCCGGCCCGCGCTGGGCCGCACAGGCGTTCGACGACACGGTGCCGGTCGTCTACGTGCCCGGCAATCACGAGTACTACGACGGTGAGTTCGGCGCGCTGGAGAGCGCAACGCTCGACGCGGCCGCGCAGGTCGATAACGTGCACGTGCTGAACAACGCCACGCTCGTCGATAGCCAGGGGCGCTGGCGCGTGCTCGGCACGACGTTGTGGACCGACTTCGCGCTGTACGGCGCGACGCCCGAAGCTATCGAGGAATCGATCGTCGCCGCGCGCCGCGTCATGCTCGACTATCGCGGGCTGATCCAGATGAACTGGCCGCACGACCCGCGCGACGCCGCGCGCGACTTCACGCCCGCCGACTCGCTCGCGCTGCACCAGCATGCGCGCGCGTGGCTCGAAAGCGAGCTGACCAAACCGTTCGCCGGCCAAACGATCGTGGTCACGCACCATGCGCCGCATCGGCTGAGTCTCGCCGAGCGCTTTGCCGAGGACCGCGCGTCGGCGGGCTTCGTCAATCACCTGCCGGAGCTCGTGCGCGCGCCCGTCGCGTTATGGATTCACGGCCACACGCATACGTCGTTCGACTATGTGGTGGACGGCACGCGTGTCGTGTGCAATCCGCGCGGCTATTTCGACCGGCGCAAGCGCGAGTGGGAAAATCCGCTGTTTGCGTGGAACAAGGTCGTCGAGATCTAGCTGATTCTAGCGGGGCCGCTCACCGCTCTCGCCGCGGCGCATCCTGTGACTCGACCTCGACCGGCACGAGGCGCGGCTGCTGTACACGTATGCGTCGCAACAGATCACGCGACGCGGCGACGCCAATCAATCCGAACATGACGGCCAAGCCGATCATCAGGTGCGTATCCATGGATGTGTCGTCCTTCAGTGGTTGCGAGGTGCCGAACGGCGGCGAATCCAGCGCGTACGGCCAGAGCGGCGACGCGTGAACGACACGTTAACAAATCGACTGCGCGGCAGAAGTAAAGAAATGTTGCGGCGCGGCGCGTGTGTAACACGCTGTCACGCCGCGCGCCCCTCGAACGTCAACCCATGACGAACCGGGCGGTCAGGTTCGCGCGAACTGCCGCAATTCTTCCTGATCCGCCGCGAGCGTCGAGGGCAACTCGTCGCGCAGGAACTCGACCCACGTGCGGATCTTCGCATCGAGATACTGCCGCGACGGATACAGCGCATACAGGTTCATCTGCTGCGACGTGTACTCGGGCAGCAGCCACACCAGCTCGCCGCTGCGCAAACCGCTGATCGCCGAGTAGATCGGAATCAGCGCGATACCCATGCCCTGGGCGACAGCCACGACCATCGCCTCGGCCACGTTCACCTGGAACGTCGCCGAGCCGAGCGACACGAGTTCCTCGCCGTTCGGGCCGTCGAAGGTCCATTTGTCGGGCGGGTACACCGGCGTCACCATCTGCAGGCAGTTGTGCTGCGCGAGATCCGCGGGTGTTTGCGGCACGCCGTGCCGCTCGAGATACGCAGGCGACGCGCACGCAATGCTGAACGCGCTGCCAATGCGCTGCGATACGAGCCCCGAGTCCGGCAGGCCGGTGGCGAGCGTCAGCGACACGTCGAAGCCTTCGTCGAGCAGATCCGGCATGCGCTGCGCGAGCGTCAGCTCGACATGCACGTCCGGGTAGCGCTGCTGATAACGGCTAACGGCCGGCACCACGTAGTGCTGGCCGAAGCTCGTCATCGCGTGAACCTTCAGCTTGCCGGATGGGCGCGCATGGGCGTCGCTCGCCTCGGCCTCCGCCTGATCCACGTACGCGAGGATCTGCTCACAGCGCTGCAGATAGCGCTCGCCCGCCTCGGTCAGCGCGATGCGGCGCGTGGTCCGGTTCAACAGCCGCGTGCGCAGATGCGCTTCCAGATCGGAAACCGCGCGCGACGCGTAGGCCGTCGTCGTGTTCAGATGCTGCGCGGCGCCAGTGAAGCTGCCCGCTTCGACGACGCGGACGAATACGCGCATGTTTTGAAGCGTGTCCATACCTATCCTCTGTCGACCGGAGTGGGCGCTTTCGCCCTTGCTCCGATCCCATGCAACACAGTTGCGAAAAATCGGCAGCGATTGTTACACGATCAGCAATGGCCATTATCTCATGTCTTGTAAAAATGCCTTGCATCATTACCGGTTATTCCGCAATTGATCGAAAAATATAATTGCGCACAAGGTTCTATAGTCAAATTTGGAGGAAATCGTGCAGTCTCCGGTACACAAAGGGATCGCCGCAGCCTCGGTTCTTACGATCCTATTAACAATCGCCGGATGCGCAAGTACCGGGGGCGTGGCGCCGCAAACGCGCACGATCAATCCTTCATCGCTCGACGCCGGCAACGCGATTCGTGCCGCCAACGCCGATGCGCAATGGCCCGCCGCCGACTGGTGGCGCGCCTATGACGATCCGCAGCTGAACCAGTGGATCGCGGACGCACAGGCCGGCAATCCGAGTCTCGCGGTCGCCCAGGCGCGCGTGCGCGAGGCGGCGTCGATGGCCGGTGTCGCGCGCGCGGCGCTCGCGCCGCAAGTCAACGGCAGCCTGTCGATCCAGCGCGAGCAGTGGCCCGACAACGTGTTCTACGGGCCGGGGCCGCTCGCCGGCGAGCAGTCGTGGAACAACACCGGCACGCTCGGCCTCTCCTATCACCTCGACTTCTGGGGCAAGGACAAGAACGCCGCCGAGCGCGCGCTCGACCTCGCGCACGCGAGCGCCGCCGACGCGCGCGCCGCGCAGCTCGAACTGCAGGCGAACGTCGTGCGCACTTATATCGAGATGTCGTTGAACTATGCGCTGCTCGACATCGCGAAGGCCACGCTGCAACAACAGCAGCAAATCGTCGACCTCGCGAACCGGCGCCTGAAGGGCGGCATCGGCACGCAGCTCGAAGTGAGCCAGGCCGAAACGCCGATGCCCGAGTACGAGCGCCAGATCGACGCGATCGAGGAGAAGATCGCGCTCGGCCGCAATCAGTTGGCCGCGCTCGCGGGCAAGGGTCCGGGCGCCGGCGACGCGATCCAGCGCCCGACCTTGTCGCTCGCCGCGCCCGCCGGTCTGCCGGCCGCGCTGCCGGCGGATCTGATCGGCCACCGCCCCGACGTCGTCGCGGCGCGCTGGACGGTCGCCGCGCAGGCGCGCGGCATCGACGTCGCGAAGGCCGGGTTCTATCCGGACATCAACCTGCTCGCGTCCATCGGCGGCTATGCGGCGATGGGGCCGCTGTTCCAGTTCCTGAAGAGTCCGTCGCATAGCTGGAGCGTGGGCCCCGCGCTGACGCTGCCGATCTTCGACGGCGGCCGGCTGCGCTCTCAGCTCGGCGCCGCGTCGGCGGGCTACGACGAGGCGGTCGAGCGCTACAACCAGTCGATCGTCACCGCCCTGAAGGACATCTCCGATCAGGTGATCCGCATCCGTTCGCTGACCACCCAGGCCGACGACGCCGACCGCTCGGTCGCCGCCGCGCGCAGGAACTACGATCTGTCGCGCGAGGGCTTCCGGCGCGGCTTGACCGACTATCTGAACGTGCTGGTCGCGCAGAACCAGTTGCTGCGCGCGCAGGAAGGCGTCGCCAAGGTGCAGGCCGAGCGTCTCGGTGCGCATGCGTCGCTAATGACGGCGCTCGGCGGCGGTCTCGACGATCCGGCCAACGGTCCGCGGGATAACGAAACCTTGCCGGCGCATGGCAAGGGCAGCAACGAAGGCAAGAGCGGCTCGGCGGATAGCGGCACGGCGAAGGCAAAGGCGGATGCGAATGGCAACGCCACGACAAACGCAGTCACCACCGCCACCACCGCCTCGCGCGCCCCGAACGCGCCCGCGTCCGAGTAACAAAAGCCATGTCCTCCTCGTCCTCCCCGTCGACCGCGCGCCCCGCGTCGTTCGCCGCGCTCTACGAAGCCGCCGCCCACTGGGCGCGCACCGACGGCCTCGTGTGGATGTATCTGTTCAAATCGCTCGCCGCGTGTTTCCTCGCGCTCGGCATCGCGATGAAACTCGATCTGCCGCAGCCGCGCACCGCGATGACCACCGTGTTCATCGTGATGCAGCCGCAAAGCGGCGCGGTGTTCGCGAAAAGCTTCTACCGGATCTGCGGCACGCTGGTCGGTCTGGTCGTGATGCTCGCGCTGATCGGCCTGTTCGCGCAGCAGCCGGAGCTGTTCCTGATCACGACCGCGATCTGGGTCGGCATCTGCACCGCCGGCGCCGCACGCAATCGCAACTTCCGTTCGTACGGTTTCGTGCTGGCCGGCTACACGGCCGCGCTGATCGGCATCCCGACCTGGCAGCATCCGGATGGCGCGTTCCTCAGTGCGCTCACGCGGGTCGCCGAAGTCGTGATCGGCATCATCTGCGCGGGCGCGGTCAGCGGCCTCGTGTTTCCGCAGTTCGCCGGCCAGCAGATGCGCAGCACCGTGCGCGCGCGCTTCTCGGCCTTCGTCGAATACGTGTCGGCGTCGCTCGCCGGGCGCAACGACCGCGCGCAGATCGAAGCGACCAATGCGCGCTTCGTCGCCGACATCGTCGGTTTCGAGGCCGCGCGCAGCATGGCCATGTTCGAAGGTCCCGATTCGCGGATGCGCGGCGGGCGCCTCGCGCGTCTGAACAGCGAGTTCATGACCGCGTCGACGCGCTTTCACGCGCTGCATCAGTTGATGAACCGTCTGCGCGAGAACGGCACGCACGGCGCGTCGATCGCGATCGACGCGCTCGAGCCGTACTTTAAGGAGATCGCGCCGTTGCTCGCGAAGTCGGGCGAGCCGGTGCTGAGCGCGGCCGACGCCGCGCACGCCGCGGCGCAGCTCGACACCTACAGGAGCGAGTTGCCGAAACGCGTGCGCGCGACCCGCGACGAGCTCGAAACCCACCCCGACGCGCCGTTGCTCGATTTCGACACCGGTGCCGAGCTGCTGTACCGCTTCATCGACGACCTGCACGCATATGCGGCGACCTACGCGTCGCTCGCGGTCGACACGCACGCGCGCGAACGCTGGATCGAGCGCTACGAACCGAAAACCAACGCGATCGCAGCCGGCGTCGCGGGCCTGCGCGCGGCCATCGTGATGCTGGTGCTCGGTGCGTTCTGGATCGCGACCGCTTGGCCGAGCGGCTCGACGCTGACGCTCGACGCGGCGGCCGTGTGCGCGCTCGCGTCGTCGTCGCCGGACCCGAAGCGCACCGCGTTCCAGATGGCCGGCGGCACCGTGCTCGCGGCGCTGATGGGCATGACCGCGGTATTCGGCGTGTATCCGCACATCGACGGCTTCGTGATGCTGTGTGTCGCGCTCACGCCGTTCCTGCTGCTCGGCGTGTTCATGACCACGCGTGCGAAGCTCGCGGGCTACGGCGTCGGCTACTGCATCTTCTTCTGCTTCCTCGCCGGCCCCGACAACGTGATTCACTACGACCCGAGCTCGTTCATGAACGACGCGCTCGCGCTGGTGCTGTCGATGCTGGTGGCGTCGATCGCTTTCGCGGTGCTGCTGCCGCCGTCCACGCCGTGGCTGCGCAACCGCCTGCTCGTCGACCTGCGCCGCCAGGTGGTGCTGGCTGGCCGCGCGAGTCTTGCGCGCGTGCGCTCGCGCTTCGAGAGCGGTGCGCGCGATCTGATGTTCCAGATCAATTCGCTGTCGCAGAACGAGCCCGAAACGAAGCGCGACACGCTGCGCTGGCTGTTTTCGGTGCTGGAGGTCGGCAACGCGGTGATCGACCTGCGCCGCGAAATCGCGACGCTGCCCAACGAGCCGCGCTACCAC
>NZ_JBFPKG010000045.1:0-60413 GCF_040948665.1 Paraburkholderia sp. BR14320
GCGCCGCGAGCGTGGTGAACGCGCTGAACGCGTCGAGCGTGGCGAGCGTCGCAAGCCGCAGGCGGAAGCCGCCGCGGCGCTAACCCAAACCGACACGCAAGCCGCCGACGAACTCGCGCGCAACCGCGCCGCAGCCGGTGAAAACGGCGTGCCGGTCGACCAGGAAGCGGTCGCGCGTGACGGTGAAGAGCGTCGTCGTCGCCGTCGCGGCCGTCGTGGTGGTCGTCGCGAGCGTGAAGAGGACGTGAATGGCAACCTCGCGGCGGACGTCGCGGAAGCGGAAGGTGACAACGTTGCCGCCAGCGACGAAGCGCCGGTGCGTATCGAGCAGCCTGTCGAGCACACGCCTGCGGCCAGTGAAGCGAAGGACGTGACCCCGGTCGAAGTGGTGGTCGCCGCTGTCGCAACGCAAAGCGCCGTCGTGACCGAACTGCATGCGGCAGCCGAAACGCCGGCTCTCGCCGCGGAAAATGCCGCGAAGACCGAAAAGGTCGTGCCGGTCGAGCAGGCTCCGGTGGCGGCGCAACCGGCTATCGAAACGCCGGCGCAAGCAGAGCAAGCCGCGCCGGCCGCGAGCGAACCGGTCGCGCCGGTTGCCCCGGTCGAACCTGCCGCACATGCCGAATCGCCGGCAGTCGAGCCGGCGCTGGAAGCGCAACCGGCCGTCCCGAGCGAACCGCAAGCCGCCCCGGCTGCGCTCGACACCGCGGCTCCGGCCACGATCGTCGAGGCACCGGCAGCCGTGCCGGCACCGCAGGCCGAGATCGTCGAGCCGCAACCGGTCGTCGCACCGGAACCGGCCGTGGCCGAACCGGCGCACGTCGCTGCGGCCCCGCAGCCGGCGCCCGTGCGCAGCGCAGCGCCCGCCGCCGCATCGGCCGATGCATTGCAGCCGATCCTCGAGCAAGCTGGCCTGATCTGGGTGAACACCGACGCCGACAAACTGCGTGCCGCGCAGGAAGCGGCGGCGCAGACGGTCAAGCCGCCGCGCGTCGTCCGCGAGCGCAAAGCGCTGCCGCCGGTCGACAACACTCCGATGCAACAGGTCGAGACGATCAAGCATCCGCAGTAAGCCGCGTCGTTGTACGTGAAAAAGCCCGCCCTTCCCGGCGGGCTTTTTTTTGGGACGTTTTGTCCTGGCCGCAAGGCGCGCCACGTCGCTCCCCGTATACCCCGACAACGCGCGCCGTCCGCCTGCCATCACGGGCATTTCCGATAGAATTAATCATCCGCGATCCGTTCAAGCCTCTGACGAAGCACTCCATGCCACGACGCATCATCCCTGTTGCCGATCTCAGCGCGGCGCCGGTCATCACCGGCCCAGTGCAGGCGCCTAGCGGCGCGCTGCACGATGCGCTCGCGCGTCCGCTGCACGACCTGCGCATCTCGGTGACGGACCGCTGCAACTTCCGCTGCGTCTACTGCATGCCGCGCGCGGTGTTCGACAAGGACTATGCGTTCCTGCCGCACAGCGCGCTGCTGAGTTTCGAGGAGATCGAGCGGCTCGCGCAGCAATTCGTCGCGCATGGCGTCGAGAAGATTCGCCTGACGGGCGGCGAACCGCTGCTGCGCAAGAACCTCGAGTTCCTGATCGACCGGCTCGCCCGCTTGACCACCCCTGCCGGCCGCCCGCTCGATCTCACGCTGACCACCAACGGCTCGCTGCTCGCGCGCAAGGCGCGCAGCCTGAAGGACGCCGGCCTCACGCGCGTGACCGTCAGCCTCGACGCGCTCGACGACGCACTGTTTCGCCGCATGAACGACGCCGACTTCGCGGTCGCCGACGTGCTCGACGGCATCGCCGCCGCTCAGGCGGTCGGGCTCGCCCCGATCAAGGTGAACATGGTCGTCAAACGTGGTACCAACGACGGCGAAATCGTCCCGATGGCGCGTCATTTCAGAGGCACGGGCGCGGTGCTGCGCTTCATCGAGTACATGGACGTCGGCACCTCGAACGGCTGGAACATGACCGAAGTGCTGCCTTCCGCCGACGTCGTCACGCGCATCGCCGAGCATTTCCCGCTCGTTCCGCTCGAAGCGCACAGCGCCGCCGAAACCGCGCAACGCTGGGGTTATGCCGACGGCGGCGGCGAGATCGGCGTCATTTCGAGCGTCACCCGCGCGTTCTGCGGCAATTGCACGCGCGCGCGTTTGTCGACCGAGGGCAAGCTGTACCTGTGCCTATTCGCATCGGGCGGGCATGACCTGCGCGCGCTGTTGCGCGGCGGTGCGAGCGATGCCGAGATCGCCACCGCGATCGCCGAAATCTGGCAGGGCCGCAGTGACCGCTACTCGCAGCTGCGCGGCAGCCAGCCGGCCGATTCGAGCGAGCCGGCCGGGCGTCGCGTCGAAATGTCCTACATCGGCGGCTGAGCGGCCGGCGCATGTCCATCCCCCGCGAACAGATCACCGGCCTCGTGCTTGCGGGCGGGCGCGGCACGCGCATGCGCGGCGTCGACAAGGGGCTGCAGCCGCTGCACGGCGAAGCGCTCGCCGCTCACGTGCTACGACGCCTCGCGCCGCAGACCGGCCCGCTGATGATCAGCGCGAACCGCCATCCCGACATCTATGCCGCGCTCGGCGCGCCGTATCGCGCGACGGTCGTCGCTGATCCGCTGCCCGACTTTCCCGGCCCGCTCGCCGGCATGCTCGCCGGACTGCGTGCCGCCGGCACGGCCTACCTGCTGAGCGCGCCCTGCGATTCGCCGTGGCTGCCGGCCGACCTCGCCGTGCGCCTCGCTGATGCGCTCGACGCGAACCACGCCGATATCGCGACCGTCACCACCGTCGACACTCATGGCGAAACTTCGCTGCACCCAGTGTTCGCGTTGATGCGCACCGCCGTCGCGGACGACCTGGCCGCCTGTCTGGCCGCAGGGGAACGCAAGGTCCGCGCGTGGTACGCGCGCCACAAGACGGTCGAAGTCGTCTTTGCCGACGAGCGCGCGTTCTACAATGCCAACTCGTTACAAGAACTCGCCGACCTCGAACGTAATCGAGGCCCCGGCTGACATCCGCTCCGGCCGCACGGCAATAGCCGCGCCCGTCTCCGGTCGCGACGCCCAGCCATTCATGACCACGCTCAACGACTTTTCACGCTGCGTCGCGCAGTACGATCCTCATGCGCTACCCGTCCCGGCCGCTCAGGCGATCGTCCGGCAGTGGGCGACGCCCGTGGCGGCCGTCGAGCGCGTGGCGTTGCGCGATGCGCTCGAGCGCGTGCTCGCCGCCGACATCGTGTCGCCGATCGACGTGCCCGCGCACGACAACTCCGCGATGGACGGTTACGCGTTTAATCACGCGGCGCTCACGGCCGGTATGCGAGGCGGCGCGGACAGCGTCGAGCTGACCGTCGCCGGCAAGGCGCTCGCGGGCCATCCGTTCACGGGCCGCGTCGCGGCGAACCAGTGCGTGCGCGTGATGACGGGCGCCTGCATACCCGCCGGCTGCGACACCGTCGTGCCGCAAGAGCGGGTCGAGCGCGACAGCGCAGATTCCCCTTCGATCCGCTTCGCGGCCAGCGCGGTCGCGGCGGGCGCGAACCGCCGTCGCGCCGGCGAAGATCTCGCGCGCGGCCACGTCGCGCTGCATGCCGGGCGCATCGTGCGCGCGTCGGACCTCGGCCTGCTCGCGTCGCTCGGCATCGGCGAAGTCAGCGTGCGGCGGCGTCTGCGGGTTGCGTTCTTTTCGACCGGCGACGAGCTGCGCTCGCTCGGCGAGCCGCTCGACGCCGGCTCGGTCTACGACAGCAACCGCTACACGCTGTTTGCAATGCTGCGGCGCCTGAACGTCGACGCGCTCGATCTCGGCGTCGTGCGTGACGAGCCGGCCGCGCTCGAAGCCGCGCTGCGCAGTGCCGCGGCCAATGCCGACGTGGTGCTGACTTCGGGCGGCGTGTCGGTCGGCGAAGCGGACTTCACGAAGCAACTGCTGCAGACTTTCGGCGACGTCGCCTTCTGGAGTCTCGCGATGCGCCCCGGCCGGCCGCTCGCGTTCGGCCGCCTGTGGTCCGGCGCCCAGCCAGGGCTCGGCAAACCTGCGTTATTCTTCGGCCTGCCCGGCAATCCGGTCGCCGTGATGGTGACGTTCTATCAGATCGTGCGCGAAGCGCTGCTGCTGATGGCCGGCGCGACGCCGCGGCCATTGCCGGTGATTCACGCGACGAGCCGCGCGGCGGTGAACAAGCGCGCGGGCCGCACCGAATTCCAGCGCGGCATCGCCGAACAGGACGCGCACGGACACTGGCACGTGAGCCCGACCGGTTCGCAAAGCTCCGGCGTGCTGAGTTCGATGAGCGAAGCGAACTGCTTCATCGTGCTCGGCCACGACGAGGGCGAAATCGACGTCGGCGATCGCGTGTCGATCATGCTGTTCGACGGTCTCATCTGACGTTCCAGGCGGCGCATCGATCGCACGACATCGGCACTACATCAGCATCTGATCCGCACTCCACCCACTACCACTACTAAGACACACTGGGGTTTGACTTACATGAAAAAACAGATCTCGTTCATCGCACCAGGACAGACGGCCAAAGCGCTGATCCTCGTGTATCTGACGTTCTCGGTGCCGATCGTGCTGCTCGGCGTGGTGGTCGCTTTCGTTCGCTACGGTTCGGTGGAGCTGAGCACGGTATTCAGCGCGCTGCTGTTGAACGCGATCCTCGGCTTCGTGCTGTTGTGGATCGCGTGCCACGCCTACAACTGGGTCGCGTCGCGCTTCGGTGGTATCGAAATCCATCTGGCCGACGCACCGGAAGAAGCGTGACGGGCGATGCGCTGGCGCGTCGGGCCAAAAGAACCCGGATTCCAGCGCTTCACCCGTCATTGCTCATCGGGTTCCACACCCGACAGCGCATCCCCGAGCAACCCGCTCGCCTCCTCGCCCGGTAACGCCTCGACGTCGCGCAGTTTGCGGTTCATCATGCGCGTGCGCGTTTCGGCGGCCTCGATCGAACGTGTGACCGTTTCGAGCTGCGCCTTGGTCTTCGCGAGCACGTCGCCGAATTTGCCGAACTCCGTCTTCACTGCGCCGAGCACCTGCCACACCTCGCTCGAACGCTTTTCGATCGCGAGCGTGCGGAAACCCATCTGCAGACTGTTGAGCAACGCGGTCAGCGTGGTCGGCCCCGCAATCGTCACGCGATAGTCGCGCTGCAGCAGATCCGAGAGCCCCGGCCGGCGCAGCACTTCGGCGTACAGGCCTTCGGTCGGCAAAAACAGCAGCGCGAAGTCGGTCGTATGCGGCGGCGCCACGTACTTCTCCGCGATGGTGCGCGCCTCGGCGCGAATCCGCACTTCGAGTGCGCGCGATGCTTCCTCGACCGCAACGGGATCGGCGCGCTCCTGCGCTTCGATCAGCCGCTCGTAATCCTCGCGCGGGAATTTGGCGTCGATCGGCAGCCATACCGGCGTATTCGCGCCGCCGGGTTCCGGACGCCCCGGCAGTCGAATCGCAAACTCCACGCGATCAGCGCTCTTCGGCACGGTCGCAACGTTCTTCGCGTATTGATCGGCGGTGAGCAGTTGTTCGAGCAAGGCTTCGAGCTGCACTTCACCCCACGTGCCGCGCGTCTTCACGTTGGTCAGCACGCGCTTCAGATCGCCGACACCGGCCGCCAGCGTCTGCATTTCGCCGAGCCCGCGATGCACCTGTTCGAGCCGGTCGGACACCAGCTTGAACGATTCGCCGAGCCGTTGCTCTAGCGTCGCATGCAGTTTTTCGTCGACGGTGCGGCGCATCTCCTCGAGCCGCGTCGCGTTGTTCGCCTCGATGTCCTTCAGACGCTGCTCGATCGTCGCGCGCACTTCGGCGAAGCGCCGGTCGTTCGCCTCGGTCAGTTGGCCGAGTTGCAGGCTCAGCGTGTCGCCGAACTGCTTGAGCGAGCGGCCCTGCTCGTCGCGCGCCTGCTGCGCCTGCGCCTGCAGGCTGTGACGCACGGCATCGAGCTGCTGCGCGAAGCCGTCGATCTTGCCCCCCTGCACCGTGGTCATGCTGCTGAACTGCGCGGCGAGGGTCTGCTGAAACTGCGCGAAGCCGCCGCTCTGCTCGGTGCGCGACACGCGCGCGGTCTCGGCGATGTCGTTGCGCAGTTGCCGCTCGAGCCGCTCGGCGATATGCACCTGGGCGTCGACGACGGCATCGACGCGTGCGTTCAGCATCTCGAACTGCTCGTGCTGCTCCGTGCGGTCGTGACCGCGCATCAGCAAGGCCAATGCGATCACGAGGGCGACCGCCAGCACCGCGACGGCCGCCACCAGAATCATCGTCATGAACGCGCCTTGCCGATCACGTCGGGGTTGATCGGATTCGGCGGCTGACCGGCGCGCGGTCCTGCGCCGAGCCCGGCGATCAGATTGTCCGCGGCGAGGTTCGCCATCGCGCGGCGAGTGGTTTCGGTCGCGCTCGCGATGTGCGGCGTCAGCACGACGTTCGGCACGCTTAGCAGCGCCGGATGCAGATTCGGTTCGCCCTCGAACACGTCGAGACCAGCGGCCGCGATGCGCCTGTCGCGCAGCGCTTCGGCCAATGCCGCATCGTCGACGATGCCGCCGCGCGCGATGTTCGTCAGCGTCGCGCTCGGCTTCATCAGCGCGAGTTCGGCCGCGCCGATCGTGTGGTGGTTGTCTTTGGTGTACGGCAGCACCAGCACGACGTGGTCGGCGCGCCGCAGCAGATCCTCTTTCGACACGTATTCCGCGTTCAGCTCGGCCTCGATTTGCGGCGCGACGCGCGAGCGGTTGTGATAAATGACTCGCATATTGAAGCCCTGCGCGCGACGCGCGAGCGCCTGACCGATGCGGCCCATGCCGATCACACCGAGCGTCGAGCCGTACAGGTCGCTGCCGAGGAAGCCGTCGTAGCTCCACTTCTGCCAGAGTCCCGCGCGCAGCCAGTGCTCCGACTCGGCGATGCGGCGCGCGGCGGCCATCATCAGCGCCCAGCCGAAGTCGGCGGTCGATTCGTTCAGCACGTCCGGCGTGTTGGTGCCGAGCACGTTCGCCGCGTTGAACGCGGCCATGTCGAAGTTGTTGTAGCCGACCGCCATGTTCGACACGACGCGCAGACGCGGTGCCGCGGCGAGCACGCTCGCGTCGATCATCTCGCCGGCCGTCAGAGCGCCGTCCTTGTCCGCGAGACGGCGCTTCAGCTCGTCGGCGGGCAACACGTCGCCCTCGTTCCAGTCGACGTCGAAGTATTGTTTGAGCCGCTCGATCACATCGGGAAAGATCGAACGGGCAACGAGGATTTTCTGCATTGCAAGTCTCCGTATCGCACGTCGAGGGAGTGCCTCGGCGTTGCAGAGTCAGCGTCCAAAAAAGAGCCAGCCGGTGAGCGCGAACAACGGCAGCAACATCGCGCCCGACCAACCCATATACGCGAAAAAGCTTGGCATGCGCACGCCGCGCGATTGCGCCATCGCCTTCACCATGAAGTTCGGCGCGTTGCCAATATAGGTGTTCGCACCCATGAACACGGCGCCGGCTGAAATCGCCGCGAGCGTGGTTGCTCCGGTGGTCATCAACGTCTGCGCGTCGCCGCCGGCCAGGTTGAAGAACACGAGGTAAGTCGGCGCGTTGTCGAGAAACGAAGATAGCAGGCCGGTCGCCCAGAAGTACATGATGTCGCGCGGTTCACCGGACGGATCGTTGACCAGATGGACGATGCCCGCGAACGCGCCGGCATCTCCCGCGCGCAGGATCATGATGACCGGCACGATCGTCACGAAGATGCCGGCGAACAGTTTGGCGACTTCCTCGATCGGCGCCCAGTTGAAGTCGTTACCGGCACGGGCGGCGCGCGGCGTCCACACGAGCGATAGCAGCGTGACGACGATCAGCGCGGCGTCGCGCACGATGTTTTGCAACGCGACGTGAGTGCCGAGCAGGTCGAATGTGATTTGCGGGCGCCACAGTCCGCTCATCAGCACGAGCGCGATCGCCGCGGCGAGCAGCACGAAATTGATCTTGCCGTCGATGCCGAGCGGCGCGCCGTCGGGCGTCGGGTCGAGGAAGGCCGAACGTGCCTCCTCGCGCTGGTGAAAGTAGTACGAGTCGAGCGCGTAGAAAGCGGCGAGCAGCATGCCGCTCACGAACAGCATCGGAGCCGCCAGATGCGTGGTGGTCCAGAAAAAACTCACGCCTTCGAGAAAGCCGAGGAAGAGCGGCGGATCGCCGAGCGGCGACAGCGCGCCCCCAATGTTCGCGACTAGGAAGATAAAGAACACGACCACGTGGGTCACATGGCGGCGATTGTCGTTGGCGCGCAGCAGCGGGCGGATTAGCAGCATCGCCGCGCCGGTCGTTCCCATCACGCTCGCGAGCAACGTGCCGAGCGCGAGAATCGCGGTGTTCAGGCGCGGCGTGCCGTGCAGATTGCCGCGTACGCAAATGCCGCCCGCGACGGTGTAGAGCGCGGTCAGCAGAATGATGAACGGGATGTACTCGTCGAGCATGGCATGTGCGAGCGCGCCTAGCGCGGCGCTCGTGCCGAAGCTCACGGCGAACGGCACGATGAACGCGAGCGCCCACGCCGCGGCGATCTTGCCGTAATGGTGATGCCAGAAGGCTGGCGCGATCAGCGGAAAGATCGCGATCGACAGCAGCACACCCGCGAAGGGCAAGCCCCACAGCGCAGACAAGCGCGCACCGTCGAGCGTCGCGGCATGCACGGACGGCGCGCACAGCGCGAGCGTGGAGGCAACGGCGAGCCACAGGCTCAGACGACCAGACTGTGAACTCATGCCGATACAGGACTTGCCACGGTTTGCCAGCGCACATACGACAGATACCGCGTGCTTCGCACATGCGTTAGCAAGTCGCCGCCCGACGCGTTCAAGCATCCTGCACGACGATCGCATGCACCCGGTAAGGGCCGTGCGCGCCCAGCACGATGGTCTGCTCGATATCGCCGGTGCGCGACGGCCCCGACACGAAATTGACCGCACGCGGCAGCTCGCCGCGTTCCTTGCGGATCAGGCCGAACGCCTCCTCATGACCCGCGACGATGCGCGACGCCGGCACGATCGCGATATGCGTCTCCGGCAGCAGCCCGGCCGACGCATACGTCTCGGGTCCGGAGAGCAACACGAGCGTGCCGGTCTCCGCGGTCGCGCAGAAGCAGCCGGTGAGACCGACCACGTCGTTGTCTTGGGGTTTGCGAAATTCGACGGCGAGGCCGGCTTCGGCCCACGGCAGATCGCGCAGCGTTTGCCACGCGATGGCCTGCAGCGGCAAGCCGTGTTGGGTCAGGTAGCGATGCGCGGCGGCGGGCACATCGGCGAGGGTTTGAACGGTGTCGACGGTGGTCGACATCTTCTGCGCTTCTTCGATGAACTGTGCGCGCAGATCGACGGGGATGTCCGGACGCGGACCGGCCGGATGACGCGCGAGATAGTCCGCCGCGGCTTCGCGCTCGGCGGCGCTCGGCTCGGGCTCGCGCCCTTGCGCGGCGCGGATACGCGCCAGGATGTTGCGGCGGGCAATCGATGTGTCCATGGGCGAAATCCTCGTGTCGACAGCCGTGCGATATGGCGAGGATTATACCGGCGGCCTTGCAAGCAAACACCCTGGCCGAACGGCATATTGCCGGGCGTCGAGAGTGCGGCGACACTGTTCCCTACACCACCCCGAACGCGAGCCGATCATGAACAGGCGATGAACCGAAAAGCAGGCCGCGAAGCGTGCTACTTGGCCGCCTCTTCTTCCGGCTGCGCGATGCCGAACACCTGGCGCAGATACGCGAGATACGCCTTGTCCTCGCACATGTTCTTGCCCGGCGAGTCCGACAATTTCGCGACAGGCTGACCGTTGCAGCGGACCATCTTGATCACGATCTGCAGCGGGTTGTAGCCGAGGTCGTTGGTCAGATTGGTGCCCACGCCGAACGCGAGCTTGCAGCGGCCGCGGAAGCGCTCGTATAGCTGCAGCACCTTCGGGATATCGAGCGCGTCGGAGAACACGAGGACCTTGGTGCGCGGGTCGCAGCGATTCGCCTCGTAGTGCTTGAGCAGGCGCTCGCCCCAGTCGAACGGATCGCCGGAATCGTGGCGAGCGCCGTCGAACAGCTTGCAGAAGTACATGTCGAAGTCGCGCAGGAACGCCTGCATGCCGTACACGTCGGAGAGCGCAATCCCGAGGTCGCCGCGATATTCCTTCGCCCACATCTCGAAGCCGAAGATCTGCGAGTCGCGCAGCCGCGGACCGAGCGCCTGGCAAGCCTGCAGGTACTCGTGCGCCATCGTGCCGAGCGGCGTCAGGCTGTGCTTCATCGCGTAGAAGACATTGCTCGTGCCGGCGAACTGCTCGCCGAGGCCGTCCTTCAGCGTGAGGATCACCTCCTCGTGCCATTGCTTCGAGAAACGGCGGCGCGTGCCGTAATCGGCGATCTTGCAGTCGGCGTATTCGGGACGCGCGCCGAGCAGTTGGATCTTGTCGAGCAGACGGCCGCGACCTACGTGATAGTCGGGCGTTTGCTGCGTGTTGCGGAAATACACTTCGTTGACGATCGCAAGCACCGGGATCTCGAAGAGGATGGTATGCAGCCACGGCCCCTTGATGTCGATGTCGATTTCGCCATTGCCCTTCGGCGACGGCGTGATCGAAATGTACTTCTCGTTCAGATGGAACAGCGCGAGGAACTCGATGAAGTCGCCCTTGATGAAGCGCATGCGGTGCAGATAGTCGAGCTCGTCGTCAGTGAAACGCAGCTCGCAGAGCTTGCGCACTTCGTCGCGAATCTCGCCGATGTACGGCACCAGATCGACGTTCGGCGTGCGGCAGCGGAAGCGGTACTCCACGTTCGCGGCGGGAAAATGATGCAGCACCACCTGCATCATCGTGAACTTGTACAGATCGGTATCGAGCAGCGAAGTAATAATCATGATGGTACGAACTGGACCGCTGAAAAAACGAAAAGGGCTCACGGCACCCTTGCAACGGACGCGCTGAGGCGAGCGGCGCGCCAACCTGACGCATGTTACCCGAATGCATCCGCATCCATCGTGCCACCGGCCTGCGCCGGTTGTCCGGGGCCGCTCGCGGCACCCCATAAACTAATCACAAAAACATATAAGACGCATGGGCCGATGTTTCATCTGCCTGTTGACGTTAAGTTACAATAACTCTTTTGGCGTCCGCGCCTTCCCTGATTCCGCATGCAGGAGCTGCCTGAATGACTCACGTTGTGACCGAAAGCTGCATCAAGTGCCGCTATACCGACTGCGTCGATGTGTGCCCGGTGGACTGCTTTCGCGAAGGTCCCAACTTCCTCGCGATCGACCCCGATGAATGCATCGACTGCGCTGTGTGCGTGGCCGAGTGCCCGGTGAACGCCATCTATGCCGAAGAAGACGTGCCGGGCGACCAGCAGGACTTCATCGCGCTGAACGCCGACCTGGCGAAAGCGTGGCCCAGCATCACGAAGACCAAGGCGCCGCTGCCGGAAGCCGAGGAATTCAAGGACGTGAAGGAAAAGCTCGCGCTGCTCGCGCGCTGAGCGTGGCCGCCTGTCGCGCGCCTGCCCATTCAGATTTGATATGAAGATGCGCGCAGGGGTATTGACAGGCGTTTAAGCCGCCTCTACAATTTCGCTTCTCTGCTGTTGTTGTTCTGTTCCTCGATAGCTCAGTCGGTAGAGCGCCGGACTGTTAATCCGTAGGTCCCTGGTTCGAGCCCAGGTCGAGGAGCCAAGAATTGCAAAAGCCCGTTAACCAAGACGGGTTTTTTTATGTAGATCAAGTTGTACTGCTGTTCCTCGATAGCTCAGTCGGTAGAGCGCCGGACTGTTAATCCGTAGGTCCCTGGTTCGAGCCCAGGTCGAGGAGCCAAAATATTGAAAGGCCCGCATCCGTGCGGGCCTTTTTGTTTTTGCGCGCCGATCATCCCCTCACGCGCGCCGAACGCCGTTATAGGATGGCAGCTTCACGGCGCACGTTTTACCCTCGGCGCCGGCTCACTCCAGACACTCAACCGGCACGCTCATGAAATCCACCTCGCTACACATCGCGCTCACGGGGATCGGCGCCCTGCTGCTCTCGTCGGCGCACGGCGAAGAAATTGCCAGCGTCAATACGAATTTTCACGTTACCGGCTCCGATCGGGTGGTCGTCGAAGCCTATGACGATCCCGCCGTGCAAGGCGTTACCTGCTACGTGTCGCGGGCGCGGACCGGCGGCGTCAAAGGCACGCTCGGAATCGCCGAAGATCCTACCGAGGCGTCGATCGCGTGTCGCCAGGTCGGGGAGCTGCATTTCACCGGCCCCATCAAGCAGAAGGACGACGTGTTCTCGGTCAGCATGTCGCTGATCTTCAAGTCGCTGCACGTGGTGCGAGTAGTCGACACGAAGCGCAACGCGCTGGTCTATCTGACCTACAGCGACCGTGTGGTCAGCGGCAGTGCGAAAAACAGCGTGAGCGCCGTGCCGATGCCGACCGGCACGACGATTCCGCTCAAATAACGCAAGTATCGTCAATTGACGGCGCGAGCGGCACGCGGCGCGACGCTGCGCGCCCGCGCGCCCATCGCCGTGCACACCCACGACACCACGACGCGTTAAACTGACCGGTCCTGCCGGACTTTCGTCATGACCGCCACCCCTCGTTTCCGCGATTCCGCCCGCTACTGGCGCACGCCGCTCCTGCCCGGCGCGGATCTGCTCACCGCCGAATATCACGACCACGAGTTCGCGCCGCATTGGCACGACGCCTACACGATCCCGGTGATCGTCGCGGGTGCGGAATGCTATCGGTATCGCGGCGAGAACCATGTCGCCGAAGCGGGCAGCGTGCCGATCATCAATCCGGGCGAGTTGCATACGGGGTCGAAGGCGGTCGAGGCAGGCTGGCGGTATCGCGTGATGTATGCGCCGGTCGAGTTCCTCCGCGCGCTTGCCGACGAAGTCGCCGGGAAACCGCAGGCCTTGCCGTGGTTTGCGCCCGGCGTGATCCGCGATCCCGATCTCGCGATGCGGCTCGGGCACGCGCACCGTCTGCTCGAAGCCGGCGACGACGCGCTCGCCGCCGAAGCCGCGATGCTCGACGCACTGTCCACCTTGCTGGTCCGCTATGCGCAGACGCGCCCCGCCTCCGCGCGCGTCGCCACCGACGATACCCGCGTCGCACTGATGCAGGAGCGGCTGACCGGCGACCTCGTCGAACCGGTGACGCTCGCCGAAGTCGCGAAGTCCGCGGGTCTGTCGCCGTTCCACGCGGCGCGGCTGTTCACGCAATCGACCGGCCTGCCGCCTCATGCGTGGCGCAATCAGGTGCGCCTGCAGCGCGCGCTCGCGCCGTTGCGCGCCGGCGTCCCGGTGACCGACGTCGCTGCCGCGAGCGGCTTCACCGATCAGAGCCATTTCACGCGGCATTTCCGGCGCATGTTCGGCGTGCCGCCGGGCCAATGGCAGGGCACACAGCGCGGCTCGTAACGCGACGCGGCACCGCCGTCGCGTGCGCCGCGCGCGGTGAGCATCGAGCCACAATTCACCGGACTTCGCCAGCCCTTCACCAGCCATCCCCCCGCTACGCGGTAGCACCGCATCAGCACCCCGCCGCAAGAACGTACAAGTCCGAGCGCCGGTCAGTCGCTATGCTTCCGAAATCAAGGAGGCTCAGATTGACCGATTCCACCCAAGGCCAGCCCACCCACGGCAGCCATCTCAAAGAATTCGCCGCCGGCGCGCGCGACATCATCCCGATGATGGTCGGTGCCGCGCCGTTTGGCGTCATTTTCGGCACGCTCGTGACGTCCGGCCCGCTGCATCTGTGGCACGGCCAGTTGATGTCGCTCGTCGTCTTCGCGGGCTCCGCTCAGTTCATCGCGCTCGGTCTGATCGCCGGACATGCGAGCTTCGCCGTGATCTGGGCGACCACGCTCGTCGTCAATCTGCGTCACGTGCTGTATAGCGCCACGCTCGCGCCGCACGTCGCGCATCTGCCGAAGCGCTGGCGTTGGGCGCTCGGCGCGCTGCTCACCGACGAAGTCTTCGCGGTCGCGTGGGAGCACTACCGGCATCGCGAGCCGGGCACCGTCGGTCCGTACTACTTCTTCGGCGCCGGCGTCGCGATGTATCTGAACTGGCAGCTGTGGACCGTCGCCGGCCTGCTGTTCGGCGCGGCCTTCCCGGGGCTGCAGTCGCTCGGCCTCGACTTCGCGATGGTCGCGACGTTCATCGCGATCGTCGTGCCGCAACTGGTCGCGCTGCGCTATATCGCGGCGGCCGTCACCGCGGGCACACTGGCATTTTTCTGGCAAGCTTGGCCGTACAAGCTCGGCCTGCTCGGCGCGGTGTTCGCTGGGGTCGCGGTCGGCGTACTGCTGTCGATGTCGCGTCTGAACCCGCGTGGCGCGCGCCGTCCGGTGGAGGCCACGCGATGAACTACGTCGTTCTGATCGTCGGCATGGCCGCGATTACATGGCTGATCCGCGCGGCCGTGTTCGTGCTCGGCGACCGCCTCGTGTTCCCGCCGCTGATGCGCACCGCGCTCAGCTTCGTGCCGGTGACCGTGCTAACCGCGATCATCGTCCCGATGGCCGTGTCGCCGCACGGCAACAACGCCGAGTTGACCTGGCGCAATCCGCAGCTGGTCGGCGCGCTCGCCGCGGTCGTCGTCAGTGCCGTGACGCGCAGGCCGCTGCTGACCATCGCAGTCGGTCTCGTGGTGTTCTTCGTGTGGCAGTGCGTGGTACTGAAGTAAGCGCGCCCCTCCCCAGTCGCAGCGAGGCGCGCAAGCGCCCGAAGCACCCCTCCAAAGCCCGCACCCGTCGCCGGGCCGCCCTCAAGTTTCCCGCCACCCCGCCGATATGCAGTCGAGGTCCGCTCATCGGGAATCGTCCCGTTGGTTACGCGGCAACAGCTTGAAATCGAGCGCGTCGGCAGCCGGCGTCGCGTCGCCTCGGTCCGGAAGTGACCGGGCGATCGTGCCACGGCGTGCCGCGCGCGGCCGCATTAAACGGGATAACACATGGGTCAAATCACCCTGAAACTGAAGGACGAGACCGTCGCGTCGCTGCGCAAAGACTTCGAGGCCTTTTTGCGGGTCTCGCTGAAGCTCGATCCGCAGTTCGCGACGCCGTCGTTCGAAGATTTCTTGCGCGCGAAGCTGCTCGACAACATGGTGCCGCTCACCGAACACGCGGTGCAGCGGATGCTGCAAGGCGGCCAGTACGCTTGGGCCAAACGCACGTTGGACAAAGAGTTTCCCGACGTCGTGTCGATCCTGATGCGCCAGGCGAGCGAGTTCGGCTTCGGTTTCGCGGCGCGCTCGGAATGGACGCCCGAGGAACTCACCAAGCAATGCCGCGACTGGGCCGCCGCGATCGTCAAGGAAGCGGAAGGCGACGCGACGCTGGTCGATCCGCTCGCCTCGCAGATCAAGAGCACGGTGCAGGACATCCAGGCGCTCGAGGAAGTGATGCAGACGCCGGCATGGCGGCTCGTCGAATCGCTGCGCCAACGCGTTTACGAGGCGAAGATCGCGTGCGAGACGAGCGTGGGCAGCACCGCGCGCGAGAAGCTCGGTGAACTGCGCGGGCTGTTGCGGCTCGGCATTTCGCACGGCACGTTTCAGAAGCAGGAAGCGCAGCAGATCATGGAGTATCTGCGGCTATTGAAGCCGGAGATTTTCGTCGAGGAGCCGTACGACGTGTTCTCGCGGCTCGCGGCATGGCTGCGCAATTTCTTCGTGCCGCCGCCTCCGGTCGCGCAGCAACAGCAGCGGCAGCCGCGTTGAGCTGCCACTGACCCGAGCGGCGCTAGCCGCTCAGTCCCACATCTTCCTGAGCTTCGCCGCGATCTCGATCTTCGCCTGCGCTGCGGCGGCAAGCCCCGCCGCGCTCGGCGCGCTCGCCACCGGCACGCGCGGCCACGCGTAGGCGTCGAAAAGCGGCAGCATCGGCGTGGCGATGAAGCGGGTGCGCGACGCCCACACATGGCGGTCGCCCAGATGCGTCTGGTTGTGCACGTAAAAGCGCTGCGGCACGACGATATGCAGGTCTTCCTTCGCGCGCGTCATCGCCACGTAGAGCAGGCGCCGCTCCTCGTCGATTTCCTCGTCGCTACCGGTGCCCAGATCGGACGGAATGCAGCCGTCGACGCCATTCAGCACGAACACGTTGCGCCACTCCTGGCCCTTCGCCGAATGGATCGTCGACAGGATCAGGTAGTCCTCGTCGATCAGCGGCACGCCGGATTCGTCGCTAGTGGCGTCGGGCGGATCGAGCGTCAGTTCGGTCAGGAAGCGCTCTCGCGACGGATACGTGCCCGCGATGCTTTCCATCTGCAGCAGGTCCGCGTGACGGACCGCGGCGTCCTCGTGATTGCGCTCCAGATGCGGTTCGTACCAGCGCCGCACCATCTCGAACTCGGCGGGCCACGGCGTTTGCCGGCCGTACACGCTCGACATCAGCTTGACGAACGGATGCCAGTCTTCCTGCGCCCTTGCGGGCGCCGCAAACGCGGCCAGTACACCGCCCGCGGTCGCGACCGGATCGCCGCCACCCGCGCGCGCGACGATGTCGTCGAGCACCTTCGCCGCGGTGGCCGGACCGACGCCGGGCAGCAGTTGCACGACGCGAAAGCCGGCGACGCGGTCGCGCGGATTCTCGGCCCAGCGCAGCACCGCGAGCACGTCCTTCACATGCACCGAGTCGAGAAATTTGAGCCCGCCGAACTTGACGAACGGAATGTTGCGGCGCGTGAGTTCGATCTCGAGCGCGGCGCTGTGATGCGCGGCGCGAAACAGCACCGCCTGCGACTTCAGCTTCACACCCTGCTCGCGCGCTTCGAGTACCTGCTCGACGACGTAGCGAGCTTGCGCCGCGTCGTCGGCGACCGTGACGAGGCGCGGGCGCTGCGCCGACGCCTTGTCGGTCCACAGATTCTTCTGTGTAGCGCTCGCTCGCGAGTTCGATCACCGCGTTCGACGCCGCGAGAATCGGCTCGGTCGAGCGATAGTTGCGCTCGAGCGTGACCTGCTTCGCGGGCGGCTCGAACTGCGTGGGGAAATCGAGGATATTGCGCACGGTCGCGCCGCGAAACGAATAGATCGACTGCGCGTCGTCGCCGACCACGGTCAGGCCGCGGCCGTCCGGCTTCAGCGCGAGCAGGATCGACGCCTGCAGGCGGTTGGTGTCCTGGTATTCGTCGACCAGCACATGGTCGAAGCGCGCCGACAGATCGGCCGCGATGCTGGGCTCGGCGGCCATGTGCGACCAGTAGAGCAGCAGATCGTCGTAGTCGAGCACGCTCTGCTTCTGCTTGGCGTCGACGTACGCGGCGAACAGCCGGCGCAGATCGTCTTCCCACTCGCGACACCACGGAAACGCGCTGTCCAACACCTGGCCGAGCGATGCGCCGGTGTTGACGACGCGCGAGTAGATCGCGAAGCAGGTGCCCTTCGCCGGAAAGCGCCGCTCTTTCGCGGACAGTCCGAGCTCGTGGCGCACGAGGTTCATCAGGTCGGCGGAGTCTTCGCGGTCGTTGATCGTGAACGCGGGTGCGAGGCCGATCAGATCCGCGTATTCGCGCAACAGCCGCGCGCCGACGCTGTGAAACGTGCCCGCCCACGTCAGCCCTTGCGCGAGCGCGGCGCGTGCACCGACGGTGGTAGCCGCGGCGCCGGTGATGCGTGTCACGCGGCGGGTCATTTCGAGCGCCGCGCGGCGCGAAAAGGTCAACAGCAGGATGTGCTGCGGATCGGCGCCCTTCACCACCAGATTGGCGACGCGATGCGCGAGCGTGTTGGTCTTGCCGGAGCCGGCGCCCGCGATCACGAGCAGCGCGCCGGGCAGCGCGTCTGGCGTGTCGGTCCCGTATTCGACGGCTTCGCGTTGAGCGTCGTTGAGCTTGGCGAGCCAGGCGGCGGTATCGAACGACGGAGCGGATTCGGCGACGGTGGACACTGAGCGGTTTTTAACGGGTTGGATGGATTTTCAGGATGCGACGCATACTGTATATCCATACAACCCCATGCGACAAGCGCCCCTTTTTTGGGGTGCCTGCGCGCCGGTCCAAACCGCCCGCTACTGCTTCTTCGCGTCCTTCACGTTGGCATCAGCGGCGGCCTTGTCGGCGTCGGCCTGCGCGTCGGTTTTGGTCTTGTCCGCCTTCGCCTGGGCGACCGCGGCTTTCTTGTCGGCCTTCGCCTGTTCCTTCGCGGCCTTCTTGTCCGCGTGCGTGGCGGGTGCCGAAGCCGGGTCCGCGGTCTGCGCGAATACGGTCGATGACAGGCAAGCCGCGATCAGCGCGGCGTAAATGCGATTTCGGCTGGAACGGTCGATGTTCATTTTGAATTCTCCATGAGGCACAGCTTGCAAAGTGACAGACGCCTGCGGCGGGCGAGCCTCGCCGACCCACGCGCCGCGGCATCCTGCGGGGCTTAGTGCTTGACGTCCGCGCCGTCGGCCTGCGCGGCAGCCTGCCCTTCCATCTCCATCTTCATTTCGTTATTGGCGCTCTGTTTGTCAGCCTTCTGGTTCAGCTTGGCGCCGCGCACCTGCTCCTTGTACTGGTCCTTCGCGGCCTTTTGCTCCGCCTTCAGTTCCGCTTTCGAGGACTTCTTCGCCGCGCGATACTCGGCGTTGGCCTTCGCGTCGGCGTCGCGCTTCTGCACGAGCGGGTCGGTCGAGCCCGAAGCCGTCAGACGTGCCGGCGGCGGCGCGGCGACGCCTTGCGCGGCGGGCGCGCCTGGGACTTGCTGCATGCCTTGCGCCGAAGGCGGCACCTGCATGCCCTGGGCACCGGCCGCCGACGGCGGCGCCATCCCGGCGGCCCCCTGGCTCTGGATCTGCGCCTGACCGCCGATGCCTGTTGACGGCTGCGCGGTCTGCGCGACGGCGGCCGTCGCGGCAAAAGCAGTGAGGGCGGTACCGATCAGGAGCGTACGAATCTGGGTCATGGCAATCCTCTCTAGACTTAGTTGTGACTCGGGCGGACTCTCTGGCGTCGTGAAGACTGAATGGTCCACGCGCCCCGCCAGGTCTGTGCGTCGCTGGATGGGTGGCCGGGGAGCGATCCCGGAGTACCAGCGGGCTTTGCTGCTGAGGTGCACTTTAGGAGTGAAATCCATCCGGTGCGACCAGCGTTACGGAACGTTTCACTTTCCGACAACTGAATAACATCTACTTTCATTTGCTTGCGTGATGGCTCGCTGGATGCATCCAGAACAGGCGCGACGGCCCCGAGCCGCCGCGCCGCCGTGCACTTGCTTTATGATGCGAACCCCCAACGCGACCCGTGCCCAAGGTGCAAACGCCATGCCCAATCTCAATTTCACCCTGACCGGCGAGTACGTCGAACTGCACAATCTGCTGAAGATCACGGGCCTCGCGGATAGCGGCGGCTCCGCGAAGATGATGGTCGCGGACGGCGCGGTGATGGTCGATGGCCGGGTCGAGACGCGCAAAACCTGCAAGATCCGCGCGGGCCAGGTCGTGCTGCTCGGCGATACGCGGATCGCGGTCCACGAAGGCTGACGTCACTCCGGAAATTCGCAGGACGCCGCGCACCGGAACTGTGCGTTGTCCATCGACATCGCCCGGGCGAGGCAATAAGCTGTCGGTTTCGACAGGTAAACGACGGACCGCGCCACTGGCGAGGAGTCGGCTGACCGGCTCGCCGCCGCGCCGCGGAATTTCCCCGCCCGCTGCGCCACCGCTCCAACGCCCGTCGGAGCGCGGCGCGATGCAATGCGGCGCCGCTCGCGCCCGCCTTTCGCTGTCGCCACTGCTGTTGCCACCGCAGTGGCCAACTTTCGCCGCCAGGCATTCGATGACTCAACCCAGCTTCGCCCACGCGGCCAGCCGGCCGCCGACCCTATCCCGCCACGCGGCCGACACCGCGCGGCTCGCCGCGCCGCTCGCGATCGCGCAACTGTCGCAGATGGCGATGAGCGTGACGGACACGATCCTGCTCGGCTCGCTGGGCCCCGACGCGCTCGCCGCAGGCGGCCTCGGCGCCAACCTCTTTTTCGTCGTCGTCACGCTGCTGCAAGGCGTGCTGACCTCGGTCAGCATCAGCGTCGCGCACGCACGCGGCGCGCAGGACGACGGCCGCGTGCCGCATATCTACTGGACCGGTTTCCTGCTATCCGTGCTGCTCGCGGTGCCCGCGTTCATCCTGTTGTCGTTCGCGTCGCACATCCTGCTCGCGTTCGGCGAGCCGGGCCTGCTCGCGCACAACGTCGGCCAATACGCGGCGGTGTTGCGCTGGGGCGCGCCCGCGAGCCTGATCGGCGTCGGCCTGATGCGCTCGTTCCTGCCGGCGATCGGCGCGGCGCGGCGGCTGCTGTGGGTGTCGATCGTGAGCGTCGGCGTGAACGGCTTTCTGAACTACGGGCTGATTCACGGCGCGTATGGGCTGCCGCGGCTCGGTTTTCTCGGCTCGGCTGCCGCGACCACGATCACCGTGTGGCTGACCGCGCTCGTGCTGATGGCGCTGCTGCATCTGCGGCCGCGCTTCCGGCATTTCGTCGTCGCGACGCGGCCAAAGCTGCCGCTGATGGGCGAGCTGTTCGGCATCGGCTGGCCGGTCGCGATCACCTACGGCGTCGAGTCGACGCTGTTCCTTGCCACCGGTCTGATGGTCGGCCTGCTCGGCGAATCGCAACTCGCCGCGCATCAGATCGCGCTGAACGTCGCGTCGGTCGCGTTCATGGTGCCGCTGTCGATCGGCCAGGCGGCCAATGTGCGGGTCGGCTACTGGGCCGGCGCCGGTCAGCCGCTCGCCGCGCGCCACGCGGGCTTCGTCGCGCTCGCGCTCGGCGTCGGCTTCATGTCGATGTCGGGTCTCGTGCTGATCACCGCGCCGCATTGGATCGTCGGGCTGTATCTGCATCTCGACGATCCCGCCAACGCGCCGACCATCGCGCTCGCCAGTTCACTGCTCGGCGTGGCGGCGATCTTCCAGATCGTCGACGGGATGCAGGCGGTAGGCTCCGGCTGTCTGCGCGGCCTGAAAGACACCCGCATCCCGATGATCGCCGCCGCATTCGGCTACTGGGTGATCGGTTTTCCGACCGGCTATCTGCTCGCGTTTCGCGCCGGCCTCGGCGCGCGCGGCTTGTGGTGGGGGCTCGCCGCAGGCCTCGCGAGCGTCGCGCTGCTGATGACGCTGCGTTTTCACAAGCTGAGCGGGCGGCAGCCGCCGACGGTGGCATCGGCCACACCGCCCGCGCACTCGGTCTGAGCAGTAGCGGCAAGCTTCGCTCCTGAAGCACTCCCTGTAAAAGGTAAAATGCCCGCCGCTGCACGCGAGCGCTAACCCGCGCTCATGCCACGAACCGCACGACGGCGCGCCTCACGAAGGCAGGCGCCGGACTGGCGCCGCCGGGACACCCCACCATTGCCCGCGACGCGTGCGGCTCCGACTGGCCGCCCGCGTCTGCCGCGCTTTCGCCACGGCGCTTGCCGTAGCCGCTTCACCCGCTTCACCGTGCTTCGGCGCGGCGAACGCCGCAACGCCGGCCGACACCCGGCCGCGCCGCGGCCCCCGCTTTCTCGCGATACAACATAACCAAGGACCACCCCTCATGCTTGCCCGCGTCACCCGCCTGTTTCCGCTCTGGGCCGTGCTCGTCTCGGTCGCCGCGTACTTCTCGCCGGCCTCGTTTTCCGGCGTCGCACCGCACGTCACCACGCTCCTCACGATCATCATGCTGGCGATGGGCGTCACGCTGTCGGCCGGCGATTTCCTGCGCGTGTTCACGCGCCCCGCGCCGGTGATCGCCGGCATCGTGCTGCACTACCACGTGATGCCGCTCGCCGCATGGGTCATCGCGAAGGCGCTGCGCATGCCGCCCGACCTGACCGCCGGCATGGTGCTGGTCGGCAGCGTTGCGAGCGGCACCGCGTCGAACGTGATGATTTATCTCGCGCGCGGCGACGTCGCGTTGTCGGTGACGATCAGCGCGCTGTCGACGCTCGTCGGCGTATTCGCGACGCCGCTGCTCACGCGCCTTTACGTCGACGCGTCGATCTCTGTCGATGTGCACGGCATGCTGATGAGCATCCTGCAGATCGTCGCGCTGCCGATCGTCGTCGGTCTCGTCGTCAATCATCTGTTCGGCAAGCTGGTGCGCAAGATCGAACCGATCCTGCCGCTCGTGTCGATGGTCGCGATCGTGCTGATCATCGGCGCGGTGGTGGGCGGCACGCAGAAGAGCATCGCGTCGGTGGGCTTCCTCGTGATGATCGGCGTCGTGCTGCACAACGGTATCGGCCTGCTCGGCGGCTACTGGGGCGGCCGTCTGCTCGGTTTCGACGAAGCCGTCTGCCGTACGCTCGCGATCGAAGTCGGCATGCAGAACTCCGGCCTCGCCGCGACGCTCGGCAAGCGCTACTTCACGCCGATCGCCGCGCTGCCGGGCGCGCTGTTCTCGGTCTGGCACAACCTGTCGGGCTCGCTGCTCGCGGGCGTGTGGGCGGGCCGACCGGCGAAAGGCTCGACCCATCCCGAGGGCGAGCGCGCGCTGCACGCCGAGCGCGTCTGATACAGCGTTCGCGCGCCGTGGTTCGTAACAGGTGATGGATCACCGAACCGCGGTGCCCGCGCGACCAACGCGCGGCACTCCGCTGCGTTTGCCGACGTACGCGGAACCCGCGCCCCAATTCCCTTAGAATGGTTTTCTCGACAGCGTGCACAGGCCTGCGCTGTCGCCACGCGAAAAGCTTGCAACAAGGGGAAAACAGCGTGCAGGGCCAATTCGAACAACATAGGCGGGCCGCGCGCCGCCGCTCGATAGTCAGCACAACGAGGCAAATCTTCCTGCTCTGTTGCGCGGCGGCATTTTTGACCGCCTGCGCGACGAAGCCGCCCGCCACCGCATTCGACCGCCAGGTGACGCACGCGCTGCCGGCCACCGCCGATACGCCGCTGCGCGAAGCGCTCGCGCCGCTCGAGGCGAAGCATCCGGAGCAGTCGGGTTTCCGTGTGCTGGCGAACGGCACCGACGCGCTGCAAATGCGCATCGCGCTCGCGCGCGCGGCGACCAAAACCCTCGACATGCAGTACTACATTGCCAACGAGGACACCACCGGCAAGCTGCTGCTCGGCGCCGCGTTATATGCGGCCGATCACGGCGTGCGGGTGCGCATGCTGGTCGACGATCTGAACTTCAAGGACATCGACAGCATCATGGCGGGTCTGGATACGCACCAAAACATCGAGATCCGCGTGTTCAACCCGTTCGGCAGCGCGCAGGAAGGCTTGTTCGAGCGCACCGCGAACGTGTTCACGCAGATCGGCCACTTCACGCGCCGCATGCACAACAAGGCGATGATCGCGGACAACCAGCTCGCGATCGTCGGCGGGCGCAATCTGGGCGACGAGTACTTCAGCGCGAGCGAAACGCTGCAGTTCCGCGATCTCGACGTGCTCGCGGCGGGCCCGATCGTCGCCGACGTCTCCGCGAGTTTCGACGACTACTGGAACAGCGACCTCGCCTATCCGCTGCGCGCGCTGAACAAGCAGAAGTTCGATCAGAACGAACTCGACCAGACGCGCGACGACCTGCGCCATCACTGGCGCACCAACGCCGATCCGTACAACGCGAAACCGCTGAACGCGACGCCGCTCGCCGCGCAGATCACGAGCGAGCAGCTCGGCCTCACGTGGGCGCGCGCGGAATTCAGGGTGGACCTGCCGGAGAAGATCGAGCATCCGTCGCCAGACTACGTGAGCCCGCCGCTCGCGCGGCTGCGCGAACTGATGCGCGACGCGCAGCACGACTTCCTGATCGTGTCGCCCTACTTCGTGCCGCATGCCTCTGGCGTGCAGGCGGCCAGCGAGCTCACGCATCGCGGCATCCGTATCGCGGTGCTGACCAACTCGCTCGCGGCCACCGACGCAGTCGCCGTGCAGGCCGGCTACAGTCCGTTTCGCGTGCCGCTGCTCAAGGCTGGCGTCGAGCTGTACGAATTCAGGCCGCGCCAGGAAACGCCGAACGTGGGGCTGGTCGGCTCCCGTTCGCGCGCGAGCCTGCATGCGAAGACCTACGTGATCGACCACCAGATACTTGTGATCGGCTCGATGAACCTCGATCCGCGCTCGGCCAATCTGAACACCGAGCTGCTGCTCGTGATCCACAGCCCCGAACTCGCGAATCAGGTCGCGAAGATCTTCGAGCGTGCAACGCAGCCGGACCAGAGCTACCGCGTGACGCTCGCCGACTCTGCCCAGCTCGCCTATCTGCGCTCGATCGGCGCGCCGCTGTCGCCGCTCGTCTGGACCGACGTCGAGAACGGCGAGACACGCACCTACATTTTCGATCCGCAGGCCGGTTTTTACCGGAATGCGCTAACCGGTCTATTCTCCTTATTGCCTGTCAACTCGGAACTTTGAGAAGCGGAGTCAACCATGACTGAAGACGTACGGATGGAGCGCGACACCTTCGGCGAAATCGCGGTGCCGAACGCTCGCCTGTGGGGCGCGCAGACGCAGCGCTCGCTGCAGAACTTCAAGATCTCGACGGAAAAGCAGTCGCCTGAACTGATCACCGCGCTCGCGGTGATCAAGCGCGCGGCCGCCGAGGTCAACCTCGGCCTCGGGGTGCTCGACGAGCAGAAGGCCCGCGCGATCATGCAGGCGGCCGACGAGATCATCGACGGCAAGCATCCGGGTGAATTTCCGCTCGCGGTCTGGCAGACCGGCTCGGGCACGCAGACCAACATGAACCTGAACGAGGTGATCGCGAACCGCGCGAGCGAGCTGCTCGGCGGCGAGCGCGGCGAAGCGCGCAAGGTGCATCCGAACGATGACGTGAATCGCGGGCAGTCGTCGAACGACGTATTTCCGACCGCGATGCACGTGGCCGCCGCGGACGCGATCGTCAAGCATCTGCTGCCCGCGCTGAAAACGTTGCGCGATACGCTCGACGCCAAGGCGAAAGCATTCACCGATATCGTCAAGATCGGCCGCACGCACCTGCAGGACGCGACGCCGCTCACGCTCGGCCAGGAATTCTCCGGCTATGTCGCGCAGCTCGAGCACGGCATCCGGCACGTCGAGTCGGCGCTGCCGCATCTGTACGAACTCGCGCAGGGCGGCACCGCGGTCGGCACGGGACTGAACGCGCATCCGAAGTTCGCCGACAGCGTCGCCGCCGCGATCGGCAAGCTGACCGGTTTGCCGTTCGTGTCGGCGCCGAACAAGTTCGAGGTGATGGCGGCCGCCGATGCGCTGGTATTCGCGCACGGCGCGCTCAAAACGGTGGCGGCGAGCCTGAACAAGATCGCCAACGACATCCGCTGGCTCGCGAGCGGCCCGCGCTGCGGTCTCGGCGAGCTGTCGATCCCCGAAAACGAGCCGGGCAGCTCGATCATGCCGGGCAAGGTCAATCCGACCCAGTCCGAAGCGCTGACGATGCTGTGCGCACAGGTGTTCGGCAATGACGTCGCGGTGAACATCGGCGGCGCGAGCGGCAACTTCGAGCTGAACGTGTTCCGTCCGATGATCGCGCACAACGTGCTGCAGTCGGTGCGGCTGCTCGCCGACGGTGCGCAGAGCTTCAACGACAACTGCGCGGTCGGCATCGAGCCGAATCACGAGCGCATCGATACCTTGCTGAACGAATCGCTGATGCTGGTGACGGCGCTCAATCCGCACATCGGCTACGACAAGGCCGCGCAGATCGCGAAAAAGGCGCACAAGGAAGGCACGACGCTGAAGGCGTCCGCACTGGCGCTCGGCTATGTCACCGAGCAGCAGTTCGACGAGTGGGTGCGACCGAAGGATATGGTCGGACGCACGGCATGATGATGCGCGAGGCGGCGTGACAGAAGGCGCGAGAAACGGGCGCAGCGCCCGCCGCCCTGCCGCCCCACCGCGCTCAGATCTTTCCCTGCGCGACTTCTTCCGGCTTGAGCTCGACGATCGCGTCGAGCGCTTCCTTCACGTCCATCGCGTACTTGGCGAGGCGCTTCTGCTCCTCGGTCTCGGGCAAGAAAGCGGGTACCGGCACCGGATGGCCGTTCTCGTTGACGGCGACCATCACGACCAGACAGTCGGTGGTTTGCCGCAGATCGCCGCCCTTCGGGTCGCCCGCGTGCACCGACACGTGGATGTGCATGCTGGTGCGGCCCGTCGCGACGACGCGCGCGCGCAGCTCTACCAGATTGCCGACGAGAATCGGCCGACGAAAACGGATATTGCCGACGCTGACCGTCACGCAATAGCGCCCCGACCATACCGCCGCGCATGCGTAGGCGGTTTCGTCGATCCACTTCATCAGCGCGCCGCCGTGCACCTTGCCGCCGAAGTTGACCGAGGTCGGCTCGGCGAGAAAGCGGAAGGTGGTTTCCGAACGGTCCAGCGGTGCGGTGGGAACAGTGCTCATCTTGACTCCGGTCAATCGGATGCATTGAAAGGAGGCGATTATACGAGCGCAATATTGCGCGCGGCGCGGCGTCGCATGGAACACGCCGCGCGCGGCACGCCGAGGGGCCGGTGGTCGGCCTAATTGTGGATGGTGATCCCTTGGTCGATGGTGCCGTACATACTGATGCTGCCGCTGCCGGCCGAGCCCGAGCCGGCTCCGCCCCCTGCGCAGGCGGTGAACAGCAGAACCGTCGCGGCGACGGCCAGAAGCGTTTTCATCACATCGTATTCCTGCAAGAACAGGCTTCGATTCTAGCCTGGCGGCACGAGACGGCGCGGGAACGCGGGCGAGCGTGACACCTCCGTCACATTGATTGTTCACGCAAAGCTGAAACATCGAATACCGGATGCGCGTAGAGTGGAAATCGTGGCGGCGCCCTTTGCCGCCCCTTCAGGAGACGCGCCATGACCGCCCCCCTCTTAGACGACCAGAACCACTTCCCCGGCCTGAGCCGCATCGGCGCGCTACTCGCCGATCCCGGCCGCGCCGCGATGCTGTGGGCGCTGATGGACGGCAGCGCGCGCCCCGCGGGCGAACTGACGATGATCGCGGGGCTGTCGCCATCGGCGGCGAGCGCCCATCTCGGACGGCTTACCGACGGCGGGCTGCTCGCGCTCGAAGTGCGCGGCCGGCATCGCTATTTCCGGATCGCGTCGGCGGATATCGCCGCCTCGATCGAAGCACTCGCGAACGTCGCGCAAGTCAGCGCGCCGCAGCGCTCCGTGCCGCGTCCGGCACGCACCGTGCCGGTGGAAATGCGCTTTGCGCGCACCTGCTACGACCACATGGCGGGCGAGCTGTCGGTGCGGATGTTCGAGCGCATGCTCGAGCGCGGGCTGCTGACGCAAAACGGCGAATCGCTCGAAGCGACCGCTCAGGGCGCCGCCCGCTTCGCCGACTGGGGCATCGACCTCGCCGCGCAGAAGACCCGGCGGCGGCGCTTCGCGTGCACCTGCCTCGATTGGAGCATGCGCCGGCCGCATCTGGGCGGCGCGCTCGGCGCGGCGTTGCTCGACGCGTGGTCGGCGCATGGCTGGGTCGAGCGGACCGAGCGGCCTCGCGTGCTGCGCGTCACGCCAGCCGGCCATCAGCAATTCGATGCGTTTTTGACCCGATAGGCCGCTGAACTGACGGTGCCGGCGGAGCCGCGAGACCCGCGCGAGACCCGCGCGAGACCTTTTGTTACAGGCGAGCGAATCCACCTTACAAATGTGCGGGCCTTGAAACATAGGTGGCAGGTACAGTAACTGAACGGACTCGGCCGATTGCCGCGTCCGTCGGAGATCAGTCATGACACACGCCAAGCAACCCATACGGCAAGCGGGGATTCATCGCCGGATCAGCGGCTATACGCTGATCGCGTCCGCTGTCGTTGCGCTCGCTGCGCAAACCGCTCTCGCACAGGAAGCGCCACCTGCGCCACCCGCCGCGGTAGCCGTCGGGGCGGGCGGCGAACCGTCGGGGGGCGATCCTCCTGGGCGCATCGCGCGTCTGAACTACACGGCCGGCGCAGTGACCACCGAGCCAGCCGGCGCAACCGACTGGTCGTATGCGCAGATCAACCGGCCGCTGACGACCGGCGACCAGCTGTGGAACGACCAGAACGCCCGCTCCGAACTGCACATCGGCTCGACCGCGGTGCGCCTCGGCCAGAACACGAGCCTCGACGTGCTCAATCTCGACGATACGACCGCGCAACTGAAAGTCGCGCAAGGCACGCTGTCGACGCGCGTGCGCGAACTCGCGCCGGGGTCGTCGTATGAAATCGACACGCCGAACCTTGCGCTCGGCGTGAACGGTCCCGGCGACTACCGCGTCGACGTCGCGCCCGACGGCAGCAGCACGACCGTCACCGTGCGCAGCGGCAGCGCGATTGCGTACGGCGACGGCGGCCAGGTGCCGGTCGCGGCGGGCCAGCAGATCCGCTTTGCCGGTACCGACCTGCAGCAGCTCGCCGACAGCCGCGCGCCCACTGCCGACGAACTCGACCAGTGGGCCGCCAGCCGCGACGCCACCGAAGACCGCTCGCTGTCGGCGCGCTACGTGTCGCGCGACATCCCCGGCTACGAGGATCTCGATGCCAACGGCACATGGCGCGAGACGCCGCAGTACGGCGCGGTGTGGGTGCCGAACGCGACGCCGGCCGGCTGGGTGCCGTATCACGACGGCCACTGGGTCTGGCAGGCGCCTTGGGGCTGGACCTGGGTCGACGACCAGCCTTGGGGATTCGCGCCGTACCACTACGGCCGCTGGGCTGACATCGACGGCACGTGGGCCTGGGTGCCCGGTCCGCTCGAAGCCGACGTGGCGCCGGCCTATGCGCCGGCGCTGGTCGCGTTCGTCGGTGATGACGGCGGCGGCGCCGACTGGGGTGTCAACCTGGCGGTCGGCGGCGTCATCGCGGCGGGGGTCGCGTGGTTTCCGCTCGGGCCGGGCGAGCCGTGGCATCCGCATTGGCGCGGTCACGATCGCTGGAGCGCCGGGTATTACAACCGCGTGAACCGCACGTCGATCTTCAACGACTACCACCGCAACGTGAACACGTACGTGAACTATCGCGTGCCGGGCTGTGTGACGGCCGTGCCGGCGACCGCGTTCGTGCACGGTCAGCCGGTCCGACGCTTCTCGCAGAAAGTCGACCCGGCGCAGTGGCGCAACGCGCGGATCAATCCGGGTGCACCGGGGATCGCGCCGGTGCGCGAAAGCTTCGGGTCGGATCTGCGGCGCGCGAACTATCGGCCACCGGCGAGCGTCGTCGGCCGGCCCGTAGTCGCGACCCGCAATCCCGTCATGCCCGCTGCTTATCACGACGAACTCGCGCAACGCTTCGCGCAAAGCGGCGGTCGAGTGCCCGGCGGCGGCCAGCCGGTCGTGCGCACCTCGGTGCCCGCGCATATGACCGGCGCTCCGGGCGCGCTGCCGATGGCGAATGTGCGGGTCGTGCAATCGCACGTGCCGGGACGTCCGCCGGGGATGGCGGCGGGTGCGCCTGGTACGCCAGGCGCAATCGGCGGCAACGCGCCGCATGGCGTCGAGCAGGCCGGTCAGCGGCCCGGTGAAGCTGGCGCCGTGGGGCCGCGTGGCGAAGCGCCTCCGCAAGCGCGCGCGGGCATGCCGCCGCAGATGATCGGCAACGCGCGTCCGCCGCAGCCTGGAGAGAGCGGGTTCGCGGGCAATCTGGGCCATCCGTCGAACGGAGTGCCGCGGCCGCCGCAAGCAGGCGGCGGTAATCCGGCCGACGCGGCGGCGCACGCACGGCAGCATGGCGCGCCGCAGGAATGGGGTGCGGTCGGTCGGTCTCAGCCCGCATGGACGCAGCCGCATACGCCGATGGCGCAGCAGGCGCCGCGCATCGAACAGCCCGGCCGTCCGCAGCAGCCGAGCGTCGCGCCGCAGTCCGGTGTGCCGCATCCACCGGAAAACCCGTCCGCGCAGCAACAGGCGCGTGGGTCGAACTGGCATCCGCCTGCGATGCAACAGGTGCCGCGCGCCGTCGCGCCGCAGCAACCGCGTGCCGAACCACAAATGCAGCAGGCGCAACAGCCGCATTTCGAACTGCGTCCGCAGCCGATGCCGCAAGCCCCTCGGCCCGAGCCGCAGTTGCAGCAGGCGCAGCAGCCGCATTTCGAGCCGCGTCCGCAGCCAATGCCGCAAGCCCCTCGGCCCCAGCCGCAATTCCAGCAGGCGCAACAGCCGCATTTCGAGCCGCGACCGCAGCCAATGCCGATGCCGCAAGCCCGGCCAGAGCCGCGTCCGCAGATTCAGATGCAGCAGCCCCGCCCCGAACCGCGGCCTCAGCCGGTGCAGCAAGCACGTCCGCAACCCCAGCCGCAACCGCAACCGCAACACGTCGAGCAGCACCAGGGCGGCGGCAATCGCGACGACCATCACAGGAGCTGAGCAGGACACCTGCCGTTGCGACAAAAAAACCCCGCGATGCAAACCATCGCGGGGCTTTTCTGTATTCGACGGGGGCGAACGCTAGCGCCCCGCTTCCACCGACATCAGATCGCCATTGGCGCTGTCAGCGGCTCGTGATGCTGATAGCCGATCAGCGAGAAATCCGCCGGCTCGATCTTCTCGAGCCATTCCGGCTCGTACACGCCGGTCTTCGCGTAGTCGGGCACGCGATCGGAAATCGCGAGCCGCGGACTCTCGTACGGCTCGCGCTTGAGCTGCTGGTGCAGCATATCGAGCTGATTCTCGTAGATGTGCGCATCGCCGATGAAATAGCTGAACCAGCGCGGCGTATAGCCCGTCAAGCGTCCGACCAGATGCAGCAGCGCCGCGCCCTCCGTCAGATTGAACGGCGTGCCGAGCCCGACGTCGTTGCTGCGGATATACAAACACAGCGAAATTTCGCGGCGCGTAACGTTGGGCAGAAACTGATACAGCAGATGGCAAGCCGGCAGCGCGATCTGATCGAG
Source organism: Paraburkholderia sp. BR14320 (assembly GCF_040948665.1). Classification (NCBI taxonomy): domain Bacteria; kingdom Pseudomonadati; phylum Pseudomonadota; class Betaproteobacteria; order Burkholderiales; family Burkholderiaceae; genus Paraburkholderia; species Paraburkholderia sp. BR14320. Next base: position 30,800 of record NZ_JBFPKG010000045.1, read on the forward strand.
CACGGCCGGATTCCAGGCATGGAACAGAATCCGTCGATCGGCGGGGTTCTGCATGATGGTGTCGAGACACTGGCGCAGTTGATCGATCGCCTTGTAAAGCAGCACCTTCGAACGGCCATCTTCGTCGAACTGCGTGATCACGCGAAAACCGCGCGCTTGCGCGTCGGCCAGCTGCGCGCTCGCGCTGGCGTCGAGCACCTTGTAGGCGGGCCACTTGCGCCATTGCACGCCGTACACGTCACCGAGATCATCCGGGCCCTCGCGATACGGATTGGCGAGCCACTGCGCGTTCTGATTCGCGTTGCCGTCCCACACCTTGCAGCCGAGCTCGCGGAAGTCCGCGGCGCTGCGCGAAGCGCGCAGAAACCCGACCAGCTCGCCGATCGCCGACTTGAACGCGAGCTTCTTCGTCGTGACCGCGGGAAAGCCTTGCTGCAGATCGAAGCGCAGCATCGCGCCGGGCATGCTGATGGTGCGGATGCCGGTGCGGTTTTCCTGCCACGTGCCGGTGTCGAGAATCGTGCGGACGAGGTCCAGGTATTGTTTCATGCGGTTTCCTTCGACGCGGCGCGAACCCGATCAGGCGCGCTCACGGAATTGAGCAAAGCCCGATTCTAACAAGCGCGACCGGACGACGCCGGGGCATGGCGCGCCGCCTGGGAAATATCGAGGGGGAATATCAGACGGAAAGGAAAACCACGCGGTAAACGATAGATGCGAGCGGCAAACGTGCACGCAAAAGTGCTTCGAGGCGACGCGCCAGACCTTCACATGCCGCGTCGCCAGCCTCGCCGCCTACAGATGCTGCACCGACGCCGGCAAATCGCCGTGCGGCGCCGACATCGGCTCGCCTTCCATATGACGCATGCCGTGCGAGCACAGCAGCCGGTACAGCGTCACCCGGGAGATACCGAGTTCCTGCGCCGCATCCCCGAGCCGCCCGCGATGCCGCAGCAACGCGAGTTCGATAGCCTGACGTTCGGCCGCTTCGCGCGCCTGCGCGAGTGACACCGGCACGATCTCGACGTATTCGGCGAGTTCGAGGTCGCGCGCGGTGATCGCACGTCCCTCCGACATCACGATCGCGCGCCGCACCCGGTTGATCAGCTCGCGCACGTTGCCGGGCCAACCGTAGTTATGAAGTGCGGCGATTGCGTCGGGCGCGAAGCCACGCAGACGGCGGCTCGCGTCCTTCTTGAAACGTTCGAGCATGTGCCGAGCGAGCAGTTCGATGTCCTTGCCGCGCGCGCGCAGCGGCGGCTCGTCGATCTGCAACACGCAGAGGCGGTGATACAGGTCGGAACGGAAGCGCCCTTCGATCATCGCCGCGGTCATGTCCACGTGCGTAGCCGAAATGATGCGCACGTCGACATCGATCGCGGTATGTCCGCCGAGCCGCTCGACCTTGCGCTCCTGCAGGAAGCGCAACAGGCTCGCCTGGCTTTCGAGCGGCAGATCGCCGATTTCATCGAGAAACAGCGTGCCGCCGTTGGCCGCCTCGACGCGGCCGATCTTGCGCTGGTTCGCGCCGGTGAACGCACCGCGCTCGTAGCCGAACAGTTCCGATTGCAGAAGATGCGGCGGAATCGCGCCGCAATTGATCGGCACGAACGGCGCGTTGCGCCGCGCCGAGCGTTCATGAATCGCGACCGCCGTCAGCTCCTTGCCGGTGCCCGATTCGCCGGAGATGAACACCGGCGCGTCGGTCATCGCGACTTTGCGGATCGAGCGGAACAGCGCGAGCATCGCGTCGCACGAGCCGACCATCTCGCCCTCGGCGCCTTGCAAGCCGTCGTGCGAGGTCGTGTCGCTCAGCGAAATCATGCCGTATGCATGACCGACCGAGTCGACGATACGGTCGCCAGAAGACGGCACCGTCACGTAATCAAAGCAGTAGTCGCGCACGAGCCGGCGCAACGCGGCGTCTTTCAGTTGGCCAGGCGTGGTCGCAGCAACCCAGCCGACGTTCGGCATGGTCAAACAGGATTCAAAAGCGGCGATTTCGTGCGGCTGGAAATCACTGGACAAATCGAGCAGGCCGCCAGCTGCCGAGCCGGTGCGCACTGCCCGGCGCGCATCGCGCGCGGATCCCACGACTTCCACATGCCAGCCACGCTGCATAAAACGCGTATTCAGTTCCGCGCTCGGGTCACGCGAAACGTAAATCAGTTGCCGCGTTGCGGGTTCCATTATTCAGATCCTCTCGTCAACGAACGTTAAGGACGACGCATGCACCTGAAACTGCGGTTCAGACACGCTGACTCGTCCGGGATTCGCGAATCGCAAAACCCGAACGGCCATTCCATTCCGTGCGGACAGCTGATCCCCAAGAAAGCGGCGTGTGTGTTTGAGACGGCCTGATATGGGCCTTTTTTTAAATCTGAAGCTGTTTTCGAGAGCTTACTATACGTGCGCCGCTTCGAAAACAATTATGCGAATTTAATCGATGGACCCCTTGCCCATCATGGTTTAGCGGCCGATCTCCATTTATTCAGCCGACAAATAAAACATTAGTGGAAGCGCTTTTCGTGGCGTTCTCGCGACGGTAGTTCGTACCTTACGGATTATCGAATTATAGGTATTTTCTGCTGACCCGTTTCAGTGCTGCAACGTTTTTTCCCGATTTCGAACGCATTAGTTGTCATTCCGCTGGTGGCGGCCAGACGCATCAATGGATTGCGAGCGATGGCACATGTTTCGCTAAATGGCGAACACCAGGGAGACACATCATGCGACTCGCGTTCCGCATCGATCTGATAAGCTGCCGCGCGCCATTTTTCGCAATTTGCGCAGCCCTCGCGCTCAGCGCTCTGCCGGCGGGTGCCGGCACCCCGACAGCGCCAACCGCTCCGACGCGATCCGTCACGCTGGCGAATTTCAACGATGCCACCGAGCCCGCCTCCCCCAGCCTACAAACCGCTTCGCCGGTTGCCGCGGAAGACGACAGCCAGCTTGCCGCCAACGCGTCGAACCCGGCTGCCGATGCTGCATCGATAAACGATATTTCGCTCGACGACCAGATCCTGTCGCGGCAACGCGGCGGCGCAGTCGGCATGTTGATGGTCGCCGCGCCGCCGCGGCTGATGCAAAGCGGCGGCAACCAGGTGACGTTGTGGGACGAGATCGCCCCGCCCTCGCCGCTGCCCGTGCCCGTCGATGCAGCACGCGCCGCCCAGGGCAACGTCGCGGCATACCAGCGCAGGTAAGCAGGACGAAGCAACGAACCGATAGCAAACAACCAGGGAATGCGGGACCGGTGGCCGCGCCAAAATTGACGCGCCCCACGACGGCGGGACACAAGCAACAACAGAGAAGGGACCGGGACATGAGCACGAACCACCAGAAGCCGCACGCCCTCGGGCTGCCGGCGGCTTCGTTCAGCATCGCTCCCGTCTTGCCGCGCGCCGCTTTGGCCGGCACCGCCCTCCTCGCCAGCGTCCTCGTCAGCGCCTGCTTCGCGAGCCAGGCGGATGCCGAGCAGGTCGCCAATCCCGGCGACATCATCGTCGAGCGCAGCGTCACGCCGCGCGACGCGTTCGTCCCGGTGCCGCGCGACCAGGACCCGGTCGCGGTGCGCGCCACCACGTTCCCGGCCAATTCGTTCGACCCGACGATCGCGACGCTCGTCGGCGACACCGATCTGACCAACGCACACGGCTCGAACGGCGTCGTCGCGGGTGGCATGTTCGGCGGCACCGGCATGCAGGCCGTCACGCAGATCCTCTCCGGCAAGGCGACCGGCAACACGATCCCGCTGAACGCGGGCGGTATCGGCGGACCGGCGACGGGCGTCGGCGGCACGATCAGCTCGTCGGTGACGGGTGCGCTCGCGCCGCTGTCGAACGTGCTCGGCGGCGCGCTCGGAGGTCTGAAATGAGCACGCGCCTGCGCCCCTCGCTGCAATCGCTGCAATCGCTGCAATCGCTGCAATCGCTGCAATCGCTGCAATTCACTTCGGCGCGCACTGCCCTGCACGTCTGCGCGTGCCTGTGCATGGGCGTCGCTGCGCTCGTCGCCGGCGAGTCCCGCGCGCAGTCGCCGGCGGTGCCGGTCGTCGGCCCCACCGCGACGATCGGCAGCGGCGCGGGCATGGGCGCGACGGGCGCGCTCTCGGTCAACGAAACCGCAGGCCTCGACAACGCGCAGATCAACCAGATCACGGTGACGAAAGGCGCCGCCGTCGGCAACGCGAACGCGAGCCTGCAAAGCGCGTCGGTGGTCGCGAACGTGCCGCGCGCACAAGCGTCGATCGAGGCCCATGCGTTTTCGAACACCTCCGGCGCGGTGCTGGTGAACCAGTCGGCCGGAGCAGGGAATCTGCAGCGCAACAGCACCCAGATCGGGACTGCGGCGCTCGGAGTCGAGACTGTCTCGGATGGGGAGCTATCCGCGACGGCCCCGAAAAACGGCAGTCCGGGGCAGTCGAACACGATTCACGGCGTGCGCGAGGCAAGCATTTCCAGCGATGCCTTCCGTAACGCGAGCGGAATCGTGCAGATCAACCAGGCAGCCGGCGCCGGTAATGCCACGGCAAACAGTTTTGTGCTCCGTCCCCCGGCGGGCACTTTTTTTAACTGACCACACTTAAGTATCGGAGCGAATCATGAAGCGCACTCTTATTGCCACGGCCGTTCTCGTTGCCGCGTCCGGCAGCGTGCTTGCCGCGCCGCAGAAGGCCTACCTGTTCAATACGACGGTCGTCGGCGAGATGGTCGGCGTCGAGGGTATGGTCGGACTGTTTGGCTGCGTGCATGTCTCCAGCACGGCTAACGCGGTGATCAACAACAACCAGATGGTCAACGTGAACGCGACGCTCGATCCGCAGGCGCAGACCTACACCACCGGCACCGTGACCACGACCATCAACAACAACAGGAGCTTGCTCAGAGGCGGTGGCGCGGCATTCGCGTTCACGACGCAAAGCCATACCTCGTCGAGTTCGAACGCGCAGGGCTTCGAAGCTTCGGGCAGCTATGCGTACGGCAGTCAGAGCGCGAGCGTGACGAAGAGCGGCTATGAAACCAGCCAGCAGGCAGCCGGCATCGCGGGCAGCTTCTCGCACACGAGTCAGAACTCGGGCGGCCATCTCTCGGCGGGCGGCTCGATCGGCGGCAGTTACAGCTATCAGGACCACAACACGCCCTCGCACGGCAGCGGCTCGTTCAGCGCCCACGGCGGCCTGCACGCCGGTTATCGCGAATCGAGCTACTCGAACTCGTCGGACGTCGCCGGCGCCTTCGAGGCGAGCGAAGGCTCCGGCTTTGCGAGGATCGGCGAGCAATCGTCGAGCTACTCGCGCAGCAGCTCTTCGTCGACCAACGCGTACGGCGCCGTCTGGGGCATCGACGAAGGCATGACGACGACCGACGTGACGACGCGCGGCTCGATCACGCAGCACATCAACAACGAAGCGGCCGCCACGCTGAACGCGACCACCGGCACCAACGCGGCCAGCAACGTGTCGGGCAACCTCGGCATCAACATCGCGGAAGGCATCGACAACGCGCAGAGCAACGACGTGTCGCTCGCGTCGGTCGACGTCGGCAACGTGTTCGGCAACGCGCAGGACTTCAACGTGCAGTCCTCGAGCGGCAGCGCGGCGATCCACAACTTCAATCTGAACGCGTCGGTCGGCAACGGGTCGCTGTCGGGCGTGACAGGCAACGTCGGCGTGAACATCGCTTCCGGCATCGGCAACGCGCAGGACAACGCGCTCGCCGGCGCGGTGACGACGACCTCGCCGGGCAAGGCGCTGACCACCGCGATGGACGCAACGGATGACAACTCGCAATCCGCCACGATGGTCGTTCACGGGCAGTTCCAGGGCACCGCGAGTCTCGGGGCCGATACGTTGAAAGGCGCCTCCGGCAACATCGGCGTGAACATCGCCGGCGGCGCGGGCAATCTGCAGCACAACGGACTTGCCATCGCGGCGCTGAACAGCGGCAAGTAAGCCGACGACGCGACGACCGCGGGCCAGCAGAAGAAGCACAAAGCAGTCGGAAGGGCGCGCCGGCAGCCATAGAAGCTGCCGGCGCGGATCGGGCAGGAGACCAGCATGACCGGGTTTAAGGGGTTCCCGGCGCTACCGCTCGCCGTAGCGCTGGCAGGCTATGTGCTGTGCGCGAATCACGCCGCCGCACAGTCGAGCATCGACACGTCCACGTTCGTCGGCGTGCCATTGACGAAAACGGTCCGTTCGATGAAGGACCTGCGCTACAACCACATCGTCAATCAACAGTTCGACTACAGCTGCGGCGCGGCGGCGCTCGCCACCCTCCTCAAGTACGGCTACGGCATCGATATTCCGGAAACCGAACTGATCCGCCGGATGATGGTTTTTTCTACGCCCGAAGTCGTCGTCAAGAACGGCTTCTCGATGCTCGACATGAAGCATTTCGTCGAGACCATCGGACTGCGCGGCCGCGGCTTTCGCGTCAACGTCGACGCGCTCCACCATCTTCAGATCCCCGTGATGGTCCTGATGAACATCGACGGCTACGAGCATTTCGTGATCGTCAAGCATGCGCAGGACGGCCGCGTGTTCATCGCGGACCCGGCGCTCGGCAATCGCATCGTGCTCGAAGACGACTTCGCGAAGACCTGGAACGGCCTCGTGTTCGCGGTCCTCGGCAAACCCTTCAGGGAGGATTCACCGCTGTTGCAGGACAACGAGTCGCTCGCGCTGAAGCTGCGCGCTGCCGCGCTGGCGGCCGGCAGCGCGGCGACGCCCTTTTTCGAGTACGGCTTGAACAAGGCAGACATGTTCTGATCCAGCCATGAAGTCACACCTCACACCGCTTGGGTTAGTGCTCTGTGCCGTCGCCTATGGCGCAAGCAGCGTTGCCCATGCTTCGGAGGGCGCCGCCTCGCCACCGGCTCCCGAACTTTCGATACGGTCCGAGCCAGGCGCCGAGCCGCTGCGAGTGCAACTGGTCGGCGACGATGTGCTCGCGACCCAGACCGGCAAATACGCCGGCGCGACGATGATCTCCGGCTTCATGCTGAACGTCATTTCGCAATGGCGCTTGCCCAACGGCGCGAGCGCGCTCGCTCAAGGCTCGCTGAGCGCGGTACAGAACGGTGGCGGCCAACTCACGAGTTCCGTCAGCACGTTCGCGAGCGTGAGCGGCGGCACGCACGGCCATGCAGGCGATTCGGGCGCCAACCCGAATGCGCAGGCGCGCGGCGGCCAGAGCATCGGCGTCAACGGCGTGTCGCAGGTTACCCAGGTCGCGGGCGATCGCAACAGCGGCACCAACTCCGCGCTGATCGACTTCAATAACAGCGCCGCGACGCTGACGGGCTCCGCCAACGCGCCGTCGGCGACGGCCAGCAATTCGACCGGCTCCGTGAAAGCCGGCATTTCGTTCGGCAGCAACGGCGTGAACGTCGCGCTGCAGACACCCGCTGGGCTCGCCACCCAGACCATCGCGCCGAGCAACGGGCAGATCGCCCAGTTGCTGCAGATCGCAGGCAATAACCAGCAAGTCGCCAACGCCCTGCAACTGCATCTGCAAACCCAGCAGATGTCGGCTTCGATGCTTCGTCAGTTGGGCGTACTGCAGGCACTGCAAAACAGGAGATAACGGCGCGGGGCCGTCACCCGCCAGTTGCACCACAAGCAGTGAAGAGAAGGCCGCGCAGGCAGCACCGCGCGGCCGGACCACCGGGGGAGCAAAAAATGAAAAAAGTGTCATCGACCAGGGTGCCGCGCATGGCTCTCGCGGCCATTCCGGCCGCCGTCATGCTTTGGGCTCTTTCTCAGCCGGCGAGCGCGCAGGCGCTCGCCGGTCAATCCGTGGAGGACCGTCTGAATACGCTGATGCGCGTCGTCGACGAGCAGCAGCGGCAAATCCATTCGCTCGAACGCCAGGTCACCGAACTCGAGATGGCGCAACGCGGCCGCGGCGTGCCGGGCGCCGGCGCTCCGGCGGGCAGCGGCACGGTGGCCGAGCAGCCCGGCGCCGACGGCCTGCCGGTGCCGCTGCCGCCGCTCGCGCAGATCGCGCCTGGCGCGCCCGCGCCGGCGGGCACCACCGGCACCGCGACCGGCGTGCCGGTCAATCCGCCGACACCGGACGGCAGCAACGCGGGCAACGCCAGCGCCGGCGGCCTGCCCGCCGCCACCGACGGCAGCGGCGCGGTCGGCCAGACCCAGCGCGCGAACGAACCGGTGCGCACCCAGGCCGAGCAGGCGGTCGTGCAGCGCGAGCATGCGCCACTGTTCGACCACAAGCTGACGATGGACTTCGGCATCAGCGACACCTACTACGACCGTCGCCAGTTGCAGTTGTCGGGCTTCCTCGCGCTCGATGCGATCTTCCTCGGCAACATCAACCTCGGCCAGACCAAGTCGCATCAGGTGATGGCAGACCTCGACACGCGCTACGGCGTGTCCGACCGCATCAACGTCGACGTCGACGTGCCGTACGTGTACCGGCGCAGCACCTTCATCGTCGGCGGCGCGGGCGGCGCGGCGAGCACGCTGTCGGACGCGACGGTGTCGAGCCACGACATCGGCGACGTGAATTTCGGCATCTACTATCAGTTCGTCAGGGAAACCAACGCGCTGCCGGACGTGGTCGGCAGTCTGCGCGTGAAGGCGCCGACCGGCAGCTCGCCGTTCGGCGAAAAAGTCGTGCAGGTCGACGCGGACAACACCAACCTCGTCGCGCCGACCCGACTACCGACCGGCACCGGTTTCTGGAACATCACCGCGGGTCTGTCGGTGCTGAAGACCTACGACCCGGTCGTGCTGTTCGGCAGCGTTTCCTACACCTACAACCTCGCGCGTTCGTTCGCGGACATTTCGTCGGTGCAGGGACAAACCGAACCGGCGACGGTCAAGCTCGGCGATATCGTCCAGTTCGGCGGCGGCGTCGCGCTCGCGTTCTCCGACAAGGATTCGGCCAGCGTGTCGTTCACGATGGCGCTCGAACCCGAGTCGCAGACCAAGGCGCCGGGCGGCAGCTACCAGAAGGTGCCGGGCAGCGAGACCACGGCCGCGGCGATGAATTTTGGCCTGAACCACGTCGTGAACAAGCACCTGACCATCAACGGCTCGGTATCGATCGGACTCACACCCGACGCGCCGAACTTCGTGGTCGGCGTGCGCTTTCCGTACACCTTCTGACGTGCCAACGATACGAGGTCGAACGTGCGTGAATCACCTCATCTGAGCAGTGTGACTTCCGTCGCGGCAGCGGGATCGCATCTGCCGCTCGCGGCGCCGGCAGCCGCTCCACCGGCGAGCAATGAAACCGGCGCCCAAGCGAGCGCCGCGATGCCAGGCGTCGCGCGACAGCTGCTATACGTCGCGCGCACTCCTGACGAAACTTTGATCGCGCATCTGAAAAGCCGCGGCTGGCAGGTCGCGGCCGCGCGCTCGGCGCACGAACTCGGGCGGCTCTTGAAGCCGGACCTCGCGTGCGCGGGCATCGTCGATCTGGCGAGCTTCGCGCCGCGCGACATCGGCGGACTCGAGGCGAGCCTGCGTCAGCAGCAGATCGGCTGGATCGCGCTCGCGAGCAACGAGCGGCTCAACGATCCGCTGGTGCGACGCCTCGTGCGCCACTACTGCTTCGACTTCGTGAAGCTGCCGGTCGCGCACGCGACGATCGACTATCTGGCCGGCCACGCGTTCGGCATGGTCACGCTGTGCGACCCGGAATTCCCGCCGCCCGCCGGCGAAGCAGGCGACGAGGAAATGGTCGGCACCTGCGAGGCGATGCAGCAGCTCTTTCGCACGATCCGCAAGGTCGCGAACACCGACGCGAGCGTGTTCATCGCGGGCGAATCCGGCACCGGCAAGGAGCTGACCGCGCTGGCGATCCACGAGCGCTCGCCGCGCCGCAAGGCGCCGTTCATGCCGATCAACTGCGGCGCGATTCCGCATCACCTTCTTCAATCCGAACTGTTCGGCTACGAGCGCGGCGCCTTTACCGGCGCGAATCAGCGCAAGATCGGCCGAGTCGAGGCGGCCGACGGCGGCACGCTGTTTCTCGACGAGATCGGCGACCTGCCGCTCGAAAGCCAGGCGAGCCTGCTGCGCTTTCTGCAGGAAGGCAAGATCGAGCGGCTCGGCGCACGCGAATCGATTCCGGTCGACGTGCGCATCATCTCGGCGACCCACGTCGATCTCGAGGGCGCGATGCGCGACGGCCAGTTCCGCGCGGACCTGTTTCATCGCCTGTGCGTGCTGCGCGTCGACGAGCCGCCGCTGCGCGCGCGTGCGCGGGACATCGAGATTCTCGCGTACCACATCCTGCACAAGTTCAAGACCGACAACGCGCGCAAGATTCGCGGCTTCACGCCGTCGGCGATCGAGGCGCTCTACAACTACAACTGGCCCGGCAACGTGCGCGAGCTGATCAACCGCGTGCGCCGCGCGATCGTGATGGCCGAGAACAAGCTGATCTCAGCCGACGATCTCGACCTCGCCGGTTTTACCGAACAGCAAAGCATGACGCTCACGCAGGCGCGCGAGGCCGCCGAGAAGCGCGCGATCGAGGCCGCGCTGCTGCGCCACCGGCACCGCTTGAACGAGGCGGCGGTGGATCTGAACATTTCGCGCGTGACGCTGTATCGGCTGATGGGCGTGCACGGTTTGCGCGAACCGGGCGGCGCCGATGACAAGGAAGGGCTCGCCACGGACGGGCCGGCGGGAGGGTGAGCGGCGGCTGAACGGCGGCTGAGCGGCGGGCGGGCATCGGTGCGCATCGGAGCGTCGGGTAGAATCGCCCGGTTACCCTCCTCTTTCCATTCGATGACGACGCTCACCCTGATCGTCGCTCGCGCCAGCAACGGCGTGATCGGCCGCGACAACCAGTTGCCCTGGCGACTGCCCGAAGACCTCAAGTTCTTTAAGCGCACGACGATGGGCGCGCCCATCATCATGGGCCGCAAGACGCATGAATCGATCGGCCGGCCGCTGCCCGGACGCCGCAACATCGTCGTCACGCGCGATGGCTCGCGGCGTTTTCAGGGCTGCGACACTGCGACCAATCTCGACGAAGCGCTCGCGCTCGCCTCGCAGGACCAGGCGCCGCAGGCGTTTCTGATCGGCGGCGCGGAGTTGTACGACGAAGGGCTGCGCCACGCGGACAAGCTGATCGTCACCGAAATCGCCGCCGACTTCCCCGGCGATGCGACCTTCCCTGCGATCGACCCGCACGTGTGGGAAGAAATCGCGCGTGAAGCGCATCACTCGAATGCGCCGAACGACTTCGATTACGCGTTCGTCACCTATCAACGCAAGGACGTCTGACGGCACGCGCCACGGCATGCAATAAAAAAACGCCACGCAACGTTGAGCTGCGTGGCGTTTTCGTTTGATACGAGGCGGCGCCGAAACGCGCCGCCCGGCTTACTGCCCCGCGATCGTCATCCGTTCGATCAACACCGAGCCGGTCTGCTTGGTGCCGCGCGTGATCGTATCCGCGCCGATCGCGACGATATGGCGGAACATCTCCTGCAGCGTGCTCGCGACCGTGATCTCCTCGACCGGGTACTGGATCTTGCCGTTCTCGACCCAGAAGCCCGACGCGCCGCGCGAGTAGTCGCCCGTCACGTAGTTGACGCCCTGCCCCATCAGCTCGGTCAGCAAGAGACCGGTGCCGAGCTTCTTCAGCATCGCCTCGAAGTCGTCTTCGGGACGCGTGTTCGAGCTGAGCAGCGACAGGTTGTGCGAGCCGCCCGCGTTGCCGGTGGTCTTCATGCCGAGCTTGCGCGCCGAGTAGGTGGACAGGAAGTAACCCTCGACGACGCCGTCCTTCACGACCGATCGCTGGTGCGTGCGCACGCCTTCCTCGTCGAACGGCGCGCTGCCCATCGCGCGCGCGACGTGCGGATCTTCGACCACCTGCACGTGCGGCGCGAACACCGGCTTGCCGAGGCTGTCGACCAGAAATGAAGTCTTGCGATACAGCGCGCCGCCGCTCGTCGCCTGCACGAATGCTCCGAGCAGGCCCGCCGCGAGCGGCGCTTCGAACAGCACCGGCACCTTGCGCGTATCGAGGCCGCGCGCGCCGATGCGCGCGAGCGCACGCTGCGCCGCGTAACGGCCCACTGCCTCGGGATCGGCGAGTTCGCCGGCGCTGCGCGTCGACGTGTACCAGTCGTCGCGCTGCATGTTGCGGCCGCTGCCGGCGATCGGCGCGCACGCGATGTAGTGGCGCGAATACGGATAGCCGGCGAGGAAGCCGCGCGAGGTCGCCAGCACGAACTGCGAGTGCTGCGCCGACACGCACGCGCCTTCGGAGTTCTTGATCTGCGGATCGGTCGCGAACGCGGCGTCTTCGGCGCGGCGCGCGATTTCGACGGCTTCGTCGGCCGACAGATTCCATGGGTGATACAGATCGAGGTCGCGCGGCGCGGTTTCGAGCAGTTCGGCTTCGGCGAGGCCCGCGCAATCGTCTTCGGCGGTGAAGCGCGCGATGTTGTACGCGGCCGCGACCGTGTCCTTCAACGCCTGCGGCGAGAAGTCCGAGGTGCTCGCGTTGCCGCGCTTGTTGCCGATGAACACCGTCACGCCGACCATCTTGTCGCGGTTGTGCTCGATCGTCTCGACTTCGCCGCGCCGCACGGAGACGGACAGGCCGTCGCCCTCGGAGATTTCGGTTGCGGCGTCGGTACCGCCGAGCGCCTTCGCGTGACGGAGGATGTCCGAGGCGATTTCCTTCAGCTCATCCTGGGTATGCGGAAAAAAGCGCTGCTTGACGTCCATGTCTGCTGCCATTGTGGTTGCCGTCCTGTTGGGGCCGCGCGGCCCAGGGTATGCGCACCGTGTTCGGCGCGAGGCGCGCGGGTGCGGGATAAATGCATCCCGCGATCATAGCAAGGTACGCGCCGCCGCGGGTCGGGCCGGCGCGGCAAGTTACAATACCGCCATGACACGCAAAACCCGCATTCAACCGATCGAATCCGTCGTCACGGAAGTCGACGAAAACGGCTACGATCGTCCGAGCAAGTCCCAGGTCAAACGCGAAATGCAGGCGTTGCAGGATCTGGGCGCGGCGCTCGTCGCGCTGCCGAAAGACGCGCTCAAGCGCATGCCGATGCCCGAAAAGCTCGACGAAGCCGTGCGCGAAGCGCGCCGCATCACCGATCATGAAGGCAAGCGCCGCCAGATCCAGTACGTCGGCCGCGTGATGCGCTCGCTGCTCGATACCGAAACCGCCGCGCTGCGTACCGCGCTCGACACCTACAACGGCGTCAACAAGACGGAAACGGCGAAGCTCCACTGGATCGAACGCACCCGCGAAAAGCTGCTTGCCGACGACGCCGCACTGACCGAGTTCATCCGCCAGCACCCGGCCGCCGACCCGCAGCAGGGTCGCACGCTGATCCGCAACGCGCGCAAGGAAGCGCAGCAGAGCAAGCCGCCGCGCTATTTCCGCGAGCTGTTCCAGTGGATCAAGAACGCAGCCGGCGCCGGCGACGAAGCCGAAGACGCTGACCTCGCCCCGGAACACGACGATGACGACCGCGACGCCTGATCAACATAAGCAACGTAACCACCCCGACGAAATCGTGATCGGCCTCGTGTCGATCAGCGACCGCGCGTCGACGGGCGTGTACGAGGACAAGGGCATTCCGGCGCTGCAGGAATGGCTCGGCGCGGCCTTGAGCTCGCCGTGGCAAGTCGTCACGCGGCTGATCGCCGACGACGCGCCGACCATTTCGGCGACGCTGATCGAACTGGTCGACGAAGTGGGCTGCGATCTGGTGCTGACGACTGGCGGCACCGGCCCGTCGCGCCGCGACGTGACGCCCGAGGCGACGCTCGCGGTGGCGACGAAGGAGATGCCCGGCTTCGGCGAGCAGATGCGGCAGATCAGCCTGAATTTCGTGCCGACCGCGATCCTGTCACGCCAGGTCGCGGTGATCCGCGAAACGGCGCAGCACGCCGCGCTGATCATCAACCTGCCCGGCCAGCCGAAATCGATCCGGGAAACGCTGGAAGGCCTGCGCGATGACGGCGTGGTCAAGGTGCCGGGGATTTTCGCGGCGGTGCCCTACTGTATCGACCTGATCGGCGGGCCTTACGTGGAAACCAACGCCGACGTCGTGAAGGCGTTCCGGCCGAAAAGCGCGCAACGCGCGCCGCGGCAGGACTGAGGTTCGAGGATTGGGGCCTGCCGGTGCAGGCCCGCGCTTTATTTGCCGCTCGCGGCGGCGTCGGGCGCCGACGGCACGAGGAAATGCTCGCGGTAGTACTTCAGTTCGTCGATCGACTCGTGAATATCGGCCAGCGCGGTGTGCATCGCGCGCTTCTGGAAGCCCTTGTAGATCACCGGCTGCCAGCGCCGGCACAGCTCCTTCAGCGTGCTCACGTCGAGGTTGCGGTAGTGGAAGAAGCTCTCCAGGTCCGGCATCCAGCGCGCCATGAAGCGGCGGTCCTGGCAGATCGAGTTGCCGCACATCGGCGACTTGCCCGGCGGCACGTACTGGCCGAGGAATTCGCGAATCTGCGCGGTCGCATCGGCCTCGCTAACCGTCGACGCCTTCACGCGATCGATCAGCCCCGAGCGGCCATGCGTGTTCTGGTTCCACTCGTCCATCTTCGCGAGCGTCTCATCGCTCTGATGAATCGCGAGCACTGGACCTTCGACCATCCTGTCGAGCGTCGAATTCGTCACCACCACCGCGATCTCGATAATGCGGTCGGAGTCGGGCTCGAGCCCGGTCATTTCCATGTCCAGCCAGACGAGATTCATGTCGCTGCGCACGAGCGGCGGCTGTTCGGTGGATGCGAGGATGTCAGTCATGAAGGCAACCCTGAGGGCCGCGCCGCGGGCTTCGCTGCAAACCCGCGCGGCGCGGCATGTGTTCGTTTGAAATGGATTCGCGCGGTTCGAGCCGGGCCGGCCGCGCTGAAGCGCCGCCTTGAACTGCTGCCCGGAGCTAATGCGTTAAACCGTCGCGTTAAACCGTATCTCCGCCCTGAGGCGGGAAGAAACATATAATTCTCGCATAGATACCACGGAATCCTCGGATGCCTACCCTGTACTTCACCGCCCTCTTCATCGTCGCCGTCATCGCGATGGTCGGCACCAAACTCTGGCTCGCATCGCGGCAGATCCGCTTCGTCGTCGCGCATCGCGAACAGGTGCCCAGCCAGTTCGTGAACACCATCGCGCTCACTGCGCATCAGCGCGCGGCCGACTACACCGTCGAGCGCACGCGGCTCGCGATGGTCGAGATCGTCGTCGGCGCGGTCGTCCTGATCTGGCTCACGCTGCTCGGCGGCGTGCAGATGCTCGATCTCGCGATCTCCGACTGGCTCGGCCGCGGCTACGTCGGCCAGATCGTGCTGGTTGCCGCCGTGATCGCGATCACGAGCGCGATCGACCTGCCGTTCGACTACTACCGGCAGTTCGGCGTCGAGCAGCGCTTCGGCTTCAATCGCATGAGCAAGAGCCTGTTCTTCCTGGACCGCCTGAAGGGCGCGCTGCTCGGCATCGCGTTCGGCCTGCCGCTGCTGTTCGTCGTGCTGTGGCTGATGAACCGCGCGGGCAACCTGTGGTGGCTGTGGGCATGGGTCGTGTGGGTCGCGTTCCAGATGTTCGGCCTGCTGATTTTCCCGACCTTTATCGCGCCGCTCTTCAACAAGTTCGAGCCGCTGAAAGATGAAGCGCTCGTGACCCGCATCGAGGCGCTGATGAAGCGCTGCGGCTTCGCCGCGAAGGGGCTGTTCGTGATGGACGGCAGCCGCCGTTCGGCGCACGGCAACGCGTACTTCACCGGCTTCGGCGCGAGCAAGCGCATCGTGTTCTTCGACACACTGCTCGCGCGGCTGTCCGGCCGCGAGATCGAGGCGGTGCTCGCGCACGAGCTCGGCCACTTCAAGCGTCGTCACGTGATGAAGCGCATGCTCGTCACGTTCGCGATCAGCCTCGCGATGCTCGCGCTGCTCGGCTGGCTGACGCAATGCGTGTGGTTCTACGAAGGGCTCGGCGTGCGGCCGTCGCTCATTGGCGGCAACAGCGGACTCGCGCTCGTGCTGTTCTTCCTCGCGCTGCCGGTGTTCATGTTCTTCGTCACGCCGCTCGGCAGCCTCAGCTCGCGCAAGCACGAGTTCGAAGCCGACGCGTTCGCCGCGTCGCAAACAGACGCGCACGATCTGATCAACGCGCTCGTCAAGCTGTATGAGGACAACGCGTCGACATTGACGCCCGATCCGCTCTACACCGCGTTCTACTATTCGCATCCGCCAGCCTCGCAGCGGATCGACCGACTGCTGCAGCACGCATGAGCGGCCGCGCTCCGAAAAAAGCGGCGCGCGGTGCCGGGTCCGGCATGCACGGCGCGCGCACGGGCGGCCTCGTGGTGGCCGCGCACGGCCGCCACTATCTGGTCGCGCCTGAAGACGGCGGCGCGCTGCTGCAATGTTTCCCCCGCGGCAAGCGCAGCGAGGTCGCGGTCGGCGATCGCGTGATCTACGAGCCGACTTCCGCGGACCAAGGCGTGATCGTCGAGATCGGCGAGCGGCGCAATCTGCTGTATCGCTCGGACCAGTACAAGTCGAAGTTGTTCGCCGCGAACCTGGATCAGCTGCTGATCGTGCTCGCGACCGAGCCGCATTTCAGCGAGGATCTGCTCGGCCGCGCGCTCGTCGCCGCCGAGGCGAACGAACTGAAGCCGCTGATCGTGCTGAACAAGATCGACGTTACCGCTGCTCTGGACGGCGCGCGCAAGCGGCTCGAGCCGTATCGCGCGCTCGGCTATCCGGTGCTCGAAGTGTCGATCCGCATGCAGCCCGAGGCCGCCCGCGCCACGCTGACTGAGCATCTGCACGGTCACGCGACGCTGTTGCTCGGTCAGTCCGGCATGGGCAAATCGACGCTCGTGAACCTGCTGATTCCCGATGCCGAAGTGGCGACGCGCGAGATCTCGACCGCGTTGAACAGCGGGCGCCATACGACGACGTTCACGCGTCTTTATCCGCTGCCTCCGTCGGCGGGTACGGCCGATGTGAATCACGTCAACGGCGCGGCCGGTGCGCTGATCGACTCGCCGGGCTTCCAGGAATTCGGCCTGCACCATCTGACCGAAGGCCGGCTCGAACGCGCGTTCCCCGAGTTCCGACCGCTGCTGCCGAACTGCCGTTTCTACAACTGCCATCATCTGCACGAGCCTGGCTGCGCGATCCTCGAAGCAGTCGCCGACGGCCGGATCCGCCGCGAACGGCATGCGCTTTATGCGCAACTCGTGCACGAGGCGAGCCAGATAGTCCGCTGACATGAAACTGATGCGCGCGCCGAACCTGATCATCGGACAGCATTGGGTCAATGTGCTGGAGACCGCGGGCATCGCGTGCGAGCTGCATAACCGCTATCTGAACGGCGCGCTCGGCGAGATTCCGGCCGATCAATGCGCCCCGGAGCTGTGGCTGGTCGATGAACGCGATGAGGCGGTCGCGCGGCGGCTGATCGAAGCGGCGTCGCGAGGACCGGCGCCAGGCGCGCCGCAATGGCAATGTCAGCAGTGCGGCGAGATGCTCGAGGCGCAGTTCACCGTATGCTGGCAATGCGGGACTGTGCGCGATCCGTTGAAGGGGTGAAGCGTCGTCGGGAATTAAAAAAGCCGGGTAATGCCCGGCTTTTTCTTGCGCTGCGCGCGTGCGTGGGCCGCTTCAGGCGAGCCACACCGCGATGGTCAGCATCAACAGCAGGATCATCCACAGCACGACTGCGCGCCACACGAGGCCCACCGCCGATTGCAGCGTGCGCGGCGTGCAGTCGTCGCCGACTTGCATCGGACCGCCATCGCCAGTGGCGAGCGCGTCGAGGCTCGACGGCTCCGCGAGTGGCCCGGCCAGGCGCGCGCCGAGCGCCCCGCTGCCCGCGGCGAGCAACACGCCGTCGTTCGTATCGGGCCACTGCCGCGCATGATTGCGCCACGCGTAAATCGCATCCTCGAAATTGCCGACGATCGCAAAGCCCAGCGACGTCAGCCGCGCCGGCACCCAGTCGATCACGAAGAACGCACGCTGCGCGAAGCTCGAAAACGCGACGGTGCGGTCGTCGGCCGGCCGCGCCCATGCGCGCGCGAGGTATTCCGCGCAACGGTACAGCACCGCGCCGGCAGGACCGACCGGAATCAGGAACCAGAAGAACACGCCGAACACGTGGCGATGCGACGCGACCACCGCGTGAATCAGCGTGTGACGCACGATTTCGCTGACCGGCATGTCGACTGTCTCGAGCCCGGTCCATTCGTTGAGAATTTCGCGCGCGTGCGGCACGTCATCGTTGTTCAACGCGAGATGGATGTCGGTGAAGTAATGGCTGAACTGCCGAAAGCCGAGCGTGAAGTAAAGCACCACGACGTTCCACAGGAACGCGAGCATGAAGTGAATGTGATACAGCACGTAGTAGACGAGCGCGACCGCCAGCGTCCAAGGCACCACCACGACGAGCCACGCGAGCAGACCGTGACGTTGCTTGCCGGCATCGAATCCGTGCGCCGCCGACTCCGCATGGTATTGAAGCAACGCGGACACCGGATTGTTCGGCGAGAGCGCGCGTACCTGTTCAATGATCAGAGCCAGCAATACGGAGAAAAAAGTCATGCGATGCGCCGTGCTTTTTAAGTTTTTACGATTGTTTTATAACGATAGCACAGGGTCGGATGAGTCTGAACGCGGACGCTGACAAAGCGCCGACAAGTGCGTCGTCCGCGCAACTCGCATCGTCGGCGCGTCGATGCGGGTCATATCAATCATGCGGCGAGGAACCGATACAGGTTGCGCAGCATCGCGGCCGTCGCGCCCCAGATGAAATGCTGGCCGCTTTGCACGGCCGCTGGCGTGGCCGTCTGCGCGTGTTGCGGGCCGTGCTGCTCGGCGGCTTCCGGAGCCACCGTCAATTCGCCGCGCGGATACGGCATCGCGAAGAAGCGGCGCTCCCCGCCCTCGTAGCGGAACAGCCGCTCTTCATGGTTGGACGGGTCCATCAGGAACGCGAGCGGCACTTCGAAAACCTCGGCCACTTCGAGCGGATCGATCTCCAGGGAGAACGGCGGGTGCACGAGAGCGATGATCGGTGACACGCGAAAGCCGGTGCCAGTCAGATAGTCGGGCAACGCGCCGAGAACTTCGACGCGCGAAGCGTCGAGACCCACCTCTTCGCGCGCTTCGCGCAGCGCCGTGGCAGTCGCATCGGCGTCGAACGGTTCCTGGCGGCCGCCGGGAAAACTCACCTGGCCGGCGTGATCGCTCAGATGGTCCGCGCGCTGCGTGAGCAACACGGTAACGCCTCGCGCGCGCACGACGAGCGGCACCAGCACCGCGGCCACGCGTGGATCGAGGTCGGTGTTGCGCCACGGCGCATCGGCGATCTTCTCAGGGGTCCAGGCAAGTTGCCGATCGAAGCGCGCCCGCAGTGCATCGGGCGTCAGACGCTCGCCCGTGACCGGTGGCAGATCGGCGCCCGTCGCGATGACAGGCAGAGTTTCGGGCTCAAAGACGGGGCGGATCAACGGGTCTCTCTGATGAGCGGGGACATGCCGCTATTTTGACCTGGCCAACAAAAAAGCACCCGCGAGGGGTGCTTTTTCTTACAGCAGTTACGCTTCGGAAGCAGCGCGGTCCTTCGAGACCAGCTTTTCCTTGATTCGAGCCGACTTGCCCGAACGCTCGCGCAGATAGTACAGCTTCGCACGACGCACATCGCCGCGACGCTTGACGACGATGCTTGCCAGCAGCGGCGAATACGTCTGGAACGTACGCTCGACGCCTTCGCCCGACGAAATCTTGCGGACGATGAACGACGAATTCAGACCACGGTTACGCTTGGCGATCACGACGCCTTCGTAAGCCTGCACACGCTTACGCGTGCCTTCAACCACGTTCACGCTGACGATGACCGTATCGCCCGGACCAAAATCCGGAATGGTCTTTTCGCCGAGAACGCGCGCGATTTCTTCCTGCTCGAGTTTTGCAATCAGATTCATCACTGACTCCTAGATCCATCTTGTCGGCGTTCGTACCTGCCCGCGCTTGCTGCGTTGGGCTACGGCCCCGATAGAGGATGGGTTCACATCTGGCACCGCACACGCATGTACGGCACCGCCTCTTGTCCGCTCGAAAGACCGGAGCCTCAGGCCTTCGGCTCTTCCTTCGCGAGACTTGCGAGCCACGCCTCGTCGGCACGGCTCAGCATTCTGTTCTTTCTGGCCTTCACGATCAGATCGGGCCGTTTGTTCAACGTGTTGCGCAGTGCTTCGCGCCGCCGCCACGCTTCGATTTCCGCATGATGGCCGCCGAGCAGCACATCGGGAACCCGCACGCCCTCGTATTCCTCGGGACGTGTGTAGTGCGGACAATCGAGCAGCACGTCGACGAAACTATCCTGCACCGCCGACTGCGAGTCGTTCAGCACTCCGGGCAACTGACGCACGACCGCATCCATCAACGCCATTGCGGGCAGCTCGCCGCCCGATAACACGAAGTCGCCAAGGCTGACTTCTTCGTCGACGACACGGTCGAGCAAACGCTGGTCGATCGCTTCGTAACGCCCGCACAACAGGATCAGACCGGGTTCGGCCGCGAACTTCATCACGCGCTCGTGATTCAGCGTCGCGCCTTGCGGAGACATCATAACGACGCGCGACGCACCGATGCCCTGCTCCGACTGCGCCGCTTTCGCGGCCGTGATCGCATCTTCGAGGGGCCGAGCCAACATGACCATGCCGGGGCCTCCGCCGTACGGGCGATCGTCGATCGTGCGGTAGTTGTCGGTCGTGAAATCGCGCGGATTCCACGTACGCAACCCATAACGCTGCTGCTTCGCGGCCCGGCTGGTGATACCCCAGTCAGTCAGCGCGCGGAACATTTCTGGAAAGAGCGTCACGACATCGAACTGCATCGCTCTCCCCACTCAACGATAGATTTCAATAGTCTGCTTCCCAGTCGACGACGATCTGCTTAGCCGTCTGGTCCACAGTTTTGACAAAGACGCCGACGAACGGGATCAAACGCTCGCCTGCGATCGGCTTGCCGCTTTTATCGGTAGCCGGATACTCGATGCGCAGCACCGACTGCGCGCCGTTGTCGATCATGCTGGCGACCTTGCCGAGGCTGAGCCCAGCGAGATTCACCACGTCCAGGCCGATCAAATCGACCCAGTAGAATTCATCTGCTTCGAGCGCCGGAAATTCGCTACGGCTGATGTACACGCGAGAGCCGCGCAAAGCCAGCGCTACATCGCGGTCAGCGACACCACCCAGACGGGCGACCACGCTGTCGCTATGCGTTTTGGCCTGCAAGGACGGCGTCGATTTGCGCTCCTGGCCTTTCAGCAACCACCAGCGCTGCGCGCTCAGCAAGGCGTCTCCGCCCTGCCCGGCATCCGCGTGCGCGGCTACCTTGACCCATCCTTTGAGACCATAGGCGTCGACGATCGCGCCCACCTCGACCGCATCGGCCGGCCAGCTCGCCGCCGTTTCGATACGCATTTCTGCAGCTTCGGAAGCAGCGTTCGCGACGTTGGCTTGCGCCTCTTTCGCCTTGCCGTCGGTTCGTTCGACCGGCTTGCGGACGAATGCACCGAACGACGCCTGACCAGACGCCTTTGCGCGCGAAGCTGCCTTGGCGGTACCAGAACTGCCGGAATCACGCTCAGACATCGAATAACCTCGACGACAACTTCGCAGCCTGCTTTGGCGTCTGCTTCAGTAAAACAAATCGCGCATCGGACTGCTCACGCGAGTTGCGCGAGCCGCCGGCTGAACCGACGACGATACGCCTGCGGGCCGCCATATCAAGCAGCCGGCTGGGCCTTTTGGGCTTCCTTCACGAGACGCTCGACGGTCGGCGACAGTTGCGCGCCAACACCTTGCCAGTACGTCAGGCGATCCTGAGCGATACGCAGGGATTCGCCCTTCGTAGCGACCGGGTTGTAGAAACCGACGCGCTCGATGAAGCGGCCGTCACGACGGCTACGCGAGTCGGTGGCGACGATGTTGTAGAACGGGCGCTTCTTGGAGCCGCCACGAGCCAAGCGGATGATGACCATACTAGAATCCTTGAAAACCGGGGTTCGGAACGACTGAAACACGCGATTATAGCGGGAAACCGACGCCATAACAAACACTTACCGGGATAAACTGAGCAACCGGGCCGCACCGGCCTTCTACAAGAGGTGCGCAACCCCGCTCAAACGCCCGAATTATCTGAAGGAGCGCGTGTGCAACGCCAGCCGAACCTCCTGTTTCGATTCGCCTTTTTTGCCTTTTTCGTGCGCTTTGCTGGAGTTTCGCGCACCCCGCGCAGCCGGATTCTACGCGTGGCGGCGGCCACGTTGCTCACCGCGCAGGCGTTGACCGCAAACGCCGCGCTACCCATCGAAAAAATCAAACTACCGCCGGGCTTTCACATCGAGGTGTTGTCGGACGACGTGCCGAGCGCACGCGCGATGACGTTCTCGCCCAAGGGCATTCTGTACGTGGGCAGCGAGGATGGGCACGTCTATGCGCTGGAACTGCGAAACGGCCGCGTGACGGGCCGCCACGTGATCGCGTCCGGGCTGCAGATGCCAACCGGCGTAGCGTGGCACGATGGCGCGCTGTACGTGTCGGCCGTG
This sequence comes from Paraburkholderia sp. BR14320, assembly GCF_040948665.1. Classification (NCBI taxonomy): domain Bacteria; kingdom Pseudomonadati; phylum Pseudomonadota; class Betaproteobacteria; order Burkholderiales; family Burkholderiaceae; genus Paraburkholderia; species Paraburkholderia sp. BR14320. Next base: position 53,389 of record NZ_JBFPKG010000045.1, read on the forward strand.
TCGAAAATCGTGCGCTTCGATGCGATCGACTCGCACCTGAACGATCCGCCGAAACCGCTCGTCGTCACTGACAAGCTGCCGACCGACACGCATCACGGCTGGAAATTCATCGCGTTCGGCCCGGATGGCAAGCTGTACGTGCCGCAAGGCGCGCCGTGCAACATTTGCCAGAGAGATCCGGACCGCTTCGCGCTGATTGGCCGCATGGACCCGGACGGTAGCCACTACGAGGTCGTCGCGCGCGGCATCCGCAATTCGGTCGGCTTCGCGTGGCATCCGGTCACCCACGAACTGTGGTTCACCGACAACGGTCGCGACCTGCTCGGCGACGACGTTCCGAGCGACAAGCTCAGCCGCGCGTCACGAGTCGGAATGAACTTCGGCTTTCCGTACTGTCACGGCGGCGACACGCCCGACCCCGAGTTCGGCAAGGATCATCCATGCAGCGAATTCACGCCGCCCGTGGTCAAGCTTGGCGCGCACGTGGCGGCGCTTGGCATGCGCTTCTACGACGGCCCGATGTTTCCGGCCGACTATCGCAACAACATCTTCATCGCCGAGCACGGCTCCTGGAACCGCAGCAAGAAGGTCGGCTACCGCGTGGTGCGCGTGATCACCGACCCTGACGGCAGCCACGCACGCCAGCAAGTCTTTGCCGAAGGCTGGCTGCAACCCGGCGAATCGGTGTGGGGCCGTCCCGCCGACGTGCTGCCGCTGCCGGACGGTTCGCTGCTGATCAGCGACGATACCGCCGGCGCGATCTATCGCGTCACATATTCGGCGCCGTAGCGCGCGGATGCATGCGCGTGTGGCTGAGAGGCTGCACCAGTCTTCAGCCAGGTCCGGCGCGTTTCGCCACCGCGCTTTCAGCGCGGGCGCTCGCCCTCAACGTGACCACCCGCCCGCCGCAGGCGTAGAATGCGCGTCGGTCCACGTCCTGCGGCGCGCCGCTCCTTTCGACCGCCTGTCACTCTGCCCACGCGTTCATGTCCACCATTGCCTCGACCTCCCCGCGCTTCAGATCCAAGACGCTCACCGCCGCGCTGGCGTTCCTGTTCGGCAGCCTTGGCGCCCACCGCTTCTATCTGCATGGCATGCGGGACATCTTCGGCTGGGCCCATCTGCTCGGCACGCTGATCGGCACTCCCGGCGTGATGCTGCTGATCGCGACCGAGCGCGCGTCGATCCTCGGCTGGGTGCTCGCGTCGATCGGCGCGGTTTCGCTGTTCGCCGCGTTTCTGGCCGCGCTCGTCTACGGGCTACGCCCGGATCAGAAATGGGATGCACAATTCAACGCCCACACGCAACGCAAAAGCCGCTCCGGCTGGACCGTCATTTTCGTCGTGATCTTTTCGCTGCTGATCGGTGCGTTTCTGCTGATGACCGGTCTCGCGCTCGCATTTCAGACCTACTTCGAAAGCCAGGTCGAAGCGGCCAAAGCAATTTCGCAGTAACGCACCGTAGCGGGACCAGCAGGTATTCCCGCACGCTAGAAAAGCCTCAGTTGCGGATTGTCGCGAGCCGGTTCGCTTGCCTGCTCGGCGCGCGGCGACTCGATCCGGCGAAACTGCGACATGTCGAGAATGCCGCGGTCACGTCCGCTCAGCCCCAACCGGCGCGCGGCCTTGTGAAATCGCTGCTTGAGCAGATCCGCCCATAAGCCCTCTCCCTTCATGCGGGTCGAGAACGACGAGTCGTAATCCTTGCCGCCCCGCATGTCGTGCACACGGTGCATCACGCGCTCGGCCCGATCCGGGAAGTGTGCGCTCAGCCAACCCTTGAACAGCGGCGCGACCTCCCACGGCAATCGCAGCACGATATAGCTCGCGTTGCTGGCGCCCGCTTCCGCGCATGCTTCGAGCACGCGCTCCATGTCCGGTTCGGTGATGAACGGGATCACCGGCGCGATGCTGACGCCGACCGGAATACCCGCCTCGCTGAGGGTACGGATCGTGCGTAGCCGGCGCGACGGCGTGGCTGCACGCGGTTCGAGCGTGCGCGCGATGTCGGCGTCCAGCGTGGTGATGGTGATCGCCGCCATGAATTGGCCGCGCTCCGCCATCGGCGCGAGCAGGTCGATGTCGCGCTCGATCAGCGACGACTTGGTGATCGCCGCGAACGGGTGATTGCGCTCGCTGAGCACCTCGATCACCCGCCGCGTAAGCCGCAAGTCGCGTTCGGCCGGCTGCCATGCGTCTGTCGCGACGCCGAGCGCAATCGCCTCGGGCACATATGATTTCTTCGACAGTTCCCGCTCGAGCAGTTCGGGCGCGTTGATCTTCGCGTAGATGCGGCTCTCGAAATCGAGCCCCGGCGACAACCCGAGGTAGCTGTGCGTGGGCCGCGCGAAGCAATAGATGCAGCCGTGCTCGCAACCGCGATACGGATTCAGCGACACATTGAACGGAATGTCGGGCGACGCGTTGCGTGTGAGGATGGTTTTCGCGCGCTCCTCGAACACCTGCGTGCGCAGCACTTTCGGCTCACCGTCATCGCCGGCCGCCTGCCAGCCGTCGTCGACGGCCTCGCGCTGGTCGACTTCATAGCGGCCTTGCAGGTTCGTGACCGCACCACGCCCCTTGCGAGGCGCCGGCGGCGCGATCGGAAATTCGGGAATGTCAGGGGTGTCGGGATCATCCACGGTGGGCCACGCAGAGCAAACGCAAACTGGAAGCGCAAAAGGAAAACGGCGCAAACACCTGTATAAATATACAGTGTTTACGCCGTTTGTCGAGCACTTCGTTGCCCGCGAGATGCGCGGCCAATCCCGTCAGCGATCGACACTTAGTCGGTCACCGCGATCGTCAGCGTCTCCTTGATTTCCTCCATCACCACATAGCTCTTCGACTGCACCGCCCCCGGCAACTGCAGCAGGATGTCGCCGAGCAGCTTGCGGTAATCGGCCATTTCGCCGATGCGCGCCTTGATCAGATAGTCGAAATCGCCCGATACGAGGTGGCACTCGAGCACCTCGGGGATCTTCTGCACCTCGCGCCGGAACTGGTCGAACATGTTGCCGCTCTTGTGATCGAGCGTGATCTCGACGAACACCAGCAGCGCCGCGCCCAGCTCGGCCGGGTTCACGCGCGCGTAGTAGCCGGTGATCACGCCGTCGCGCTCCATCCGCTTGACGCGCTCGATGCACGGCGTCACCGACAAACCGACCCGTTCCGCCAGGTCCTTCATCGCCATACGGCCGTCTTGCTGCAGGAGCCGCAGGATCTTGTGATCGAGCTTATCGAGAGCCCGCACGGGATGGCGCTGGGTACGCATGGTGTTTTTGCTGAAAATGATGAAAATACGATAACAAAACCTGCTTCGCAGTTAATAGTATAGCGGTTATCACTGGGCAGACGGCATTTCACCTCACGTTGCAGCTCGTTGAATCGAATCAGATCGAATCCATCGAAGCGCGCGTTGCCCTCACTCAATTCTTGGATATCTGGAGCAGCTATGCGAGTCGTCGTTTTGGGCAGTGGCGTCGTCGGTGTAACAAGCGCGTACTACCTCGCGCGCGCCGGTCACGAAGTGACCGTCATCGATCGCGAGGCCGGCCCGGCGCTCGAAACCAGCTTTGCCAACGCGGGCCAGATCTCGCCGGGCTACGCGTCGCCGTGGGCCGCGCCGGGCGTGCCGCTGAAGGCCGTCAAGTGGATGTTCCAGAAGCACGCCCCGCTCGCGATCCGCCTCGACGGCACCGCATTCCAGCTGCAATGGATGTGGCAGATGCTGCAGAACTGCACGGCGCCGCGCTATGCGGTGAACAAGGGCCGCATGGTGCGGCTCGCCGAATACAGCCGCGACTGCCTGCAGGCGCTGCGCGCCGACACCGGCATCCAGTACGAAGGCCGCACCGGCGGCACGCTGCAGGTATTTCGCACGCAGCAGCAGTTCGACGGCGCAGCGAAAGACATCGCCGTGCTGCAGGAAGCCAACGTGCCGTACGAACTGCTGAGCGCCGACCAACTCGGCAAGGCCGAACCGGCGCTCGCCGCGGTGTCGCACAAGCTCACCGGCGGCCTGCGCCTGCCGGGCGACGAAACCGGCGACTGCCAGATGTTCACGACGCGCCTCGCGGCGCTCGCCGAGCAGCTGGGCGTCAAGTTCCGCTACAACACGCCGATCGACGCACTCGCGATGACGGGCGGCCGCATCGCCGGCGTGCAGTGCGGCGGCGAACTGGTGCGCGCGGATTCGTTCGTGGTCGCGCTCGGCTCGTACTCGACGCGCTTCCTCGACGGCATCGTGAAGATTCCGGTCTATCCGCTGAAGGGTTATTCGATCACCGCGCCGATCGTCGACTCGGCTGCCGCGCCGGTGTCGACCGTGCTGGACGAGACCTACAAGATCGCGATCACGCGCTTCGATGACCGGATTCGCGTCGGCGGCATGGCTGAGGTCGTCGGCTTCGACAAATCACTGCGCGAGGCGCGCCGCAAGACGCTCGAGCTTTCGGTGAACGACCTGTTCCCGGGCGGCGGCGACACGTCGAAGGCGACGTTCTGGACCGGTCTGCGGCCGATGACGCCGGACAGCACGCCGATCGTCGGCCGCACGCCGGTGCCGAACCTGTTCCTGAACACCGGCCACGGCACGCTCGGCTGGACGATGTCGTGCGGCTCGGGCCAGTTGCTCGCCGACCTGATGTCAGGCAAGCAACCGGCGATTCGCGCGGACGATCTGTCGGTGCATCGCTATCTCGGCGAGACGGCGGGCGAACATCGGCCGGCGTATGCGTGAGTTCTAGCGCGTGCGCTAACGCGGCATTGGCCGCAAGCGCACGCGGCAACAAACAGCAACTGCAAAAGCAAACGGCGCCTTGCGAGGCGCCGTTTGCTTTTCAATGTGCCGCCGCAATCGCGGCAGGCATCGAGGCATGCTCAGAACTGGTCTTCCGACAAAGCCAGCACGCCCTCGCCACCCTTCGCGCTGACGATCGCCACTTCGAGCGCCGCCGCCTGCGGCAGCACATGCTCGGCGTAAAACCGCGCGGTCGCGATCTTCGCGTCATGAAACGCGGGATCCTCGTCGCGCCTCGCCGCCGCGGCAAGCTGCGCACGGGCCATCTGCCAGCCGCCCAACACGATGCCGGCGAGCTTCAGATAGGGCACGCTGCCCGCGAACACCGCATTCGGATCGCCCTTCGCATTCGCGACGACGAAATCGACGACCGAGCCGAGCGCACGCTGACCCTCAGCGAGTTGCGTCCGCATCGACGCGAACGCCGCGCCCTGCTGCGCGCCGAGCGCTTCAACCGTTTCGGCGATGCCAGCGAGCAGTTCCTTCGCGACCTTGCCGCCGTCGCGCAGCGTCTTGCGACCGATCAGGTCGTTGGCCTGGATCGCGGTCGTGCCTTCGTAGATCGGCAGAATGCGCGCGTCGCGGTAGTACTGCGCGGCGCCGGTTTCCTCGATGAAGCCCATGCCGCCATGCACCTGCACGCCGAGGCTCGTCACGTCGATCGACAGCTCCGTGCTCCAGCCCTTCACGATCGGCACCAGGTATTCGTAGATCGCCTGATGCTTCGCGCGCGTCGCTTCGTCGGGATGACGATGCGCGATATCGCAATGCGCGGCCGCGACGTACGCGAGCGCGCGCGACGCCTCGGTAAGGCTGCGCATCGTCGACAGCATGCGGCGCACGTCCGGGTGCTGGATGATCGCGACCGACTGCTTCGCGGAGCCATCGACGGGACGGCTCTGCACGCGCTCCTTCGCATACGCGACCGCCTTCTGATACGCGCGATCCGAGATCGCGACCCCTTGCATGCCGACCGCGAAACGCGCGGCATTCATCATGATGAACATGTATTCGAGGCCGCGATTCTCTTCACCGATCAGCTGGCCGAGCGCGCCGCCGTGATCGCCGAACTGCAGCACCGCGGTCGGGCTCGCCTTGATGCCGAGCTTGTGCTCGATCGACACGCAATGCACATCGTTGCGCTCACCGAGCGAGCCGTCCTGGTTGACGAGAAACTTCGGCACGAGGAACAGCGAAATGCCCTTTACACCATCGGGCGCGTTGGGCGTGCGCGCAAGGACGAGATGAACGATGTTCTTCGCCATGTCGTGCTCGCCCCAGGTAATGAAAATCTTCGTGCCGAACAGCTTGAACGAACCGTCGGCCTGCGGCTCGGCGCGCGTGCGCACGAGCGCGAGATCCGAGCCCGCCTGAGGCTCGGTCAGGTTCGTCGTGCCGGTCCATTCGCCCGAGATCAGCTTCGGCACGAAGGTCTGTTTCTGCGCTTCGCTGCCGGCGGTCAAGAGTGCTTCGATCGCGCCGTCGGTCAGCAAAGGACACAACGCGAACGACAGATTCGACGCGTTGAGCATTTCGACGCATGGCGTCCCGATCAGCTTCGGCAGCCCCTGCCCTTCATAGTCGAGCGGATGCTGCACACCCTGCCAGCCGCCTTCGGTGAACTGGCGGAACGCGTCTCTGAAACCGGGCGTCGCGGTGACGACGCCATCCTTCCAGCTGCTCGGGTTGCGATCGCCGTCGACGTTCAACGGCGCCAGCACTTCGCCGCACAGTTTCGCCGACTCGCCGAGCACGGCCCGCGCCGTGTCGAAGTTTGCGTCTTCGAAGCCGGGCAGCTTCGCGATGTCTTCGAGTCCGGCCAGTTCTTTCATCACGAACAGCATGTCCTTGATGGGCGCCGTATAGCTCATTTCGGTTCTCCTCCCTTGATATGAAAAAAGGGCGCGGGACTCGGTCGGTCCTGCGCCCTTCGCTTATTTTCGGCGGCCTGTTCAGCCGCCGCGGCGCTTAGCCGAGTTCCTTCACGAGTTCCGGCACGAGGGCGAACAGATCGCCGACGAGGCCGTAGTCGGCCACGCTAAAGATCGGCGCTTCTTCGTCCTTGTTGATCGCGACGATGACCTTCGAGTCCTTCATACCGGCGAGATGCTGGATCGCACCCGAGATGCCGACCGCGACGTACAGTTGCGGCGCGACGATCTTGCCGGTCTGGCCGACCTGATAGTCGTTCGGCACGAAGCCCGCGTCGACGGCTGCGCGCGATG
>NZ_JBFPKG010000046.1:0-57565 GCF_040948665.1 Paraburkholderia sp. BR14320
ACCGGCGGCGCGCTGATCTCGACGCTCAACGAGCCGTCGCAGACCGAGGCGTCGAGCCATGGCGCGCGGGCCGCGCGTTATACCGCGCGGCCCGATGGGCGGCAATTGACCGAGATCGCCTCGTTGATCAATAACGGCAGCGTGCGTGTCGTGGTCGCCGAACGGTTTTCGTTCGATGCCACGGCCAACGCGCTCGAACGGCTCGCGAAAGGCCACGTGCGCGGCAAGATCGTGGTGGAGGTCGCGCCGTAGCACTGAGAGCGCGGAGGATGCCAGGGGGCTAGTTCGGCGTCGCGTCGTCGCTCGCACTGCGCAGCGGCGCCCGGCTCTGATCGTTGTTCAGATGCACGAACTTTCTCAATAGCCTCAATAGCTCTCGCGCATCCTCGTCGCCCATGCCGTCGAGCAGGCCGTGATTGAGCGCGTTGACGCCGGGGATCAATTCATCGAGCAACTGCTCTCCGGCCGGCGTCAGCAACAGACGACGCTGGCGGCGCGGCAGCACTTCGCGCACGATCCAGCCTTTCGCTTCGAGCCGCACCGCGATGTCTGCGGTGGTCGACGTGTCGAGACCGACCCGCTGCGCAAGCGTGACCTGATCGAGTCCGGGCAATTCCTGCAGCATTCTGAGCACCGCATACTGCACGGGCGTCACCTCGCGCCCGATCAGATCATGAAACATGGACACGGAAATCTGATGCGCGCGCCGGATCAGATGGCCGGGCTGGTCGTACAGATCGATGCTGATCGCGGAAGTGCTGGTATCGGTTGAAGTGACCATATTAGTTCTGAAGGCCTCGTGCCTTTCCGGAGCGAATGGCAAACTGGTCTTCGTGTTACCTGATTGAAAGTTGGTCTAGGGGAAAACCTTCATTTAATCATTAAAGGCTCATTGAGTACACTGAATCTCAATGAGTGAACTGAATGAAGTGCGCGAACTAACAACAAGGAGTGACACTGACATGTTTCCCAAGAACGCGTGGTACGTCGCATGCATGCCCGATGAAGTCGCGGATAAGCCGCTCGGCCGGCCGATCTGCGGCGAGCCGATGGTTTTCTATCGCAACGCGGAAGGCGCCGTGGTGGCGCTCGAAGACTTCTGTCCGCATCGCGGCGCGCCGCTGTCGCTCGGTTTCGTGCGCGACGGCACGCTCGTGTGTGGCTATCACGGCCTCGAAATGGGCTGTCAGGGCAAGGCGACCGGCATGCCGGGCCAACGCGTCAATGGCTTTCCATCGATTCGCAGCTATCCGGTGATCGAGCGCTACGGCTTCGTCTGGGTGTGGCCCGGCGATGCGGCGCAGGCCGATGCCGCCAAGCTGCATCATCTGGAATGGGCCGAGAGTTCCGAATGGGCGTATGGCGGTGGGCTCTACCACATCCGCTGCGATTACCGGCTGATGATCGACAACCTGATGGATTTGACGCACGAGACCTATGTGCACGCGAACAGCATCGGGCAAAAGGAAATCGACGAAGCCGCGCCGAAGACGGTGGCCGAAGGCGATACCGTGCGCACGAGCCGTTTCATGGAAAACGTCGCCGCGCCGCCGTTCTGGAAGATGGCGTTGCGCGGCAACGGTCTCGCCGACGACGTGCCCGTCGACCGTTGGCAGATCTGCCACTTCACGCCGCCGAGTCACGTGCTGATCGAGGTGGGCGTCGCGCATGCCGGACATGGCGGCTACCACGCGCCGGCCGACAAGAAGGCGTCGTCGATCGTGGTGGATTTCATCACGCCGGAAACCGAAACATCGATCTGGTATTTCTGGGGTATGGCGCGCAATTTCCGTCCCGACGATGCCGCGCTGACCGCAAGCATCCGCGAAGGACAGGGCAAGATCTTCAGTGAAGATCTGGAGATGCTCGAACGTCAGCAGCAGAACCTGCTGCGCTGGCCCGAGCGCAATCTGCTGAAACTCAATATCGATGCGGGCGGTGTGATGTCGCGTCGCGTGATCGATCGGCTCGTCGCGCAGGAGCGCGCGGAGACGGGCGCGCCGCAGGCTGGCGCGCCCCGGGCCGAAGTGACGCGCGTGATTCCGGTGCGGACGGCGACATGAATCATCCCGTGCTGAATGTGGTGGTCGTGCGCCGGCGCGACGAAGCGCCCGGTATCGCGAGCTTTGAACTCGCGAGCGAAAACGGTCAGGCGTTGCCCGCTTTCGACGCCGGCTCGCACGTCGACGTGCATTTGCCCAACGGGCTCGTGCGTCAGTACTCGTTGTGCAACGATCCGCGCGAAACGCATCGCTATCTGATCGCGGTGCTGCGCGACGAAGCGGGACGCGGCGGATCGAAAGCGGTGCACGATTTGCTTCGCGAAGGCGATAGCCTGCAGATCAGCGCGCCGCGCAATCATTTCGCGCTCGCTGACGATGCGGCACATCATCTGCTGCTCGCGGGCGGCATCGGTGTCACGCCGATTCTTTGCATGGCCGAGCGGCTCGCCGCCACGGGCGCTTCGTTCGACATGCACTATTGCACGCGCTCGAAGGAACGCACGGCGTTCGTCGAGCGTCTTGCACAAGCTGGCTTCGCGAAGTCAGTCCAGCTTCATCACGATGATCATCCGGGCGGCTCGACGTTCGATATCGAGCAGACGCTAAGCGATGCGCCGCCCGGCACGCATCTGTATGTCTGCGGCCCGCGCGGCTTCATGGATTTCGTGCTCGAGACCGCGCGTGCCAAGGGCTGGCCGGAAAACAGGCTGCACTACGAGTTTTTCGGCGCGGCCGCGAATCAGCCGGCGACGGGCGGCAGCTTCCAGGTGCGCATCGCGAGCAGCGGCGCGACGATCGACGTCCCGCCCGAATGCACGGTCGTGCAGGCGCTGGCCGCGCATGGCGTCGAAGTGATCACGTCGTGCGAGATGGGGGTGTGCGGTACCTGTTTGACGCGAGTGCTGTCTGGCGAGCCGGATCACCAGGATTCCTATCTGACCGACGAGGAACGCGCGGCGAACGATCAGTTCCTGCCGTGCTGCTCGCGCGCGAAATCGCCGCTGCTGGTGCTCGACCTGTGATCTTTTGCGGACGACGGGGCGGGTCGCCCGTCATACCGCTTATTGCCCTTTCCCCTCGGAGTCCGACGAACTAACCGTGCGCACACTCAACGCCGGGTGGTGTGCAATCGCTTTTTCGGAGAACGACAAAGCCCGCTGGTCGGCGGGCTTAGGACGCAATTTTTGATGCGGAGGCAGCGATTATTTCCACCGTAAGATGGCTAGTCGTCAAGCTTTCGCTGACCACGTTTCTTGCTTCGCCAGACAAGCAGAATTGCTGCGGCAAAACCTAGCACGATTCCGGCCGACGACATGAGAAACGCCAGGTCGGATTCTTGGTATGCCGTCTTGACCCCGTACATACGAACCGCCAATTTCCATATCGGATTCGAAAAGTTCAGGGGCGCTTCTGGATTCATCATCCACCACAGCGCATTGGCAAAGATTGCGAGCAGTAAGCCGAAACCGACTGCGAGGCAGATTAAAAGTTTTTTCATTTCACCGTCACTTCACCGTACGCTTTAAGTTCCGATCCAGGAACTGATACTTTCGGCGTGTTGGTAAATATCGAACGGATATGATGGCAGTCTGCAAGTCGGTCGATAGTTATGCAGCCCTCGCTCCTCCCCAATCGACCCTTCGGATGCAATCGGAACTGGCCACGAATAATGCCGTCGCATAAGACTTTATCGTCGTCAATATTAGCGTCGATCGCGTGGAGCGCGAACCATTCGCTCTTGTTATTGCCATTCAGATTAAGCCGATCTTTCCATGGCCCAAGAATGCCGCCGGATCTTCGGTTAAAAATAAAATATCGGCCGACCGGAATGGCGCCGATCTTCGGCGTGCACATTCCAGCCGCTTTGTTGATATAACTCCCCTGCCCGGAGTATGCAGGAAACGATAGAGCGCCAATCCTAATTCGCTCATTGGCTTACCATTCAATTCGAACGTGCATTGAAACGCCTGTCCTCCAGATTGTCCGATAACAGTGAACTCATAAATAACTAAGTTATGCAGAGCGGCATTCTAGAGGCGATTTTTTTTGAGAAGGCAACTATTAAAACAAATTCTTCACGGCAGCAACTCCCGCTTACACGACAGCTCGCCTGACCGAGCGAATCCACCCTTCTACTGACCCGCTCCCGTCAGCCGCACACGCGGCCTGATTTTTGCTGGCCTGCTTAAGCGTCGTCTCGTTCGCAGGGGGACGACGCGTGTTGAAAGCTAATCACCAGCGGGGTCCCCAGTGGCAGCAGCGCAAGCATCCGGAACGCCAGGACGGCGCATCAGGCGCGGCAGCGTCACGTCGTTAGCGGCGCTGGATATCGCGTCCGCAAGCTCCGCGCACGCAAACCCGGTGGCACCGCTGAACTACTTCCTGCACGCGGCGGGCCCGGCGGCCCGTCCGACGCTTTACCTCGGCTGGGTTTTCACCGCGATCGTGACGCTGGTCACGCTGATCGTCGCCGGTCTGCTGATCGGCGCGATGGTCCGCAAGCGTCCCGCGACGCAAGAGGATGCGCTGAGCGCCGAGCCCGGCGGCATCCGCTGGGTGTTCATCGGTACCGCGGTGTCGTCGGTCGTGCTGTTGGGGATGCTGGCCTATGCACTGGTCACGCTCGAGTCGGTGGCGTCGCCCGCGTCGTATCCGCAATTGACGATCACCGTGACCGCTTACGACTGGTGGTGGAAAGCCGATTACAGCGACGATCCGAACCCGGCCCGCAACTTCAGTACCGCGAATGAGATTCACATCCCGGTCGGTGGCCCCGTGAAGATCCAGCTCAAAAGCGCGGACGTCGTGCACGCGTTCTGGGTACCGCAACTCGCGGGCAAGACGCAGACGATTCCGGGGCAAACCAACGAGCAGTGGATTCAGGCGGACCGTCCCGGCATTTATCGAGGGCAGTGCTCGCAGTTCTGCGGCGCGCAGCACGCGCATATGGCGTTCGAAGTGATCGCGCAGGACACCGCCGCCTTCAACGCGTGGCGCGACGCGCAGGGACGCGCGGCCAGCGTGCCCACCGGCGACGCAGCGGTCGCGGCCGGCCGGCATCTATTCGAAGAGCGCTGCGCCGGCTGCCACACGATTCGCGGCACCAAGGCCAACGGCGTGCAGGCGCCCGATCTGACTCATCTCGGTTCGCGCCGGATGATCGCGGCAGGCGCGCTTAGCAACACGCCCGACCATCTGCTCGACTGGATCGAGCACGCGCAGAGGATCAAACCCGATGGATTGATGCCCAGTATCGCGCTGACCACCAGCGAGGCCGCCGCGTTGTCGGCGTATCTGGCGACGCTGCATTGAAGCGCATCGCACTCGAGGAGCCCGCTCAATGTCCGAACATCCCGCTTCCGCTTCAGTGCCCGCACTGACACGCACGCCGCGGCGCGGCCGCGTCGAGCCCGGCAGCGAGCAGGAAAAGCGGCTGCGCGAAATCTGGGAGTCGCGGCCCGGCTGGCGCGGCTGGTTCTCGACGGTCGATCACAAGACCATCGGTCTGCGCTACCTGGTGACCGCATTCGTCTTCCTGCTGATGGGCGGCGTCGAAGCGCTGATCATGCGCGTTCAACTGGCGCGCCCCAACGCAACGGTGCTCACGCCCGAACAGTACAACCAGCTGTTCACGATGCACGGACTGACGATGATCTTTCTGTACGCGCTGCCCGTCCTGTCCGGCTTCTCGAACTACCTCTGGCCGCTCGTGCTCGGCGCGCGCGACATGGCCTTTCCGCGCTTGAACGCGCTGTCGTACTGGGTGTTCCTGTTCGCCGGCATCTTCCTGTATGCGAGTTTTCCGACCGGTCAGGCCCCCGACGCAGGCTGGTTCAACTACGTGCCGCTGTCCGGGCTGGAATACAGCAACGGCCCGAACATCGACGTGTATGCGCTCGGCATGGTGCTGCTCGGGATTTCGACGACGGTCGGCTCGATGAACTTCGTCGTCACGCTGCTGAGGATGCGCGCGCCGGGCATGTCGCTCGATCGCGTGCCGGTGCTCGTGTGGGGCACGCTGACCGCGTCGGGCGGCAATCTGTTGGCGGTGCCTTCGGTGAGCCTCGCATTTCTGATGCTGTGGATGGACCGCCGCATCGGCACGCATTTCTTCGACGTGCTCAATGGCGGGCGTCCGTTGTTATGGCAGCACCTGTTCTGGATTTTCGCGCACCCATGGGTCTATGTGGTCGTGCTGCCGGCGATGGGCATCGTGTCGGATGCGCTGCCGGTCTTTTGCCGCCGGCCGCTGGTCGGCTATGGGCCGGTCGCGTTGGCGACGGTCGCAACGATGGTGCTCGGCTTTGCCGTGTGGATTCACCATATGTTCGCGACCGGCATCCCCGCGCTCGCGCTGTCGTTCTTCGGCTCGGCCAGCATGGTGATCGCGGTGCCGAGCGCGGTCGCGACGTTCGCGTGGGTCGCGACGATCTGGACCGGCCGCCCCGTGTATCGCGTGCCGTTCCTGTTTTTCGCGGGCTTCGTGCTGCTGTTCGTGATCGGCGGTGTCTCCGGTGTGATGACCGCGGCGGTGCCGTTCGACTGGCAACTCACCGACACCTACTTCGTCGTCGCGCATCTGCACTACGTGCTGCTCGGCATCAATGTGTTTCCAGTGATTGGCGGCATCTACTTCTGGTTTCCGAAGTTCACCGGCAGGATGACGAACGAGCGTCTCGGCAAGCTCGCGTTCTGGGTGCTGTTCATCGGCTTCAACGTCGCGTTCTTTCCGATGCATATCGCGGGACTGCTCGGCATGCCGCGTCGCATGTACACGTATCCCGCCGACATGGGCTGGAACACCGTGAACCTCGTCACGTCGCTCGGTTCGTTCCTGTTTGCGGCCGGCGTGCTGCTGTTTCTGATCGATATCGCGGTGAGCCTGAAGCGCGGCAAGCCCGCCGGCAACAATCCGTGGGATGCGCCGACGCTCGAATGGTCGGTCAGCTCGCCGCCGCCGCCGTACAACTTCGCGGTGGTGCCGACGCTCGCGAGCCGGCATCCATTGTGGGAAGGGCGCGTCGAAGAGCCGGGCGAGGCGGATCAAGCGCGCTCGCAACTCGACGAAGGCTATCTGCTCGCGCAAGGTCGTGAAGCGTTGGGCACGACCGCACTGGAAGCGAGTCCCGACGTGATTCTGAAGATGCCCGAAGACTCATACGCGCCGTTCTGGCTCGCGGTCTTTGCCGCGCTGCTGTTCACGGGGCTCGCGTTGACCGCCTGGGTTTTCGTGGGCGCGATGCTGGCCGGTTGCGCGGTGTCGATCATCACGTGGCTGTGGCCCGAGCGCGCGCTGATCCAGCGCGAGCCGGTCGCGGTCGAAGATGCGGGAGGCTGACGTGAGCGATGCACTCAACTTCAATCGCGCATCGAGCGAACCGGACCAGACCGCGCGAGCATTGCCGGTTGGCAGCGCGGGCGAGCGATCGAGCGGCTGGTGGGGCTGCTTCACGTTGATCGCGACCGAAGGCGCGCTGTTCGGCTATCTGATCTTCTCGTATCTGTATCTGGCCTCGCAAAGCCAGCAGCATTGGCCCCCCGAGGGATTGCCGAAGCTCGGGCTCGGCAGCGCGAATACGGTCATTCTGCTGTCGAGCAGCGTGTTCGTCTGGTTCTGCGAGCGCTGTGTGCGCCGGCGGCGGCTGCGACTCGGTGTCGCGTCGATGGCGGCGGGCATCGTGCTGGGCTGCATCTTCATGGGCATTCAGTTGCGCGAGTGGCACAACCACCCTTATGGCCTGACCTCGCATCAGTATGGCTCGCTGTACTTCACGATTACCGGCTTTCACATGGCGCACGTGCTGGTCGGAATCGTCGTGCTGACCTTGCTCGCGATCTGGACCGCGCTCGGCTATTTCGACGACAAGCGCTGCGCGGCGCTGTCGATCGGCGGGCTGTATTGGCACTTCGTCGATGTCGTGTGGCTGTTCATTTTCAGCACACTGTATCTGACGCCGTATCTGTTCCAGGAGTGGTCATGACGACGGTGCCCCGAGACTCGCACATCTCGATGCGCTATGTGCTGATCGGTCTGCTCGCGGCGCCGTTCGCGTGGCTGTTGCAGATGATGCTCGCGGAGACGCTCGCCGCGCAGGCCTGCTATCCGCACAACCATCCGCTCGGCGCGCCGCTCGTGTCGTGGATGCGTCCGGCGATCGTCGCGCTCGGCACGGTGTGCCTGGTCGCGGGCGCGTTCGGCGCCTGGGTCGCATGGCGCAATCTGCGCCGCGTCGCGCCGCTGAAACTCGGCGCGCTGAACGGCGAGCGCCGCACGCGCGCCGAACTCGACTGGTTTCTGACGCACGTCGCGGTGATGACCAGCATGCTATTTCTGTTCGCATTGATCGCTACGGATGTCGCGGTCGCGATCGTGTCGCCGTGCAGGTGGTGGTGATGAAGCGCGGCGTTCTCGACACGGTTGGATACGGCATCGTGGCCGCATGCGCGCTGACGATAGCAGCGGCGGCAAACGCGGCCGGCGCGGCCGACGCCGCAGCGAACCCACCGGGCGCATCCACCGACGCCGCGCAGATCGCACGCGGCGCATATCTCGCCAAAGCCGCCGATTGCGCCGGTTGCCACACCGCCGCGCCGCGCGTCCCGCATCCGGGCGCGGAGCCTGAAGCTACGCCGCCGTTTGCCGGCGGGCTCGGCATGGGATCGCCGTTCGGCACGATCTATACGTCGAACATCACGCCGGACCCGCAATACGGCATCGGCCGTTATAGCTATGACGACTTCGCCCGCGCGTTGCGCGAGGGCATCGCGCCCGGGGGCAAGCGGCTTTATCCGGCGATGCCGTACCCGTCGTTCGCGAAGATCACCGATGACGACATGCACGCGCTCTACGCCTACTTCATGCACGGCGTGCAACCGGTCGCGGTGCCCGCCCCGCAAACGCGCTTGCCGTTTCCATTCAATCAGCGCTGGGCGTTGATGTTCTGGGACTGGGCGTTCGCACCGAAAGGCCAGTTCAAGGCCGATGCGAAACATGACGCGCAGTGGAATCGTGGAGCGTATCTGGTGCAATCGCTTGGCCATTGCGGCGCTTGCCACACGCCGCGCGGACCCGCCTACGAAGAGCGCGGCTATGACGAGTCGGCATCGGCCTATCTGACGGGAGGTACCAACGACCACTGGTTCGCGCCGAACCTGAGCGCCGACCCGGGCTCGGGGCTCGGCCGCAGTTCCGCGGCCGACATCGTCGACTTCCTTCGACACGGCCACGGCGGCGGACTCATCACGTTCGGCAGCATGGTGCAGGTCGTCGAAGACAGCACGCAATACCTGAACGACGACGATCTCGCGGCGATCGCCGCGTATCTGAAGAGCCTGCCGCCGCGCGCGCCGAGCGGCAATTTCAACGCAGGCTCCAACGCTGCCCAGCAAACCGTGCAGGCGCTGAAAACCGGCGACGTCGAGAGACCCGGCGCGGGCATCTATGCGTCGTATTGCGCGCGCTGTCATCAGATGGACGGGGCAGGGGTGCCGCACAAGTATCCGCGCCTCGCGGGCAACCCCGCGGTGCTGTCGGCATCGAGCGCGTCACTGGTGCGGTTGCTGGTCGAGGGCGGCGGCAGTCCGCACACCGAGTCGGGACCGGAGCCGCACAAGATGCCGTCTTTCGCCGGCAAGCTGACGGACACCGAAATGGCCCGTGTGCTCACGTTCGTGCGGACCACATGGGGAAACGCGGCCGGACCGGTCACGCGAAACGATGTGTCGAATGTGCGCGGCGCATTGCACAAGTAAGTGCCAACACGTCGTTATGCGGTGTTCTCGTCGCCGTCGACGTCACGGTGGCCATTGGCGGCGCTGAACAGGGTCTTCAGCTTCGCGTTGACCGCGATCAACTCTCCCACTGGCGCCACCGCGAGTTGCTCATCGAAGAGCGTGAGGACCTGGCCGAGCAGCGCGAAAGCGTCGTGATCGACCACGCAGATGCCGGTTTCGAGTCCCGCCTGGCGGCAGCGCAGAATCACGCCCTCCGCGTCGCGAAACAACTCGGGTACGGCCGAACCATAGCCGCGCTGATTCAGCAGCATCGCCATGTAAATGGCCTGCGCCATGCTGCCGACGTGATATTGATTGGCGACGCCGCTGCGTAATGCTTCGAGCGTCATGTGATAGTCGAGCGAGATTTCGCCCGCTTTGGCAGGCACGATCGGGCGCAGCATCGCCTTCGGGCGGGTGCGCGGCGACTTCGCGGGTGCGGCGCGAGTACGGCTCGCTTTTCTGGTCATATGCTCACTGAGGCGGCCGGCTTGCGCCGGGCCGCTAAACCATCACGGAACCTGACAACGTCGATAACGGAAGACGGCTGCGCCGCATCCCACGCGGCGCCGTTCCCGTTAGCCCATATGCAGACCGCCGTTCAGCGAAAAATCCGCTCCGGTCGCAAAGCCCGCCTGATCCGACGCGATCCACGCGACGATCGACGCAATCTCTTCCGGCGTGCCGAGACGCCGTACCGGAATCGTCGCGACGATTTTCTCCAGCACCTCCGGACGGATGGCCTTGACCATGTCGGTGCCGATATAGCCCGGCGACACGGTGTTGACCGTCACGTTCTTGGTCGCCACTTCCTGCGCGAGCGCCATCGTGAAGCCGTGAATGCCGGCCTTGGCCGTGGAGTAGTTGGTCTGCCCGAACTGGCCTTTCTGGCCGTTGACCGACGAGATGTTGATGATGCGCCCAAAGCCCCGGTCGACCATGCTCTCGATGACCTGTTTGGTCACGTTGAACAGGCTCGTGAGATTGGTGTCGATCACCGCTTGCCAGTCTTCGTACGTCATCTTGCGGAACATGCCGTCGCGCGTAATGCCCGCGTTGTTGACGAGCACGTCGACTTCACCGACTTCCTTCCTGACCTTCTCGAACGCTTTCGCGGTGGACTCCCAATCTGCGACGTTGCCTTCCGATGCGATGAAGTTAAAGCCGAGCGCTTTCTGATCTTCCAGCCATCGGGCTTTGCGGGTCGAGTTCGGTCCGCAGCCCGCAATGACGGTGTAGTTCTCTTTGTGCAAGCGCTGGCAGATGGCGGTTCCGATACCACCCATGCCGCCGGTTACGTATGCAACACGATTTGCCATAAGTCCTCCTTCTTGTTTAGGGTGAGTTGAGCAAGTTTGATTGGAGGATGGACCTATTATTGGCAGCGGCAATCGGCCCGGACGATGGGCATTTTCACCTACGGGTTAACTGTCAATTCGGATGCAGGAATCGTTGTTTGACGAGGCAATGAATCGCGTTGACTACTGGTCGAATGCTTTGCGAACTCCGGTGTCTCGTTGCCGCCGGCCGCTTTCCCGTCCTTGCCTGCGCGCCGTCTTCCTCATACCCTTAGCGTTAGCCTTAAGTAGCTGCCCCGGACACAGTGCGGCAGACCGCCGCCACGGTCGTCGGTCCGGGGTGCGAAGCCGTCCCTTGCTCTCACATCTATTCGTGTGATCATCAGAGGCACATCGGATGACTGATTATCTTGCTGACATCGATCCCGACAAGTTGAACATCCTTGGGATCTTCGGGCTGTTGATCGGCGGCCTCGCACTGTTTCTTCTGGGGCTGGAGTTCTTGACCGGCGGGCTCAAGGCGATCGCGGGATCGAAACTGCAGTCGTTGATCGGCGTGCTGACCGCGAACCGGTTTCGTGGCGTGTTGGCGGGTGCCATCGTGACCGCGCTGCTGAACTCGTCGACCATCACGACGGTGCTGATGGTCGGCTTCGTGTCCGCCGGCCTGATGACACTTGCCCAGTCGGTGCCGATGATCATGGGCGCGAACATCGGCTCGACCATCACCGCGCAGATCATCGCCTTCGACGTTTCGCGTCTGACGCCCTACATGCTCTCGATCGGCTTCGTGCTGCACGCGTTTGCCCCGCGCGAGGTGTTGCGGCAGATCGGCCGCGTCGTGCTGGGGCTAGGGCTGCTGTTCATGGGCATCCAGCTGATGGGCGAGTCCACGCATCCGTTGCGCACGTACCAGCCGTTCATCGACGCGATGCAGGACATGCGCAATCCGCTCGTCGGCGTCATCGTGGGGGCGGTCTTTACCGCGATCGTGCAAAGCTCGGCGGCGACGCTCGCGGTCGTCATTGCGCTGAGCGGGCAGGGCCTGATGCCGCTCGAAGCCGCTATTACGCTGATTCTGGGCGCGAATGTCGGCACCTGCGGCACGGCCTTGCTCGCCTCGATCGGCAAGCCGCCGGAGGCGGTGCAGGTGGGCGTCGTGCATCTGGTGTTCAATGTGCTCGGCGTCGTGATCGCGCTCTTCCTGATTCCTCAGATGGCGGAATTCGTGCGCTGGATATCGCCGTCGCATCCGGACCTGCAGGGCCTCGAGCGCCTCGCGGCCGAGGCGCCGCGCCAGGTAGCCAATGTGCATACGCTGTTCAGCGTAGCGAACACGCTGCTGCTGATCTGGTTTACCGGTCCGATCGCGCGGTTCGCGCAACTTGTCGTGCCGCAGCGCGCGAAGCCCGCCAAACCGGCGGGCGATCCGCAGTATCTCGACGAGTCGGTGTTGACGGTGCCGGCGCTTGGATTGCAGCGCGTGCGTATCGAGCTGACCCGGCTCGGCATGCAGGTGCTCGAAGTCGTGCAACGCGGCTCCCAGATGGTGTCGACGGGCACGATGGAAGAGATCAATCAGATGCTCGATAAGGACAAGGAAAGCGACCGGCTTTCCTTCGAGATTCTTCAATATATCGGCCGCCTGTCGAAGGGGGAACACTCGGAGGAGGAAGGTCAGCAGATGGTCGGCTATACGCAGGTCACGAGTCACCTCGAGAGCATCAGCGGCATTGTCGGCACGACGCTGCTGAGCGTCGCGCAGCAGCGAATGACGCAGCAGATCGACCTGTTGCGCCTGCGCGATGCGGCGACCACGCAGTTTTCCGAGGCGGTGATCCGCAATCTCGAGCAGGCGATTCGCACGATCGAGGCGCCCGATCCGGACGAAGTGGCGAAAGTCATCGACGCGAAAGCCGGCATCGAGAAACTCGCCGCGACCGCGCGTCAGGTCGTGCTCGCGAAGCTTCAGCTGGCCGACAAGACGGACGTCGTCACGTTCCGGCTCGCGATGGATCTGATCGAGCAGGGCCGGCAGATCGCGCAGTTTGCGCGGGCCATTGCGAAAAACGTGGCGGCGCTTCAATAGATTCAAGGGCGATCGATATATTCGCGCGGAACTGATCGCCAGCACACGTAGGTGCGGGTTGCACGACGGTTAAACTTGTGGCGTGTCATCCTCGTGACACGCTTTCAAAGAGAGTGGGATTGCCCGCCTTTGCTGTGCGGGCTTTTTTCTTGTCGCGCGGGTTGTGGTATCAGTGGTGAAGCTTGCAACACCTGTAACGAATTAACACACGCCGCGTCCATTATTTGATAGCCTTTGTCGCAGCAGAGCATTGAACTCAAGGAGGGATTCACCATGATAAGGTGGCTTGCTAACTGGGCTTCACAACATGCTCCTACTCCCGAGAAACAGGCCGAACGCGCGCTGAACAACTTGCGCATGGAACTGTTTCAGGCCGAACAGCTGGTGCTCGACGCACAGCTGCGTGCCGATTACTATCGGGCTCGCCTGACCTTCCTCGAAGAAGTCACGAGAAAGGGAATCGAACAGGTATCGGACGAACGCAAGGCTCCTCTGGAGCCTCCCCAGCCACTGCGGCCGGGACTCAAGCTCACCGCGGCGCAATAGCCGCGTGTATTCCATCGCAATGTGTTCGGTCACCCGCGTTTCGATACGTGGGCTGACGGCAATCGTGCTGTCCGGGGCGCGTGCAGTGCGCGTTTTTGCCATCCGATTGCGCGAGCATTGATTGCCGCGCCGAGAAGGTTCGAGTTGCCCGGTCAGTGAATCGACCGGGCAACTTCGTCTGAGCGATTGATTTTTACTGCGGGACGTTCACTGCACTGAGTTTCGCTTTCTGCGAAACGTCTGGTTTGTCGTGCCTAGCTTGCCAGATCGGGTGGCAGCTTGCCGCCGTTTGCCGCGAGTGCCTGCATGACCTGCTTATGCAGCCAGATGTTCATGCTCGCTGAGTCGTTCATATCCCCGCTGTACTTCAATTCCTGCGCAAGCTGCTTGCGGTGTTCGAGACTGCTGTCGACACCGAGCGCCTTCATCGTGTCGACAATCGACGTACGCCAGTTCAACGTCTGTCCGCTTTCGCTGACGAGTTGATCCATCACCGCGGCCACGTCGACGTCGGACAGCGGTGCGGGTGCGGCGGGCGCGTTGGGCGTCGCGGCTTGCGCGGCGGCCGGGTCGGGGGTGGGTTCCGTCGCGGGGGGAGGTTGGTCCGGCTTCGCTTTGCCGAACAGCTTGTGCACGATGTCACCAAAAATACTCATTTCCGAAATCTCCGCGGTTGAATGACGAATGCGAGTGGGGGCGCTCGCGGGACATGCCCCGATATGCTACGCGTCTGGCACGCTGAAAAACGTAATATTTTGTCAGCCCGTCGTCATTCGGCGTGCTCACGGTCGAATTGCCATACCGCTGGGAAGCCCATCAGATTGCACATTTCGGAGAACGGATACATGGTGTTTTCCATGTGCGTTGTGCCGCGCTGCGCCTTGATCTGGCCGTAGATATCGTGCAGTGCTTTCGCGACCGCGAGAAAGCCCGATGCCGGATAAATCGCAATCGAAAAACCGAGCTTCTGCAATTCAGCCGGGGTCAGTTGCGGCGTGCGCCCGCCTTCGACGATGTTCACGAGCAGCGGCGTATCGAACGTGCGTGCGATCATCTCCAGCTCTTCGACGGTTTCCGGCGATTCGATGAACAATACATCGGCGCCCGCCTTGGCGAACGCTTCGCCCCGCCGCAATGCTTCGTCGAGTCCGAGCGATGTGCGAGCATCGGTGCGCGCGACGATCTGGAAGTTTGCGTCGTCACGCGTCTCGACCGCGACCTTGATCTTCTTCACCATATCGTCGAGCGCAATCACTTTGCGGCCTGGCGTGTGGCCGCATTTCTTCGGAAACTCCTGGTCTTCGAGCTGGATGCCCGCGGCACCGGCGCGCTCGTAGCCGCGTACCGTGTGCGCGACGTTCAGGAGACCGCCGTAGCCGGTGTCGCCGTCGCAGATCAAGGGCGTGTTGGTGGCGCCACAAAACGCGGTGACGCGATCGACCATGTCGGTATAAGTGGCGAGGCCTGCATCGGGCAGGCCAAGGTAGGACGCGACCGTGCCGAAGCCCGTCATGTACAGGCAATCGAATTGCATCGAGTCGGCCATCTTCGCGGAGATCAGATCGAAGATGCCGGGGGCGGTGACGATTTCCGGCTGGGCGAGACGTGCCTTCAATTGCTGACGTTTATGCAGTGCGTTCATGCTATTTCCGTTTGATGACGATGAATGTGCGCCAATTCGAGGGCCGATCATTGACGCGGTTCACGCGCGACCGATGCGCCGGCGAGCGCGGTGTCCACATCGACTGTGGGCGGCGGCGCGATGTCTTCGAGCGAGCGCTGATTCGTTTCGATGCCGAACACCGCGAGAATCGCGGCCATCGCGACGAGCACGCCGACGATCACCGACAGCACGTCGCGCACACCGCCCGTCGCATACAGAACGACCACCAGCTGCGGTGCAAGAATCCCGGCGATGCGGCCCGCGCAACCGGCAATGCCGTTCGCGCGCATGCGGTTTTCCGTGGCGAACAGCTCGGGGATGTAAGTGGCGATGCCGAGCGCGACCATCAGATAGGTGAGCGTGAATAGCAGGAAGCCGAGTACTGTGGCGGTCGCGACGTTCGTCGAGTGTCCGTACAGCCAGCCGACCACGGCGGCGATCACCGCGACCGCAATGAGCCCATTTTTACGGCCTATCCGGTCCGCGATCAGCACGCCGAGGAAGGCGCCGGCGGGACCGCCGAGCGACATCAACGTCGTATAACCGAGCGACGACGCCATGCCGAGACCTTGCTTGATCAGGAAGGTCGGCACCCAGACAATGAAGCCGTAGATCACGACGTTGACGGCGATCTGCACGCAGATCGCCAGCAGCGTGCGGCGAATCTGCGGCCCTTTGAACAATTCGAAGAGCGTGGCGGAGCGCGGTGCGGCAGCGGCCAAGTCGAACGAAGGCGTGAAGGGTGGCAGCGGCTCACCCTTTGCCGATTCGGCTTCCGCCGCGCGAAGAATCGCATCGGCTTCGGCATAGCGGCCCTTCGATTCGAGCCAGCGCGGCGACTCCGGCATCTTCTTGCGAATCACCCAGACGATCAACGCGCCGACGCCGACGATTGCAAACATCGCGCGCCAGCCGATCGACGGAATGATCAGATAGCCGATGAACGTCGAGAAGAACAGCGCGGAGTTGGTGATCAGCGACAGGTACGCGGACCACTTGCCGCGCACGGCCGGCGGAATGAACTCGCCGACCGATCCATAACCGACGACGATTTCCGCGCCAAGCCCGAGGCCCATGAAGAAACGGCAGACGATCAGCCACGTCATGTTCGGCGCGAGCGCGCCGGCGAACGACGCGAGACCGAAGATCGCGAGATTGAATTGATAGGTGAACTTGCGGCCTTTTGCATCGCCCAGCAAACCGGCCGTGAATGCGCCCAATAACATGCCGACGAAGGTCGACGATAGAAACGCCGCATTCAATTGCATCGTCGACCAGCCGCTCTTCGCGAGCGCGCCGAGCACGCCGCCGGCAAGGTAGATATCGAACGAATCGAGAAACATGCCTCCGCCGATCAGCCAGAGGATGCGCCGGTGAAAACCGGAGAGGGGCAGTCTGTCCAGTCTTGGACCAGCGTTCACGGTGCTCGGCATTTCACGTCTCCTGCGTCGTTATGGGACGGGTATTCGTGGGTGCTTCGATGCGTGGGCTACGGCGGCTACGACGAAGGGTGCTCCCTTTGATAGCGGTCGAGCACCGCTTTCTCGGCGGCGAGGATATGACAACGGGTGATCGCCTCGGCCCAGGCGGCATTGCGATTCTCGAGCGCCTGCACGATTTCGAAGTGCTGGCGTGCGCTGCTGGCGCGGTGTTCGTCGTTGTAGGAGTCGAAGGTCCACTTGATCAGCGGGGTTTCCTTCATCGACGTCAACGAACGGTCGAGACGCGCATTGCCCGCCGCGGCCGTGATGATCGAATGGAACTCGCCATTGGCGGCGAACCATGCTTCGGTCGTTTCAGGCGTGGATGCTTGCCGCGTGATGGCCGACATCTGTTCCGCGAGTGTGCGGAGCCGTTCGATTTCGGCGGCGCCGATGTTCAATGCGGCGCGCCCGGCGAGAAATGGTTCGATCAGAAGCCGCGCTTCGAAGATTTCACGCGCGTCCTGCAGCGACCATGCCTTGACCCGCACGCCATAGTTCGGGCGGATCTCGACCCAGCCCTCGGCGCCGAGACGGCGCAGCGCTTCACGCACCGGTGTGCGGCTCACACCGAGGCTTTTGGCGAGCTGTTCTTCGCGCAGATACTGGCCCGCGCCAAAGCGGTGCTCAGCAAGCGACTGCTTGATCGCCAGATAGACGTCGTCCGGCGATCGCGTCGGCGGGGTCTGCATTGTATGCAAATTGCTCTCTTTAACGGCGAGATGGCGGGTAACTCAGCCGATTGACGGATACATTGTATGCAAAGTGGTGAAGCTGAGGCTCGGTGCTTTCCCTGGCAGATGCAGCGTGACGCGACGGCTTCGGCTACCCGGACGCCAGCTTCTAACCGACGTATCTGAAGGGGAACCGGTCATCCGCTTTTTCTCTTGTGAGCCCTTTTTTCGTGGCGCAAATCCGCTGCAAGCGCGGCGCATTCACGTCGATCGCAAAAGCGGGGCGTCTCGCTGTCGTTCTATGCGAGTTCGTTCCCGCGTCATCTGTTTTGTTTATCAGCTGGTGTCCCAACTGGCTTTCGGCAGGGCCGCTTCGAAGGGCGGTGGGACTAGGTTGAACGCCTGTCCGGCGCGGCGTGGCGCGAGTCGGACGGACTTCGGCGACGCTATGCGGAACGCTGAAAATGCGGATACTCGCTTCGACCATATGGTTAACCCGCGCTTTGGCCCGCGAAGGACGAAACGTACCGTCACGCCAATTGATTGAGAAGGGCGTGTAGGGGTCCCATCGTCACGCGCACTGACGCACGCAGGAACGTGGCGCGCGTGCAGTCCGCGCGCGCCCGCTGGTCAAATTCATCTACTGAGGAATCACGGTGATCATCGACATTCACGGCCACTACACCACCGCGCCCAAAGCGCTGGAGACGTGGCGTAACCGCCAGATCGCAGGCATCAAGAGTCCGTCCGAGATGCCGGCGGTGTCCGAATTGCAGATCAGCGACGAGGAGCTGCGCGAGTCGATCGAAAACAACCAGTTGAAACTGATGCGCGAGCGCGGCCTCGATCTGACGGTCTTCAGTCCGCGTGCGAGCTTCATGGCGCATCACATCGGTGACTTCGAAATCTCCAGCACGTGGGCCGCGATCTGCAATGAACTGTGCTATCGCGTGAGCCAGCTGTTTCCGGAGAACTTCGTGCCGGCCGCGATGCTGCCGCAAAGTCCGGGTGTCGATCCGGCCACCTGTATTCCCGAACTCGTCAAATGCGTCGAGCAGTACGGCAATGTCGCGATCAATCTGAATCCCGATCCGTCCGGCGGCCACTGGACCAGCCTGCCGCTGTCGGACCGCTCGTGGTACCCGATCTACGAGAAGATGGTCGAGTACGACATTCCCGCGATGATCCACGTGAGCACCAGCTGCAACGCGTGCTTCCACACCACCGGTTCTCACTACCTGAACGCGGATACCACCGCGTTCATGCAATGCCTGACCTCGGACCTGTTCCGCGATTTCCCGACACTGCGTTTCGTGATTCCGCACGGCGGCGGCGCGGTGCCGTATCACTGGGGTCGTTTCCGCGGCCTCGCGCAGGAAATGAAGAAGCCGTTGCTGAAGGACCATCTGCTGAACAACGTGTTTTTCGACACCTGTGTCTACCATCAGCCGGGTATCGATCTGCTCACGCACGTGATTCCCGTCGACAACATCCTGTTCGCGAGCGAGATGATCGGCGCGGTGCGCGGCATCGATCCGGAAACCGGTCACTATTTCGATGACACGAAGCGTTACGTTGAAGCGGCGGATATGAACCCGCAGCAGCGCTACAAGATCTACGAGGGCAACGCGCGGCGCGTCTATCCGCGTCTCGATGCCTTGCTGAAAACGAAGGGGCTGTAATCATGTATGAAATCGGAGTCGTCTATCGCAACATCCAGCGCGCGGATGCGGACGTGGCCGCCCAACTCGGCGCGCTCGGTTCGGCCACCGTGCATGAAGCCATGGGCCGCACGGGCCTGCTCCAGCCATATATGCGCCCGATCTATACCGGCGCGCGCACGAGCGGCACGGCCGTCACGGTGCTGCTGCAACCGGGCGACAACTGGATGCTGCACGTCGCGGCCGAACAGATCCGCCCGGGCGACGTCGTCGTCGCGGCTGTCACCGCTGAGAGCACCGACGGCTACTTCGGCGATCTGCTCGCGACCAGCTTCCAGGCGCGCGGCGCGCATGCGCTGATCATCGACGCCGGTGTGCGCGACGTCAGCGTGCTGACCGAAATGAACTTCCCGGTCTGGAGCAAGGCGATTTCCGCGAAGGGCACGGTCAAGGCGACGCTAGGCTCGGTGAACATACCGGTCGTGTGCGCGGGCGCACTGGTCACGCCGGGCGACGTCGTCGTTGCCGATGACGACGGCGTGGTCGTGGTGCCGGCGGCCGCCGCGCAAGCGGTGCTCGATAAGGCCGCGGCACGCGAGGCGAACGAAGTCGAGAAGCGCGCGAAACTCGCCTCCGGTGTGCTCGGTCTCGACATGTACAACATGCGCGGGCCGCTCGAGCAGGCCGGACTGCGTTACAAGGACTGACAGGCGTGGTCGCGGAGATCAACGGTCACGCCGTGCGTGCGCCGATCACCGGCATTTCGTCGATGGCGACACGCCAGGTGCTCGCCGAACTCGCCGCATCGTACGATCGGCGTACGGGGCAGGGCGTCACGATCGAATCGGTTGGTGGCGTCGATGCGGCGCGCCGGGTCGAGGCTGACGAAGTCTTCGATATCGTCGTGCTCGCGGCCGACGCGATCGAGCGGCTCGTCGTGATGGGTTGCGTCGAGGCGGCGAGCCGCGTCGGGCTTGCACGCTCGGGCATCGCGGTCGCGGTCGCGGCCGGAGCAACGCACCCGGACATCGCGACCGAAGCGGCGCTGCGCGACGCGATTCTCAGTGCGCGCAGCATCGGTTACTCGACGGGGCCGAGCGGCACGCATCTGCTGAAGCTGTTCGAACGCTGGGGCATTGCCGGGCAGATCGCTTCGCGGATCGTGAAGGCGCCGCCGGGTGTGCCGGTCGGCACGCTCGTCGCGCGCGGAGAAGCCGCACTCGGCTTTCAGCAGATGAGTGAATTGATTCATGTGCCGGGTATCGACGTGCTCGGCGAGCTTCCTGCCGCCATCCAGTCCACCACGACTTTCACCGCCGCGATCTGCACGGCGGCGCGCCACCGTGAAGCGGCGCAAGCGTTGCTGGCGTTTCTGGCCTCGCGCGAGGCCGACGGAGCAAAGCTGCAAAACGGAATGTTTCCGGCTTGATGGCGGGCGACGTTCGCCGCCCAGGCTCGATGGCGGAATCCAAACGCCGCGAAAGAAAGCGGATTCAAGCCATCAGCTTGCCCCACTCGTAATCGATACTGTCCGGCGTGAAAGGCAGCACGCCCGCGCCGGGCGTAAATGTCAGTTCGCCGAAGTAAACGCGGTCGTCCGGCGCGTACAGGTCCACTCGCACATAGTCGAAGTCTTCGCACAGACGGACCGCGATATCGAGCACAGCGTCCAGATTCGGCGGGCGCGGACCAGGCGCCGCGCTGCGCTTGTAGTCGCCGATGGCGATATCGAGGTGATTCCAGTCGACGTCGTACACGTCGCCGTGCGTTGCGGTACCGAAGCGGTCGGAGATCACGAGGATATAGATGATCGGCCCCCCAGGCCGGCCGCCGAAGCAGTGCATCTTGAGATCGGCCGGAATCTGACCGCGCTGATCGAGCAGCAGCTTCTCGAAGAACACGCGCGGCTCGATCGACCGATAGTGCCGTTCGCGCCCAACGTAATAGAATTCGGTGCGCAGCCACTGATCGGCGAGTGCCTTCAGCTTGTCGAACGAGGTCTCCGATTTATTTCTCACCACTTCCACGAAACTGCTGCCGTGATTGGCTTTCATCACGAAAGAATTGGGCAGCGCGTCGAACACTTCGGGTGTGAATACATCGGGCGCTGCGATCAGCGGTATCAAATGCTTGTCACCGATTTTCCGCGCAATATAGTCCCGCACCAGCAGCTTGTCGGTCAGGTCGATATAACGCGGATCCGGGTGAAGATTGCGCTGCAGGATCTTCTCATTGAACGTCACCGGACGAATCAGATTCGGATAACGGCCAGTGCATTTGTGATGTAACAGGCTTAGGAAAAGGGCATCCGGCAATAAGGTCTTCGCCGCTTCCTTGATCTTTCTCACGGTAGATGGCGCTTGCTGCTGCGCGAAATGCGCGCCTGCGTGCAGGCCCGGCCGCTCGCAGGTCGCAGCCACGGCACTGTCAACGGATTGTAGGGAGGCCATGTTTTCCGGCGCGACGGCCGCGTCCTCCGCGGCCAGTTCGGCGGTTTTGATGATCGTCATGTTCTTATCCCTTTGCGGTCGAGCCGACTATTCGTGCTCGGAGTAACAGGGAATTGAAATCAAAGCGTCAGCGGCGCTTGCCGCAACATCTCGGTCGCGGCACTCCAGCTTTCCTCCGGTGTCAGCCAGCGTTCTTCCGCATCCACATGTTGTTGCGCGCGGAATTGCGTCGGCGACATGCCATAGCGCTCCTTGAATAGCCGCCCGAGCCGATTACCGTCGCCCATTCCGCAGCGACGCGCGATCTTATCGACCGGCAAATCGGTGTTCTTCAGCATCGAGCGAACGATCTCGAAGCGGGTGCGCAGCAGATATTCGAGTGGCGTCATGCCGAACTCGCATTTGAAACGGCGCTGAAAATTGCGCTTGCTCATCGCCACCGACTCGGCCGCCTGAGCAACAGAAATAGCCTTGCTGTAGTTTTCCTTGATCCAGCGCGCCGATTCGCGAATCTTCTCGGTCGTCGTCGTGATATTGACGTCGTCGAGCTCCGAACGGCTCTTCTCGGCATAGCCGGTTTGCAGGATGCGGCCGATTTTGCGGGCCGTGTCGGTGTTGATGTCGCGTTCGATCTGCGCGAGCGCGAGATCGGTCGGCGTCACATTGCTTTGCGTGCGCGCGGCGTCACCGCTGTCGTCGAACAGAAAAATCGGCACGATCGATTGCAGCGGATCGTTGCAGACGACCGCGAGATTCGCACCCTGTTGCATGCCGAAAGATGCGATCGATCCTTGCAGCGAGATCCACGACAGAAACCGGTCATTGGATTCGGCCACTTCTGTGACGTCGCGACAGGCCACGAAGAACGCGTGGAAATCCGCGAGGCAATAGCGTTCGAGGCCTTGCGTCCAGATCGATATGCCGGACGAACTGGTCACCAGACCACCGCCGTCGGATACCACGGTAAACCGGTATGGCGCCTCTTCGCCAGCCGTTCTCTTGAACTCATTGGCAAGCCGAAACGCGTCGCCAATCGCGCCGGTACTTGCCATCGAACAATCCTGAAAGACGAATAGACCAATGTGCTTCATCACGCGAGCTTCTCCAGACAGGAAAATCTACGCATTGAGATTAGCGCATCGATTTCAGTCAGACGAGCTTGGCCGGCATGCGTGGGTGTTTTGGCGTAATCGTCAAGATTCGAGAAATTCTTACCTCGCCATTCGACGAATTGCGTGCTACTAATTAACGTTGCACGGAATTTTTTTCCAGATCAATTAGCGCGATTTTTGCAGGCGAGAAGCCAGGGCATCGGCGGAATGCGCCGAGTGGCTTGGAATCGGCACGATTTGCGGGATATCAACGGCATTCTTTGCACTCCCGTTGCGGATTTGGCGTTCTGTCGCGATGTACGGCGCCTATCGTATAACTCTGTTACAGCAATTGCAGATCGCAACAAGCCTTTCCAGCTTCTGTTTCATTTGTAAAAGGCTCCGCATTATCGGCCAATAGCACCCTACTTTGGGCCGCCGGCGAGTGCCTCGATCCTTTGCGGACTATGCTTCACCGCAACATCGAGAGAGAAATTGTCAATCGCGGATTACGTGAATGGCGGGCACCGCATTCGCTGATTCGTGAGAAGAACAATCGGCAATGCCGCGGTGGATAAGCAACAGGTGTGTAGCCTTCCGTGGTTCGAGAGGTCCCGAACACGGCTCCCCGACCTAACCCGACACAGCACGTCGCTTCGCCGTGCTGCCAGCCAATCCAGGGTCTATCCGGCCGGCGGCATAAAAAGCGACGTGGCGACGCAAAGCGATCGTCGATCGTTTTGTTTCATCAACCTGCAAGGATCAGACCGGTGGATTACTATCCGCAAAACTCGCTCTATCCCGCTGTTGATACCGAGCGCAGACAACTCAGTGCCAGCGGGATGCTCACGCTAATGCGTGACCACATCTGGGAGATCGTGGTGACGACGGTCGTCGTCCTCACGCTCGCGGTCGCGTATCTTCTGATTGCCACCCCTATCTATTCCGCCGACGTAATCGTTCGTGTGGACCCGCCCGAGCCAAATGCGCTTGGACTTGCGTTGCAGAACCAGGACCTGTTGCCGCCGCCGACGCCGTCGTCGGTAACGGAAATGGCGGTGATGGAAAGCCGATCGGTTTTGCAGCCGGTGATCGATCAGTTCCGTTTCGACATTTCGGTAAAGCCGCGCAAGCTTCCGGTGCTCGGCGACATCGCCGAAAAATTCGCTACACCGGGACAGCCTGCGGCGCCGTGGCTCGGCCTGAAATCGTATGCATGGGGCGGTGAGCGCGTGCAGATCGCCGCGCTCGACGTGCCGCGCGAACTCGAGGAAGAGAAGCTGACCTTGACCGCACTGGACAATGGCGGCTTCGAATTGCACGGCCCGTCCGGCGAATTGCTGGCGAGTGGCACGGTCGGCATGCCGGTCAAGCAGAACGGCGTGTCGATGCTCGTGAAGGAGCTCGCTGCGCGGCCCGGCACGAAATTCGAAGTGATCCGCTGGAATGAGCTCGATGCGATCAAGCACTTCGAGAGCCTGATCAAGATCGGCGACAAGGTGAAAGACTCGGGGCTGCTGCAAATCCAGTACCGCGACAAGAGTCCGGACAAAGCCGCTGCCGTCGCCAATGCATTGGGACAGCAATACCTCGCATCCGCGGTGGCGAGCCGGCAGTCGAACGACACGCAGACGCTCGCGTTCATTAACGGCGAACTCCCGCGTCTACTCGGCGATCTGCGAAAAGCCGAGGAAGCGCTGAAGAACTTCCGCTCGAACTCGCAATCGATGCAGCCGACCAACGAGGCGCAAGCCTATTTGCAGGGCGGCCTCGATCTCGACAAGCAGATCGCGACGTTGCAATTGCAGCGCACGCAAATGCTCGAGCGGTATACGCCGCAGAGCCGCTGGGTGCAGAACATCGACGAGCAACTGGCGCAATTGAAAGAAGCGAAAGCGAAATTCTCCGACCATTTCAACGGCATGCCGGCGTCGGAGCGCGAGAGCGTCGATCTGATCCGCGCGCAGAAGGTCGCCGAGACGGTGTATCTCGGCATGGTCCAAAAGGCTGAGCAATTGCAGGTGCGCCGCGCCAGCACGACGGGCGGCGCGCACATTCTCGATCCTGCGATGAGACCGCATATGCCGGTCATGCCGCAGCCGATTCTCGTGCTCGGCGGCGGATTGGTGCTCGGTATGGTGTCTGGCGTCGTGTTGGTCTTCATGCGCCGCCACGTGATGGTCGGCGTGACCGACCCGCGCTACGTCGAGCGCCAGATGAGCGTGCCGGTGTTTGGCGAGATTCTGTTCAGCCATCAGCAACTGCTGCTCGATCGCGATGCGACCGCGGGCCGCAAGTCTCTGCCGCCAGCGACCGGGCGTGCCCATCCGCCGCTGCAGAAGAGTCTGCACGAGATTCAGCTCGATACGGGCATTCCTAACAGGATTCTCGCCGCGCGCTTTCCGCACGACACATCGGTCGAAGCGCTGCGCAGCGTACGGACCGCCGTCACGCGGGATCTCGCGCATGCACGCAACAACATCGTCATGGTCATCGGCCCCACGCCGTCCGCTGGCAAGAGCTTCGTCGCCGCGAATCTGGCGATCCTGCACGCGGAGGTCGGCCAGCGCGTGGTGCTGATCGATGCTGA
Organism: Paraburkholderia sp. BR14320; assembly: GCF_040948665.1. Taxonomy (NCBI): domain Bacteria; kingdom Pseudomonadati; phylum Pseudomonadota; class Betaproteobacteria; order Burkholderiales; family Burkholderiaceae; genus Paraburkholderia; species Paraburkholderia sp. BR14320. The sequence continues at coordinate 25,320 of NZ_JBFPKG010000046.1, forward strand.
TATGCGGCGCGGCCACCTCGCCTCGCTATTCAACGAGAGCAATCGTGGAGGCCTATCCGAAGTGCTGTCCGAACGCTTGCCGCTGCGCAATGCGTTGCGCTCGACCCGCATCGACGGATTGACGTTCCTGTCGTGCGGCGTGCGCCCGGAGAATCCCGCCGCGCTGCTGATGAAGCCGCGCCTGAAGGATGTGCTCGAACGGCTGTCGAGCCAGTTCGACCTGGTGATCATCGATACGCCGCCTTTCCTCGCGGTCACCGACGCGTCGATCATCGCGAACGAGGCGGGCGCTTCGCTGCTCGTGCTGCGCTCTGGTATGCAGAGCGAGGAGGAGATCGCCGACACGATCAGAAAGGTGGAGCGCGCGGAAGGGCGCATCGCGGGCGCGGTGTTCAACGGCATACCGCTGCGTCGGAGCACGAAGAATTACGGCTACGAAACGAACTATGCCAGCGATTTCGGCGAGAACGACGCCGGGCAGCAAGCGCCGCGAGGCGCCTGAGCGTGTGAAGACCTCAACGCGGTAAAGCGCGTTCGCGATGGCGTACAACGGAGAACCAGATGGCCTTTGCAATCAACGGAAAGTTTACTTCGCAATCCATCACGGGGGTTCAACGCGTGGCGTACGAGCTGACGAGGGCCATGCAGATGCGCGCCGCGCCCGGTGACGCGCCGGAATTATTCGTGCCAAAAAATGCACGGGAGCCCGGGGCCCTGCTCAAACCGCAGCGGCGCATCCCGTGGCTGCGCGGCACGTTGTGGGAGCAGATCTCGCTGCCGATCGCGGCACGCGGCATCACGCTGCTGAGTCTGTGCAATACGAATCCGCTGTTCAAGCACAGTCAGGTCGTGATGGTTCACGACATGGCCGTTTTCGACGTGCCACAAGGCTTTTCGCGGAAATTCCGGCTCTGGTATCGAATCGTTTTCACGCTATTGCCGCGCACGCATCCGATCGTTCTGACGGTGTCGACGTATTCGAAAACGCGGATCTGCCATCACCTGAAGATCGACGAATCGCGTGTCAAAGTGGTGGCGCCCGGCGCGGATCATCTCGACCGGATCGTAGCCGACACGTCGGTGCTGCAACGGCTCGAATTGAACAAGGACGCTTATTGCGTAATCGTCGGCAGTCTCGACCCGCGCAAGAATCTGCGCGGCGTGCTCGATGCAGTCGCGCGGCTCGGGCATCTGCGCGACGTGAAATTCGTCATCGTGGGAAAACAGTATCCCCGCATCTTCAGCAGTGCGGGCGTCGAGAATCCGCTGCATTCCAGACAAGTGGTGTGGGCCGGATTCGTGTCCGACGAGGAGCTGAAGGGGCTCTACGAGAACGCTGGATGCCTCGTGTTTCCGTCGTTGTACGAAGGCTTCGGCCTGCCGCCTCTGGAAGCGATGTATTGCGGCTGTCCGGTGATCGCGTCGACGCGTACGTCGATACCGGAAGCGTGCGGGGATGCGGCGATGTACTGCGACGCGGCTTGCGCGGACGACATCGCCGCAAAGATCGCGCAGATGATGAGCGACGCCGAACTTCGCCAGCGATACCGCAGCGCGGGGCTGCTGCATGCACGCGAGTTTCGCTGGGAGCGCGCGGCGCAACGGGTGCTCGAAATCCTCGATGTAAAGACGGGCGAGCGGCTGCCTGAACTGGCACCGCGCGCGTCAGCGAGCTAGCGATGGATGGCCACGAACATGGATCGCATGAAGACCCGTGCTGGCAGAAGACGTGCATTGCGCACACTCGCCGCGTTGGCGGCGGGCGCGGCAGCGCCGTTATCGGATATCAGCCCCGCTCTCGCCTTGGTACAGGACCCTGCGCCCGCGCGCGCGCGCGGCCGCATGATGAGCGATCTGATCGGCGTGAACGGCTGGGCCGGATCGGCTGCCGACATCGAAGTGTGGCGAGCGATGGGCATTAGCTGGGGGCGCGACACGGTCGGCCCGGGCCAACCTGATCGGCGGGGCGAGCCGATGCGCATCGACAAAACCAGCTCGGCGTACGATGTCGACCTGCCGTCCAGACTCTTGCGAAATGAACGCAATGGAATCGGTTCGCTGCTGATGCTCGGCTTTACGCCGAGATGGAATGCGAGCGTGCCGGGCGAAAACAATTCGGCACCCGTCGACGTGGATGCATGGAAGCAGTACGTCGACGCGGTGGTCCGCAAGTATTCCGCGCCGCCTTTTAACTTGCGCTATTTCCAGATCTGGAACGAGGCGGCTGGAAAATTGTCCGGCGGCTTGCAGCAGTCGGTGTTCTGGCGCGGCCCGGGGTTCAGCAAGGACGAAAAACGCTCGAAACCGTATGAGCGCGCGATGCAGGATTACGTCGAGCGGGTTCATATTCCGGCGGCCCGCATCATTCGCAGTCATCACGCGTACGTGGTGTATGGCGGCTGGCCCGACCAGGGCGGGCTCGACAACTTCTACCGCTGGCTCGAATATCGCAGTCCGACATTGAAAGAGCGCATGCTCGATTGGGTCGACTACATCGACACGCACTATTTGCCGGTCGCCGACATGGAACCGCTGTACCAGAGGTACGTGAAGAACGGTCCGGCGCGCGGCATCTGGCAAACGGAAATCGGCAACGAGTACATGAAAGACCCGCACTATTTGCCGCGCTATTTTTTCGACTTCGCGGTGTGGGCGCTCGGCAGGAATTGGGACGATCCGAACAAGTACGTCTCGATGATCTATCACTGGGAGGGCTATGAACCCTATCGTCTCACGCACCCCGGTCCGCCTGAACGAACCTACAACGTTTCCGGTCGAAGCTTGGTCGTGTTGCGACAAACAGTGGGTGGGCATCTGGCGAGTTTTTCGAAGCCGCTGCAATGCGGTCCCGGTGTTGCTGCAAATGCTTTGCTTTCCGGCAACGACCTCGTGATGCAAGTGAGCAGCAGCGCGGGCTGGCAGAACATTTCGATCGGCGGGCTGCAGGCGCTGCGCTCGCGTGCGGTAAAGGCCGATTTCATCGACGCGGTGAGTGGCGAGGCGAGCGCACCGGGCAATGTTGCATTGAGTTGGGACAACGATCTGATGAACGTGCGATTCAAGGTACCCGATAAGGTGAATGGTGCTGGCAATAATCCGCCCAAACATCTGGCTTATCTCGTGGTACGTAGTGCGGCGCAGCCAGTGGCATAGCGAGATTTCGCGAGCTCGACGGCCGCCGGGAGCCGGCGAACCGAACCTGATGGATAGCGTTGACACATCATGAAACAGGTCACCATTGCGATTTGCAATTACAACTACGAGCACTATCTGGCGGCGGCGATCGACTCGGCGCTCGCGCAGGACTATCCGGCGACCACGGTCATGATCGTCGACGATGGATCGACCGACGGGTCACGCGCGATCATCGAAAGCTATGGCGATCGCGTCGTGTCGGTGTGGAAGAAAAATGGCGGACAGGTGTCCGCCTATAACCATGCAATCGCGTCGCTCACCACCGAGTTCGTGATCTTTCTCGATTCGGATGACGTGCTGTACCCCTCGGCAGTCAGCGAGGTCATGCGCTTTTTCGAGGACGGCGAGTGGGTCAAGGTGCAATTCCGCCTCGACGTGATGGACAGCGATGGAAAATTGACGGGTGCCTACGTGCCGAATAGCGAGCCGCCCCCCGACTGCGGCAGTCTGCTGCGCGGCGGTTGGCTCTATCCGTCGCCGCCCGCGTCTGGCAACGCTTACCGGGTGAGTGCGCTCAAGCAGATCTTCCCGGTCCCCGAAGAGGGCGTGAATCGCTATGGCGCGGACTTTTACGCGATCTATGGCGTCGCGCTGGCTGGACCGATCGCGACCGTGTCGAAGTCGCTAGGCGGCTACCGGGTGCATAACGCGGGCAGTGAAACGGTGTCGTTCGCAAACTCGGAACAACTGACGAAAGCGCCGCGCGCATTCAACATGCGTTGGGCCATTCTGCGCAATATTGCAAAAGACCGGCTCGACATAGAATTACCGGCCACATTTCTCGACTTCTCGCACGAGAAAGCGACATTCTGCTCTTCCGTTTATCGCGCGACGTTTTTCCGGCGTTGGCAATGGATGCTCCGCGATTCGCGCAGCTATCTGCACACGATCATTGCAAATCCGTTCTGGAGCCTGAAGAAGAAGCTCGGCACGCTCGTACTGTCGAGTCTGTGTCTCGTCCCCTATTCGCCGCTGTCGGATTTCGCGGTGCGTTATATCGCGAACCCGCTTGCGCGCCGTCGCGTCGCAGGACGCTAGGCGAAGGAGGACGGCATGGATAGACGAACGAGCACCAACTTAATCGTATTTGTGTACGCCGGCTATTTCATGAGGTACGTGTACCTCATGATCGTGGTGCCGTTCTATGGCAGGGTGCTTGGCGTGGCCGAATACGGCCGGGTACTCGCGTCGATGTCGCTGATGAACGTGATATGGATGTTCGTCGGCTTCGGCTTCACCTTCGTCGGCATGCGCGAGGTGGCGAAAGCGCAGTCGACCCAGGAATGCAATGCGATCTATTCGCTGCATGTCAGCGCGCGGCTGGCACTCGCCGTGATTGGCGCGGGCATCGGCATCGTTGCGACGTTCTGCTCACCGTTATTGGCGGAGCAGCCTCTGATCGGCATGCTCGCAACCGTGCTAGGCATTGTGTCGGCGTGCAATCTCGGCTGGCTATTTCAGGGACGGCAGCAGATTCGCACGCCGATCATGATCGAAGTGTTCGGCTTTGCGCTGAGTCTCGTGCTGGTGCTGGCGCTCGTCAGAGGACCGAACGACGCCGTATGGGTGGTGGCGAGCCTGCTGATTGCGGGCGCCGTGTCCTTGGCCATTGCCTACGGTTTGACGACGTGGCAGCTCGGTTGGCCGCGTCTGGCGTTTTCCGGCGTCCTGCCGCTCATACGCAGGTCGACGATGCTGTTTTGCTATTCGTCTGGCTCCGTCGTGCTGACGGCGTCGTCGACGTATTTGTTGACCTTGTTCTCCACCCCCGCTGAGGTCGGCTATTTCGGCGCGGCCGAGCGTTTCGCGACGATCGGTCTGAGCCTGATGGCCCCCGCGGCGCAGGTCTTTATTCCGACGATAACCCGGCAACTCGCGCAGGGCGACAAGGCGGGCGCGCATGTAACGACACGGCGCGGCGCCCTGTTGCTGCTCGGCTATGGCGTGCTGGTGCTGTGCGGCGCGTTGACGCTTTCGCCTTTCGTGTTGCCGCTGATTCTCGGCGCAGCGTTCGAGCCGAGTGTGCACGTATTGCAGGTATTCGCATGGATGTTCCCGTTCGCGGCATTCAATGAGTTCGTCGCGTTCTATGTATTCGTACCGCGCAGGAAAGACCGGGTACTCGCAATTGCCGGCGTCGCCTCGGCGCTGGTCAATCTCGCGTCGGCGCTCGTTCTCGCGCCGCGTTTCGGCGCGATTGGCATGGCCTCTGCTCGGGTGATCGCCGAAGCGGCGGAGTCGGTGACGCTGCTCAGCGTGCTGATTCGTCTCGAACTGGTCGGGCTATTACCTGGCGCCGAGCGGGCCCTCGCGCGAGTGCGGGTGATGTGTGGGCTTCGTACGCAGGCGGGCGGCGCGAAGGACGATTGAAGTAGCGCGTGGGTGTGCGGGAGTTTGGGTGGATTGTCACAGGAGGTCGAAGTGAAAGTCGCTATTGTTCACGATTGGCTGGTAGTGTCCGGCGGCGCCGAGAAAGTATTGAAGAACATCATCGAGTGCTTCCCGGATGCGGACGTCTTTTCGATTGTCGATTTTCTCGAAGACCGCGATTGCGTGAAGGGGAAGTCCGTCAACACGTCCTTCATCCAGAAGATGCCATTTGCGCGAAGACGATACCGCGCCTATCTGCCGTTGATGCCGATTGCTATCGAGCAGGTGGATCTGTCCGGCTACGATCTCGTCATTTCGAGCTCGCACGCGGTTGCCAAAGGCGTGTTGACGGGACCGAACCAGGTGCATATCAGCTACATACATTCGCCGATCCGCTATGCGTGGGATCTGCAACATCAGTACCTGCGCGAATCCCATCTCGACAGGGGACTGCGCTCCGCGTTGGCGCGGGTGCTGCTTCATTACATTCGCGGCTGGGATTCGCGCTCTGCGAACGGCGTCGATCATCTGGTCGCCAATTCCCAGTTCATTGCGCGGCGAATCAGAAAGGCCTATCAGCGCGAAGCGACCGTGATCTATCCGCCTGTCGATCTGGCGAATATGTCCATTGGTACGGAGAAAGAGGATTTCTACGTGACGGCGTCGCGGATGGTGCCTTATAAGCGTATTGATCTGATCGTTCAGGCTTTTTCGCAAACGCCTGAGCGCAAGCTTGTCGTGATCGGCGACGGTCCCGATATGAAGAAGATCAAAGCGGTGGCCGGCGAGAACGTCAAGATCCTCGGGCATCAGCCGTCCGACGTGCTGGTCGATCATTTGCGGCGCGCGCGTGCCTTCGTGTTCGCGGCGGAAGAGGATTTCGGCATTTCCGTGGTCGAAGCGCAGGCATGCGGCACGCCAGTGATTGCCTTCGGCCGCGGCGGCGCGCTCGAATCGGTGGTGGGACTTCCTCTCGATCGGCCGACCGGGGTCTTCTTCGGCGAGCAGAGTACCGCATCCTTGCTCGAAGCCGTTACCCGTTTCGAGAGCAACGCCGCCTTATTCGATCCACGTGTGTGCCGCAAGAATGCCGAGCGTTTTTCGTCTGAGAACTTCAAGAAGGCGTTGATGGGCTTCGTCGACGCGCGGCTCCCGTATGCGTGCGTCGAACAGTTTCTTCCGTATGCGCCGAGTCAGTCGCTGCCGGCCGAAGAACGTCATCTTGCCGACGTTGCGCCCTGAGCCGGGCGCCGGGGCACGGGCTGTGGAGCGCGCGCACCCACGACGCCCGCCTTGCGCGCACCGCGCGGGCCGGGCCTGAATGCAGTGGCCGCCAGCGGACGCGCGGCCAACAGCAGCGAGATCACCAGAGAAAGAATCAACACATTCGACGGCGTGACCAGCCGATGCTCGGTTGCCGACATCACCAGCAGGCACACCGACGAAATCTCGACGAAGCGGAACGCCGCGAAGTGGCGACCCCCCTCGACCAACGCGGCATACGCCGCCCCCTGCTTGCTCCATTCAACCAGCTTCCAGAAGAACGCGAGGATTAGCGTCAAGCCCACGATGCCGAGCTCGGCGAGGATATTCAGGTACGAGTTGTGAGCGTGCGAGTCGCTGTGCTCGATCACGATGTCGGACGGTACCGCGAACAGATGGAAATACGAAGTAAGGCTGCCGATATGGTCGTCGAAGGAACCGAAGCCGAGACCGACGAGCGGGCTTTGCACGAAATACGCGAGCGCTCGTGGCCATAGCCACTCGTAGCGGATGTTGAGGTTGTTGACCTTGGCGTCGTTGGCGTGAATCGCGAACGTATAGCCCATGTAGTCGACGTTCGGCTGCGTATGGTAGATCGCGATGACGGCCGAGGCGATCAGCAGCACCGCGATCAGCGTACCGAGAATCCAGCGCTTGCGGCCAAAGTACAGATAGGGCAGAACGGCCGCCGCGCCGAGCAGCGAGCCACGGCTATAGGTCGAAAAGAGCATTAGCGCGGTGCAGACGAGCAGCGCGATCACCAGCTTGCTGCGTTTTTGCAGGTAGCACGCTACGCCGAGACAGAACAGCATCGCCAGAAAGCCGCCGGCTGCGTTACGGGCAATGAAGTAGCTGCCAAAGGTGTCGTTTGGGTGAACGAAGATGCTGAACAGCCCGTTCTGGGCGATGTAGTACGCGTACATCGGCAGATTGACGACGACTGCGAAGATGAACAGCGCACGCAGTACCTTGTTCAGATCCCAGCGGTGCGCATACACGCAACCGGCAAAAATGGGCAGATAAGAGATGAAGAAATTGCCGTCGCGCCGATAGAAGTCGAATTCGAGGAACGAGTGCGGATCGTAGAGCAGCGTCGAAATGAACGCGAGCACCGTGAAAGCGGTAAGCGGCGTGATGAACGCGGGATAAGTGCGGCCGTAAAAGCGCCATGCCAGCAATAGCAGCGGGACGAAGCCGATCGCACTGATGGGCACGAAGTTCGTGACCGTCATGAAAAGTGCGAATAGCGAAATATAGGCCATTGCAGCTCCAGAAAAACGGATGGCGCGCCGGTTGGGGTTGTGCCCATGCGCTGGATGATGGCGAGATTGGGAACAGCGAAAGACTCACAGTGGCCGTGCGGGATCGCACCGCTGTTTATCTTTGACAGGAATGCCACGGGACGTTCATTAAACGGTAGCACGTGTCGCTGCTTATTTCCATCGTGCGCACTGCAATAGAAGTGCAAGCTCGTTCGCAAGCTTGCGAAATCCTGTCCGCGAGCGCCGCCAAAACTTCCGCGCTTCGCGCCAGATGCCATGTGTCGCAAGGCGCTCTCACTATGATGAATTCATCGGGGCAGGACGTCGACCAGATCCGATGTACGTCGTTGCCACATTCGTTCTTTCGTTTTCAAATCGTTTTCCGGTCGTCGTTGTCGAGCAGACCACTGCGATTCGACCAGTCAGTTTCCGTACTTCCAGCTCGCGCCGGATGCAACGTCGGCGCATGCGTCTATCACTGCGAACTGAATTACTGGTCTGGTCCGTTTGACGCGGACGCCCTGTCGATAAATCACATCAGACGGTATTTGCGTGGATCGCGGCACACCGCGTTGGGCGGTGTCGTCCCGGAAGACGCGTTCCCGAGCCGGTTTCAATGCGAAGGAGTTTGCGATGGGTAAGGTTACCGCGGCAGCCGCCGCAGCGGATGTCGAGACGATACGACAGGATGCCGCCGGGTCGGAGTTTCCGACGCTCGTACAGGTGATTCTCGCCGGTGGTTCCGGCACCCGGTTGTGGCCGGTGTCGCGCGAACAGTTTCCAAAGCAGCTGATCGACGTGATCGGTAAGCAGACTTTGCTGCAAGCGACCATGGGGCGCATGGCGGGCTTCGATGCCGCATGGAACGTCGCGGCCGATCCGGTGATCGTCTGCGGCACCGAGCATTATTTCGCCACTTACGAACAGGCGCGCGAGATCGGCGTGAACGCGCGAATCGTGGTCGAGCCCGCGCGTCGCGATACGGCGCCGGCACTGACGCTTGCCGCGCTCACGGCATGCACGGAAGACGAAGACGCGATCCTCGTCGCGATGCCAGCCGACCATGCGATCGCGAATCTGGAAGCGCTGCATCACTCGCTCGACGTCGCCGCGACGCATGCGCGCGACGGCGCGATCGTCACGCTAGGCGTGCCGCCCGAGCGGCCCGATACGGGCTTCGGTTATATCCGGCTCGGAGATGCATTGCCCGACGGCGCGCGTCGGATCGAGCGCTTCGTCGAGAAGCCCGCGGCGGAACTCGCGGCCCAGTACGTCGCGTCGGGCAATTACTGGTGGAATAGCGGCATCTTCGTCGTGCGGGCGTCGGTGTGGCTCTCGGTCATCCAGCAGTTTCAACCGGACATGCATAGTGCCTGCGTTCAGGCGTATCGCGACGCGAAGAAGACTGAAGAATGCATCATGCCGGACGCCGACGGGTTTCTCGGTTCGCCGTCCGACTCGATCGACTATGCGGTGATGGAACAGCTAGGCAAACCTGAGTCGGCGTTTTCCGGCGTGGTGGTGCCACTCGAAGCGGGGTGGTCCGATCTCGGCTCGTGGGATGCCGTGTGGCAAGCGATGGAGAAGGACGAGTGCGGTAACGCGGCCAGCGGGCGCGTGCTGTTCGAAGGGGCCACCGCGACCTATGCACGCTCGCAAGGAGGCAGGCTTCTCGCCTGCGTCGGCACCGACAACATGATCGTGATCGAAACCGACGACGCGGTGCTCGTCGCGGATCGCTCGCATGTGCAGGACATCAAGGGACTCGTGTCACGGATCAGGGCCGAGAAGTCGCCGGAAGCGGATGCGCACAGAAAAGTCCGCCGCCCCTGGGGCTTCTATGACTCGATCGATCATGGCGAGCGCTTTCAGGTGAAGCGCATCGTCGTGATGCCGGGCGGCCGTCTGTCGTTGCAGATGCATCATCATCGCGCCGAGCATTGGGTGGTGGTGTGCGGCACCGCGCTCGTCACGCGTGGAGAAGAGCAGTTTCTTCTCGGCGAAAACGAATCGACGTATATCCCGCTCGGTGTTCGCCATCGGCTCGAAAATCCGGGCCGCGTACCGCTGCAGATCATCGAAGTACAGTCCGGCACTTATCTCGGCGAAGACGACATCGTGCGTTTCGACGACAAGTACGGACGTTGTGGCTGATGCGACGAAGTCGACCTGATACGTCCTATGAGGGGGCTGTGATGCGATTGCTGACTGGTCTGCTGGCGAGAGCGTTCGACGTCGCGATGATCGTGGCTGGGGCCTTCGCGGCCTCCCAGGTACGCTTCGACGGCGGCTCGCAACGCAGCCTCTATTTCGCGTTCGTCGCTTTTGCCGCGGCGTTTGCTCTCGCGGTCTTTCCGGCGCTCGGCGTGTACCAGTCCTGGCGCGGCCGCTCGAAAAGAGTGCTGGCGAGCCAGGTGGCGCTCGGCTGGCTCGTCGTGCAGGCTTGCGCGATGGCGCTGATGTTCTCGCTGCACCGGATCGACTTCGTGTCGCGGCTCTGGTTCGTGTACTGGACCGGCATTTCGGGTGCCGCGATGATGTCCGGCCGACTGGTCACGCATGCGCTGCTCGGCCGCATGCGCCATGCGGGGATGAACTTGCAGCAGGTCGCGGTGGCGGCGTGCGGCGATCATTGCGACGAGATCATCCGCAAAATCGAAACCTCGCCCGCTGCCGGCTTTCGCGCGAACGCGTTGTATAACCTGCACCCCGACTGTTGCGTGCTGCCGCACCCGTCGGTGCAGGTGTTCGAAGAACAGGCCGCGTTCGCTCGCTACGTGCGCGAGCAACAGATCGGCGAAGTGTGGCTGGCGCTGCCGCTCACCGAGGAGCGCGCAATACTCAAGCTGGTGGCGGAGTTTCGCAACGACCTGATCAATGTGCGCTTCATGCCCGACGTGCGCTCGCTGGCGCTATTCGAAGGCAGCATGACCGAGTTGCTCGGCTTGCCGACGATCAATCTCGCCGCGTCGCCGCTGCCGCCGCAGGCGTTGGTGCAGAAAGACCTGTTCGACCGTCTGTTCGCGCTCGTCGCATTGATCGCGATCTCGCCGATCCTGCTCGGTTGCGCGATAGCCGTCAAACTGAGTTCGCGCGGCCCGGTGTTCTTCAGGCAGCGCCGCAAAGGCGCCGACGGCCGCGTATTCACGATCTACAAGTTCCGCACGATGCGCTTGCACGAGCAGAAGCCGGGCGTTCTCGAACAGGCGACACGCGGCGATCCACGCATCACCAGCGTCGGCGCGTTCTTGCGCCGCACGAGTCTCGACGAACTGCCGCAGTTCTTCAACGTGCTGCGCGGCGATATGTCGGTGGTGGGGCCGCGTCCGCATGCGCTCGAACACGATGATCTCTATCAGAACATCGTGTCGGGCTATATCCATCGTTATCGGATCAAACCCGGCATTACCGGCTGGGCGCAGATCAACGGTTATCGCGGCGAGACCGATCGCCTCGAAAAGATGGAAGGCCGTGTCGCGCACGATCTGTACTACCTGCGCAACTGGTCATTCTGGCTCGACATGAAGATCATTCTGGCCACGATTTTCAAGGGGCTTCATCATCCAAACGCGTACTAAGCATGATGCTATCCGGAGTTGAAAACGTAGTGAGACGATCAGCAAAGCGGGTCTCGCTTTACCGCTTTCACCACGATCACGGCTTGCAGGCGAGAAGAATATTGGAGCGACTTGAAAGCAGATATGGCAAGGCCGACCCGAACAACCTGCGGCTCGCGGACGCCTATGCGCGAGACGTGTTCGGCGACTCGGTCTACGCGCCCTGGCTGCGCGTTTATACCGCGTTTTGCGGCACATTCAAGGAAGGCTGGATTCCGGACAACTACTACGGCATCGTCGTCGTGCCGCATCTGAAAGGCTGGTACGGCAAGATTTCGAGCCTCAAGCCGATTTCACGGCTGATCTTCGACGGCGACGAATTGCCGGACCTGGCGTACTTTGCCAACGGGCTGTTCTTTACGGACAAAAGCGTCGTGGTACCCGAGCGCGACCTGAAGGACGTCGTGTTCGAGCATACCGAGCGCGTCGCATTCAAGCTCGACGGTTCCGGACAGGGCAATGGTGTCTACTTCTTCGACCGTGCCAGCTTCGACCCAACGGTCATCAGGTCGCTCGGCAATGGCGTGATTCAGACCTTCATCGACCAGCACAGTCTGTTCGCCGCGTTTGCTTCGAAACCGGTGGCGACGTTGCGCTTCACGACCGTGGTGGACGACGCCGGCCACATTTCTGTTCGAGCCTGCTACTTGCGGCTCGGCCGAGCCGAAGATACGCATGTGCTGGCGGATCGCGAAATATGCGTATCGGTCAACCTCGAGACGGGCGAACTGTGCGACCAGGGGTATATGAGCGACTGGGGCGCGGTAGAGTCGCATCCGGACTCGGGCGTGCACTTTGCGGGCGTGAAGATTCCGTGTTTCGACAAATGCATGGCGACCGTGCTGCGCCTGCACAGGAAGATTCCGTTTGCGCGCTGCATCGGTTGGGATCTCACGGTCGACTCGAACGACAAGGTCAAGTTGATGGAATGGAACGGCAAGCACAACGACGTCAAATTCAGCGAGGCGACGCAAGGCCCGTGCTTCGCGGATCTGAACTGGGAACGGCTCAGGGCCGAACCTGACGTTGGACGGATGCCACCGGTCTGATCGGGCAGGGTAATAAACGCAGCGGGAGACGCGACGTGAGCGAACAGTTATGGTGCGTCCACATCGAAGGGCTGAACGACTTCATTGCCGTCGATTCGGAGGAATCGGCGCGGCACGAGGCGTCGGCGATCAATGCGTATATCGATCGCGCCGACAGAAGCTCGCGTGCCGCGCGTTTGCGCGCGGTGGTGGTCGAATGGCCGTTCAGCGCCGACGGCCACGCCAGAGCGCTCGATACCGACTGGCACGATCTGCAGCGTATGCCGCATAGACAGCAGGCTGCGGCGCGCGCCGACAGCGTGCTGTCGAATCTCGCGCGGCGCGTCAAGGAACTGTTGGGCGTCGCGCGCGCGGACAGGGACGATGCATGAACCGTGGCGATGACAAACCGCGTTATGCGGGCAGCGGCACGTCCTCGATCAGATCCGCGTTCACCGCGCGAATCCTGCGATCGACAAAGTAACCGCCGCCTTCGACGTAGCGCAAATACAGTCGCCCGCAGGTCGAGCATTGCCATACGCCGCAGCGGTTGTACGGGAAATAGCGCGGCGCGATCGGCGCATCGGCCGACCAGTAGCTCGTTTTATCGGGCAGATGTTCGCTGAAGGTCGGCTCGGGATCGTCTTCCGGCATCAGCGTGCCGATCTCCTCCAACAAGCTCTCGTCGAGTGAAAGCGGTTGCGATTGCCAGCCGTCGAGGGCAGTGCGCGTGCATTCGCAAGGCCCGGCGGCGCGTTGTTGTTCCAGGCGCCGCTGCGCTGCGCGCGCGAGGTCGAGAAGGGTTGCAGTGTTCAGGTGGTGCGCCATGTGGCCAGTAGCAAGGGTTCATGTGCCGTTGATCGTCCGGTCGCGCTGTGTCGCGAATCGCACCGTCGGTCACGAGACCGCGTACGCCGAGGCTTTCCGCGTATGTCGCCATGATCTCGTCCATCAGTGGCTGCGTGAGGTCGCGAGTGCCATCGATCACGAGCACGACGCCGGGGCGGAAGATTCGAACGCGCGAGGAATCGCGAGATTGTCGCCGGCGCGTGTATGGATCGTCAATGCGGTATTGATCCTGCTCGCTCTCAGGGTCTCGATGCTCGTCAGCTAACTGCTGCGATCAGGAAGGGGCGAGCATAACCTGTGCACGGGAGGGGAGACACCGTGCGCTCCCGCCAACGCAGTGGTGGCGGGAGCGGTGTTACGGTTTGCGCGGAAGCGGTACGAAATGTTCGCCGTCACGTCGGTTGGTGACGACATAGCCATCTCGCTTGCGTATCTTCAGAAAGAAGAGCACTGGCGCCGTATTCGGATCGCCACCGCATTCGAGCGTATGGTTCTCGTGAACCCCGACGATGAAATAGTTCTTCTCATCCGAGACGTCGAATAGCAGGCATTGGGTTCGGTTGGAGGAGAGGTGATGCGTTTGGGTGACTTTCGCTGCTCGCTCCGCAGCCTGATCCGCGGTGGAGATCGCCTGCGCCGATGCCGCTGCATGCGCGCCGGCGAGCAGCAGGGCGAAGGTCACCATTCTTGCCCGCATGGTTTTGGCTGGTTCACCGAACGTCATATTGGTCAAGTTTGCGTGATTGAATGATACTGATCAATTTAGCGCCGTACTGAGGGTCGGTCGCGTAGTGGTTGCGGGCTATTTCAGTAGCGAATCCAATGCTGTCAACATGGAGGAAAGCGGAGCGGAAGCGGGCGTTGTGTTCGAGCATGGCGGCGTAATCCTCCGCGGCCTCGTCATAACTGCTATAGGCCCTGAAGGTGCCCGTGGTTGCGACGGATACGCCGTTTACGGTTTCATGGGTACCGAACGTTGTACTTTGTCCATTTGGTGCGCGGCCTTTGATACCGAAGTATGCATTGCCCCTGACGGTCCTCCCCCAGTTACTTTCCAGCGCGGATTGTGCAAGGACCACACCTGCTGGTATTCCGTATTTGCGCTGTATATTCTGCGCGGTGCAAAGGTGGTCACGAATGAAGTTGGAAACATAGGCATCGCCTACGTTCGCGTTGTTCCGACGGTGTTTGGGCATATATGGCTCCTGAATCCCCACAACGGGAACCCCGAAGCTAACGTGACAGTTGACTGTTGGCTATGGGCGAAGGATGAAATTGAAAACCGCAGTGTTCGCTGTATCAAAGCCGGCTCCCTCCCCCGAATCTTGCGAGCCTGAATACGAGCGGCGAATTGCGCCTCACAGAACCCCTCACCCCGCACGAATCGAATCGATGACCAGTTGCATCGCCGGCGTGACGCGCCGGTTTCTGCGCAGAATCAGCCCATATGGTGCGAGCCGGCCGCGCAACGGCGTCGCGATCGCGGCGATCGCATCGAGTGCGACGTAGTACTGCGCGACCGAACTCGGCAGCACGGCGAGCATGTCCGAATCGCGCAGCAACGACAGCGTGGTCAGGATCGACGACGTCTCGACCGTGCTGACCGGCGGCGCGACCCGCGACTCGCGAAACGTTTGATCGATCACCTGGCGCATCGGGCTCGGATGCGGCTGGATGATCCACGGATAGCGTGCAAGCTCCGCCAGCTTGGGCCGCGTGCCCGTTTGTTTGCCTGTTTTGACGGCTGGATGATCGGGCCGCACGACGATCGACAGCGCCTCTTCCGCCAACGTCTCGAAGCTCAGATCGAGTGCCGGAAAACCATCGGGAATCCGACCGATCACGATGTCGAGCTGATCCTGTTGCAGCGACTGCACGAGCACGTCGCTGGTGTCGATCGTGACCGCCATCTGCAGGCGCGGATGCGCCTCCTTCAGCTTGACGATCGTGTGCGTCAGCAGTTCGGGCGACGGCGCCATCACCGCGCCGATGCGGACCTTGCCGATGTCGCCGGCCTCAATGCCGGCCAACTCCTCGCGCAACTCGTCGAGATCCTCGAACACGACACGCGCATAGCGCATCACGGCCTCGCCGAAGATCGTCGGCTCCATGCCGCGCGCATGTCGCACGAACAGCGATACGCCGAGCGTGTCTTCGAGTTCCTGCAAGGCCTTGGTCGCCGCGGGCTGGGTCATCGCGAGATCGTCCGCGGCGCGCCGCAGCGATCCGGTTTCCGACAGCGCGACCATCAGTTGCAGATGCCGTAGGCGCAGACGCTTGCGAATGGTGGAGGCGGGCGGGATCATGAGCGATAACTTTAAGGAATCGGCCGATTCGATTTATTCAGTGGTCAGTTATCGGATAGTTTCGCACACTAGCGGTTATCGCAGAACGGCAATCGCGACGCCGTTCGCGCTAACAAGACCAAACTGGAGACGACGCATGACGATGACCGCGAGCCCCGCGCTCGACAGCGCGATTGCCAAAGCGCGCACGAGGCTGCTGCCTTTTCTGATCCTGATGTACGTACTGGCGTTTATCGACCGCGCGAACGTCGGCTTCGCAAAGAACGTGCTACAGGCCGACACCGGCTTGAGCGACGCGGCGTTCGCCTTCGGCGCCGGCATTTTCTTCGTCGGCTATGCGGTGTTCGAAGTGCCGAGCAATCTGCTGATGTACCGCTTCGGCGCGCGCGTCTGGATGAGCCGCATCATGGTCACGTGGGGCATCGTGTCCGCGTGCACCGCCTTCGTCGACAGCGCCACGAGCTTCTATGTGCTGCGCACGCTGCTCGGCATCGCCGAAGCCGGTTTCTTCCCCGGCATCATCCTGTTCCTGTCGAACTGGTTTCCCGCGAAAACGCGCTCGCAGACGATGGGGATGTTCTATTTCGGCTTCCCGCTCGCGCTGTTGCTCGGCAGCCCGATATCGGGTCTGCTGCTCGATGCGGGCAATCCGTTTGGCATGCATCCGTGGCAGTGGCTCTTCGTCGTCGAAGGGCTGGCGGCGTCGGTGGTGGGTGTCGTCGCTTACTTCTATCTGACCGACCTGCCCGTCGAGGCGCGCTGGCTCGATGCCGATGAGCGTGATGCGCTCGATCACGCATTGCGCCAGGAGGACCGCCAGAAGCTCGCGCATGGTCCGGCTTCGGTGCTGGCGGCGCTGCGCGATTCGCGCGTGCTGTTCTGCGGCCTGATCTACTTCGCGGTGCAGATGAGCGTGTACGGTGTCGTGTTCTATCTGCCGACGCGCATCGCCGGGCTCGCGAGCGGTGGCCACGTCGGCGTCGAGGTCGGTCTGCTGACCGC
Source organism: Paraburkholderia sp. BR14320 (assembly GCF_040948665.1). Classification (NCBI taxonomy): domain Bacteria; kingdom Pseudomonadati; phylum Pseudomonadota; class Betaproteobacteria; order Burkholderiales; family Burkholderiaceae; genus Paraburkholderia; species Paraburkholderia sp. BR14320. Next base: position 42,212 of record NZ_JBFPKG010000046.1, read on the forward strand.
GATTCCGTGGATCGCCGCGATCATCGGCACGTTCTGTGTGACGCGCTACGCCGACCGTCACGGGCATCACCGTATCTGGGCCGCGGCGATGCTCGCGCTCGCGGCGTTCGGCATTGCCGCTTCGGCGATGACGTCTTCGGTGACGCTGGCGATTGCCGCGTTCTGTTTCGCCGCGATCGGTTTCGTCTGCGTGCAACCGCTGTTCTGGACGCTACCCACCGGTTATCTGGGCGGCGCCGCGGCCGCGGGCGGCATCGCGTTGATCAATTCGATCGGCAATCTCGGCGGCTTCGTCGCACCGAACCTGAAGGGGCTGGCCGAGCGCGCGATCGGCTCGTCGCAGGCGGGGATGTTCTCGCTCGCGGTGGTCGGCCTGATTGGCGCATTGCTGTTGCTGACGTTCCGCTTCACGTCCGCTTCCACCTCCAGTTCCATCTCTCATCGCAATGGCCCGCTCGGCGAACGCACGGGCCACTGACTCACCGACTCTCAGAAGGAAATCGTCGAACATGAAGATCACGCATATCCGTACACGTGTTTTCGAGTGGAAGGGCAAAGTCGTCCCGCCGCAAGCGCATTTCTGCACGAACGCGGTCGATATTCTGTACGAGCGCGGCGACGCGATGGGTTCATTCCGCTTTCACGGCTGGCTCGTCGTCGAAGTCGAATGCGACGACGGCACGGTGGGCATCGGCAATTGCGCGCTCGCGCCGCGCATCGCGAAGCAGATCGTCGACGAATACCTTGCGCCGATCGCGATCGGCGAAGATCCGTTCGACAACGAGTACATCTGGCAGAAGATGTATCGCCGCACGCTTGCCTGGGGCCGCAAAGGCATCGGCATGGCGGCGATCTCGGCGATCGATATCGCGCTGTGGGACATCATGGGCAAGGCCGTGAACAAGCCGGTGTTCAAGCTGCTCGGCGGCCGCACGAAAGAAAAGATCTGGTGTTACGCGTCGAAGCTCTATAACAACGACGACCGCGATGCGTTCCTCGGCGAAGCACAAGGCTACCTGGACAGCGGCTTCACCGCGATGAAGATGCGCTTCGGCTACGGCCCGAAAGACGGCCCGAAAGGCATGGCGAAAAACATCGAACAGATGCGTCTGCTGCGCGAACTGGTCGGCGACGAAGTCGACATCATGCTCGAATGCTATATGGGCTGGACGCTCGAATACGCGCGCAGAATGCTGCCGCGCCTCGCCGAATTCAATCCGCGCTGGATCGAGGAGCCGGTGATCGGCGACGATGTGGAAGGCTATCAGGAGTTGAAGAAGATGAACCTGATGCCGGTGTCGGGCGGCGAGCACGAGTTCACGAGCTACGGCTTCAAGGATCTGCTCGAACGCCGCGCGATCGACGTGATCCAGTACGACACGAATCGCGTGGGCGGCATCACGGCGGCGCGCAAGATCAATGCGATGGCCGAAGCGTGGTCGGTGCCGGTTATCCCTCACGCGGGGCAGATGCACAACTATCACCTGACGATGTCGAGCACCGCGAGTCCAATGTCCGAGTTCTTCCCTGTTTTCGACGTCGAAGTGGGCAACGAATTGTTCTACTACATCTTCGAAGGCGAGCCGCAACCGGAAAATGGCTATCTGCAACTGTCGGACGACGTGCCGGGCCTTGGCATCGAGTTGAGCGACAAGTATGTTGCCGATTTCAACATCGTCGAATGAATGGACAGACGCGAGGAAAGTATCGTCACGCTGATGGCGATGGAGCAAGTTAGCTAACGCGCGTCAGCGTTTCCTGCGCGGCCCGGTCGAAGCGCGCACCACCAGCTCGGGCGGCGGCCCGAGCACCATCGACGGCTGCCGCTCCGGCGTCTGGATCAGACGGATCAGACTCTGGATCGACAACTCCGCGACTGCCGCGGTTTGAATCGCGACCGTGGTCAGCGCGGGATGCACCTGATGCGCGAGTTGAATGTCGGTGATGCCGATCACCGACACGTCGTCGGGCACCGAGCGGCCGAGCGTGATCAACGCCTGGATCGCGCCGATCGCGAGCAGGTCGTTGGTCGCGAAGATCGCGCTCAGTTGTGGGCGGTTCGCCATCAGCTCCATGCAGGCGGCGAAGCCGGAGTCGATCGAGTCGCGGATCTGCAGCACCGCGGCGGCGTCGGCTTCGATGCCGGCCGCGCGCATCGCCGCCCGAAAACCGTTCGAGCGCGCGTCCTGCAAACCGCCGCAACCGTCGCCGATCAGCAAGCCGATCTCGCGATGGCCGAGTCCGAGCAGATGCCGCGCGGCCAATTCGCCCGCGCGCGCGAAGTCGACCGCGATGCACGGTAACGCGGGCGGCGACTCCGGGTGCTCCCACATCGCGAGCAGAATCGGCGCGCTATGCGTCGCCGATGCGCACAGGTCGTTGATCGTGATGTCGGTGTTCATCACGAGCACGCCGTCGGCGAGCGTGCCGGCGATCTGGTTCAGATACGCGCGGCCGATTTCGGCGTCGTCGTCGGTATTGCAAACCATCAGGAAATGGCCGGTCTTGCGCGCCGCGCGCTCGGCGGCGAGCACGAACTCCGGATAGAACGGGTTCGAAATGTTCGACAACATCAGCGCGAGCGTCGACGAGCGGCCTTCGGCGAGCGCGCGCGCATTAAGGTTCGGCCGATAGCCGAGCTCGGCTATCGCCTGCAGCACGCGCTCAGCCGTTTCAGGTCGGACTTTCTCGCGATTGCGCAGCACGTTCGAGACGGTGGCTGCGGTAACCTGCGCGCGTTTCGCGACTTCGGACAACGTGACCATGTTGGGTTATCCCAGATGTAGGGAGGTCAATTCAAATGTTGCAAACGACCGGCGACATTGCTAACTTCCTCAAAAACGTAACGGAGACACCTGCGATGACTTTTTCCGTCGAACTCGAATTTAAGCGATTAAATGCCGCCCGCACAAGGTCCGGGCGTTTTATTTCGGCAAAAATTTAAGCGGTTAAATCGAGGCGGAGACAGCATGGCGACGATTCTTTTGAGCGATGTGCAAAAGGCCTACGGCGACCATCCGCCGGTGGTCCGGCGCGTGAATCTGGAGATCGCGCAGCATGAGTTCTGCGTGTTCCTGGGTCCGTCTGGCTGTGGCAAGTCGACCTTGCTACGGATGATCGCCGGGCTCGAAGACCTCAGCGAAGGCGAGCTGCATATCGGCGGACGACTCGTCAACGACGTGCCGGCCGCCGAGCGCGGCGTCGCGATGGTGTTCCAAAGCTACGCGCTGTTTCCGCACATGACCGTGTTCGACAACATGGCGTTCGGATTGAAGCTCGCGAAGCAGCCGAAGGACGTGATCGAGCACAAGGTGCGCGAAGCCGCGCGGATTCTGCAACTTGAAAGCCTGCTCGACCGGCATCCTAAAGCGTTGTCGGGCGGTCAGCGGCAGCGCGTCGCGATTGGCCGCGCGATCGTGCGCGAGCCGGGCGTGTTTCTGTTCGACGAGCCGCTGTCGAATCTCGATGCCGCGCTGCGCGGTCAGACGCGCGTCGAGATCGCGCGTCTGCATCAGAGGTTCGCGAACGCGAGCGTCGTGTACGTCACGCACGATCAGGTCGAAGCGATGACGCTCGCCGATCGCATCGTGCTGCTGCATGCGGGCGCGGACGCCGAGCGCTTCGGCAGCATCGCGCAGAGCGGTGCGCCGCTAGAGCTGTATCACCATCCGAAGTCGCGCTTCGTCGCGGGCTTCATCGGCTCGCCGCGCATGAACTTCATCGATGCGATCGTCGAATTGATCGAGCCGGGCCGCGTGACAGTGGCGCTGGCGGCGGGCGCGCAAAGGCTCGTCGCGGACGTCGATGGAGAACGGCTGCAACGCGGCCAGCGCGTCACGCTCGGCGTGCGCCCGGAGCATCTGCGGCTCGACGGCGACGAACAGTTCATTCACTGCGCGACCGTGTTGTCGGAACGGCTCGGCGAGCACAGCTATATCCACGCGGACCATGCGGGCGGCACGCTGATCGCGAAGGCGCCCGGCGATACGCCGCTCGGCGCGGGCGAACGCATCCGGGTTCACGTGCCGCCCGCTGCTTGCCATCTGTTCGACGAACAGGGACTCGCGTTGCGGCGTAGCACGTTCGAACCGGAACGCGCGGCCGCCTGATCGAATTCCGCCATAGAGCGGGTTACATCGCCGGCCACGCTGCGTAGCCGGTCAACAAGGTAGACAAGGAGACACAGATGATCGCTCTTCGCCTTCGCCGTCTTGCACAGGTGTCGATCGCCGCCGCCGTGGTAGCCGGCGCGCTCGGCAGTGCCGTGGTCGACGCGGCCACGCTGAACGTCAACGTATCGGCGCGCGGTAATCAGCGCTCGACCTGGCAGGACGCATTCGATCAGTTCAAGAAAGCCAATCCCGACATCGACCTGAAAATCACCTACGTGACCGAGGAAGCGTACAAGGTGCAGATGGGCGGCTGGCTCGCCACCGATCCGCCCGATGTCGTGTCGTGGCACGACGGCGAGCGGATGGCCTACTACGCGCAACGCGGTCTGCTCGAAGATCTGAGCTCGGACTGGGCGAAGAACGGCTGGTCGCAGCAGTATGCGTCGGTCAAGGACGCATCGACGTACAAGGGCAAGCAGTATGCGGCACCGCTCGGCTATGACGCGTACGGCTTCTTCTATCGCAAGGATCTGTTCGAGAAGGCCGGCATCAGGAGCGAGCCGAAAACGTGGGACGAACTGCTCGAAGCCAACAGGAAGCTGAAGGCGATCGGCGTCGCGCCGATCGCGGTGGCCGCGCGCGATAGCTGGACGCTGGCCGCGTGGTTCGACTATCTGGATCTGCGCATCAACGGCAACGAGTTTCATCAGCAGTTGATGGCCGGCGAAATCCCGTACACCGATCCGCGCGTGAAGAAGGTCTACACGACGTGGAAGACGCTGCTCGACAATAAAGACTTCATCGACAACGCGCTGTCGTACGACGTCGATTCGATCGGCCCGATCCTGAACAACGGCAAGGCCGCGATGATGCTGATGGGCACGTTCTTCTCGGCGAGCTTCCCGCCGTCGATCAAGGATCAGATCGGCTTCTTCCGCTTCCCGGTGATCGACGCCAACGTGCCGATGGCCGAGGACGGTCCCGTCAACGTGCTGCTGATTCCGGCGAAAGCGAAGAACAAGGCCGACGCGCGCAAGCTGCTCGCGTTCATGGAGACGCCGAAGATCAACGCGGAACTCGCGAAGGGCTGGGGACAGTTGCCGTCGAACAGCCAGGCCGCTCCGCCTGAAGATGCGATCTCGAAGGTCGGCTTCCAGACGCTCGCGAACACGAAGGGCGGCATCGCGCAGTTCTACGATCGCGACATGCAGAAGGAAATGGCCGACGAAGGCATGAAGGCCATGCAGCAGTTCTACAGCGATCCGTCGCAACTCGACAGCGTGCTCGCTCATCTCGAAGCGACCCGCAAGCGCATCTACCAGAAGTAAGTCCCACGGCGCCGGCCGCGTGAGCGCGGCCGGATTGCGAGTCCCGCTTCTGGGTCCCACTTCCGGGTCAATTCCGCCTTCGATTTCCGACGAGGCCGTTCCATGTCTCATACCGCAGCGCGCCGCCTGCCCGCGGCGCGGCACCGTCGCGTCTCGACGACGCGTCGTCATCAGCATCGCGCCGCGTTTTTCTTTCTGCTGCCCGGCTGTGCGTTGTTCACGCTGTGCGTGATCTATCCGATCATCAGCAGCATTTCGCTGAGCTTCTACAACTGGGATGGCATGACACCGAAGACCTTCGCGGGTCTTGCGAACTACGTCGAGCTGTTCCAGTCCGATACGTTCTACACGGCGCTGAAGAACAACCTGATCTGGCTTGCGCTGTTTCTGCTCGCGCCGCCTCTCGGTCTGCTGTTCGCGCTGTATCTGAACCAGCACGTGCGCGGGATGCGGGTCGTGAAGTCGCTGTTTTTCGCGCCGTTCGTGCTGTCGGGCGTCGTAGTTGGCCTTGTGTTCAGCTGGTTCTACGATCCGACGTTCGGGCTGCTGCGGTTGATCGTCGGTCGCGGCATTCCGGTGCTCGGCGATCCGCACGCGGTCACGTTCGGCATCATCTTCGCCGCGCTGTGGCCGCAGGCACCGTTCTGCATGATCCTGTATCTGACCGGACTCACCGGCATCAATCCCGAGGTGGTCGAGGCGGCGCGCATGGAAGGCGCGAAAGGGCTGCGACTGCTGTGGCACGTGATCCTGCCGCAACTGCGGCCCGCCACCTTCATGGCGGTGGTGCTGACCGTGATCGGCGCACTGCGCAGCTTCGATCTGATCGCGGTGATGAGCGGCGGCGGCCCATTCGACAGTTCCACCGTGCTCGCCTATTTCATGTACGACCAGGCGATCAAGTACTACCGCGAGGGCTATTCGGCCGCGATCGCGGTCGTGCTGTTCGCAATCATGCTCGTCTATATCGTGTTCCATCTGCGCCGCATGCTGCGCGAGGAACGCTGATTCTGTGAACGTCAGGAGTACCAGCTCATGTATCCGCTTCCCGTCGAACGCTGGAAACCGCTGAGTCGCAGGCTTTACAAGGCCTCGCTGCCGCTTGCGCTGTTTATCTGGCTGCTGCCGATGCTCGCCGTGCTGCTGACCTCGATCCGCTCGACGGACGAGTTGTCGCAGGGCGACTACTGGACGTGGCCGAAACATTTCGCGCTGCTGGAGAACTACGGCACCGCGCTGACGCAAACGCCGATGCTGCATTACTTCGCCAATAGCGTGCTGATCACGGTGCCGTCGGTGATCGGCGCGATCGTGCTCGCGTCGATGGCGGGCTTCGCGTTGGCGACGTATCGCTTTCCGGGCAACACGGCCGTGCTGTTAGCGTTCGTCGCCGGCAATTTCGTGCCGATCCAGATTTTGATGATTCCAGTGCGCGACATGGCGCTGAAGTTCGGCCTGTTCAACACCGTGTGGGCGCTGGTGATCTTTCATGTGTCGTTCCAGACCGGCTTTTGCACCTTGTTTCTGCGCAACTTCATCAAGCAGCTGCCGTTCGAGATGATCGAGGCAGCGCGCGTCGAAGGGGCGAGCGAATGGACGATCTATCTGCGCATCGTGCTGCCATTGATCCGCCCCGCGCTCGCCGCGCTCGCGATCCTCGTGTTCACGTTCGTATGGAACGACTACTTCTGGGCGCTGTGTCTCACGCAAGGCGACGACGCCGCGCCGATCACGGTGGGCGTCGCCGCGCTGAAAGGGCAATGGACGACCGCGTGGAACCTGGTCGCGGCTGGCTCGGTGCTGGCCGCATTGCCTTCGGTGCTGATGTTCTTCGGAATGCAAAGGCACTTCGTCGCTGGACTCACGTTCGGCGCGAGCAAGGGCTAACGGGCGCTTGAAACACGATTGAAACGACGGCTCGACGTCAACTCACCACGAGACTTTCACATGCAACTTGGTGTCTGCTACTACCCGGAACAATGGCCGCGCGCGATATGGGCCGACGACGCGCAACGTATGGTCGAACTCGGCATCACGCATGTGCGGATCGCCGAATTCGCGTGGAGCCGGATGGAGCCGCGCGCCGGCGAATACGATTGGCAATGGCTCGACGAAGCCGTCGACACGCTGGCCAAAGCGGGCCTGAAACTCGTGCTCGGCACGCCGACCGCTTCGCCGCCGAAGTGGCTCGTCGACGCGCATCCGGACGTGCTGCCGGTGCGCGCGGACGGCACGCGCTGGAATTTCGGCTCGCGGCGTCACTACGATATTTCGAGCGACACGTACCGGCGCGAATGCGTGCGCGTCGTCACCGCGATGGCGCAGCGCTACGGGCGGCATCCGTCGATCGTCGCGTGGCAGACCGATAACGAACTCGGCTGCCACGATACGGTGCCGAGCTATTCGGCCGCGACTTTGCAGCGCTTTCACGCTTGGCTGCAGCGGCGCTATGCAACGATCGGCGCGTTGAACGACGCGTGGGGCAACGTGTTCTGGAGCATGGAGTACCCGTCGTTCGACGCGATCGGCTTGCCGACGCTGACGCCTACCGACGCCAATCCGATCCATCTGCTCGACTTCCGCCGCTTCATGTCCGACGAGGTCGCGAGCTTCCATCGCGAGCAGATCGACGTGTTGCGCGAGCATGCGCCGAACGCGGATCTGCTGCACAACTTCATGGGCTTTTTTACGACCTTCGATCACTATCGCTTCGCGGCCGATAACGCGATCGACATCGCCGCATGGGACAGCTATCCGATCGCGCGCACCGAATCGATCGCTTTGCCGGAGGAGCAGAAGGCGCGCTTCGCGCGCACAGGGCATCCCGATGTGTCCGCGTTCGATCACGACCGCTACCGCGGCATTGGCGGCGGGCGCTTCTGGGTGATGGAGCAGCAGGCTGGTCCGGTGAACTGGGCGCCGTGGAATCCGGTGCCGGCGTCGGGCATGGTGCGGCTGTGGGCGTACGAGGCGTTCGCGCATGGTGCGGAGCTGGTGTCGTATTTCCGTTGGCGCCAGTGCCCGTATGCGCAGGAGCAGATGCATTCCGGGCTCAATCTGCCGAACAACGAACTGTCGCCGGGGGGTCTGGAAGTGCAACGGGCCGCGCGTGAGATCGCGGGCAGTACGGCGCTGTCGACGCTCGCCGCGCCCGCGCAAGCGGCCACCGCTCTGGTATTCGACTATGAGACGCAGTGGATGTTCGACATCCAGCGTCACGGCAAGGGCTTCGACTACCAGACGCTCGCGTTCGACTATTACGAGTCGCTGCGCGAACTCGGGCTCGATGTCGATATCGTGTCGAGCCGGGCAGATCTTTCAGGCTATCAGCTAGTCGTGGTGCCGAGTCTCGCGGTGATCGACGCCGCGCTCGTCGAGCAGATCACGCGTTCGAACGCGCAATGGGTGTTCGGCCCGCGCAGCGGCTCGAAAACCGACGCGTTCGCGATTCCGGATAATCTGCCGCCCGGCGTGTTGCAACGCGTGCTGCCGATCCAGGTGCTCGAAGTGGAAACGCTGCGCTCGACGCTCGCGCCCGCGCTGTCGCTCGACGGCACCGCGGGTCACGCGCTGCACTGGCGCGAGCATGTGCGCGCCAATGGCGAGACACGCATTGCCGCGCGCTTCGACGATGCGTGGCCCGCGCTGCTGACGCGCGGCAACGTGCGCTATGTGGCCGGCTGGCTGTCGCATGAACTGCATCGCACGGTGTTGCGGCAGGCGGCGCACGACGCCGGCCTCGATACGCAGGTGCTCGCCGACGGACTGCGGCTGCGCCGCCGGGGCGGCCTGACCTTCGCATTCAATTTCGGCGCGCAACCGGTGCAGGCGCCGGCGCCGCGCCATGCGACGTTCGTGCTCGGCGAGCCGCGCCTGAATACCGGCGACGTTTGCGTGTGGAAAGACGCGTGACGCGGTGCGGTTGTCACAGTAGTCACGAACTAAACCGGGGAGGAAGCGGTAACAGCAGTTTGAAACTCGCAGTTCAACACTCGAAGGTTGCAATACGGACGCATCAAACCAGGACCGGGCGGCCCGCCAGGAGCCGCGACTAATCGATGGAGGATGACGGATGAACCGAAGAGAGATGCTGGGATGGCTCGCGGGCGCCGCTGCGGCGGCGGGTGTCGGCGCCGGTGTCGGCGCGCCCGCTATGGCGGCCGAACTCGGCCGGCAGACAGGGCCGGCTGGAGAGCAGAGCGCGGCCTGGCCGGGCGCGGCCGCACTTCCGAACCGCTTCGCGTTAGGCGCGGACGTGTCGACGTTGCTCGAACTCGAAGCTAACGGCGCGAAGTACTACGAGCATGGCGAGGCACACGACTGCCTGCGGATTCTGAAGCGTCACGGCGTCGATTCGATCCGTATCAAGGTGTGGAACGATCCTGGCAATCCCGACTTCTTTCCGGCGAATCAGAGCCCTGCAGCCGGCTGGAATAATGCCGGGCACGTGCGCATCCTCGCGCGTCGCGCCGCCGCGCTGGGCCTGCGCATTCTGATCGATTTCCACTACAGCGACTGGTGGGCCGATCCGGGCAAGCAGTATCCACCGCACGATTGGGCCGGCAAGGACATCACCGAGACCTGCGCGCTGCTGTCCGCGTATACGTCGAACGTATTGCGGATGCTCGAGCGCGACGGCGTGCATCCCGAGTGGGTGCAGATCGGCAACGAGATCACCGGCGGCATGCTGTGGCCGCTCGGCAAGTACGATCAGCTCGATAACCTCGCGGCGCTGCTGAAGGCCGGGCACGACGCGGTCAAATCGGTGGACGGGCGCATCAAGGTGATGCTGCACATCGACAGCGGCGGCAACAACGCGACGAGCCGCTGGTGGTTCGACAGCATGACGCAGCGCGGCGTCTCGTTCGACGTGATCGGCCTGTCGTACTACCCGCAGTGGCAGGGCTCATTCAGCGACCTGCAGGGCAATGTGAACGACCTCGCGACGCGCTACGACAAGGACGTGATCGTCGTCGAGACCGCGTATCCGTGGACGACCAGCGACGGCGATTCGGAACCGGACTCGATGACCAACGTCGGCACCTCGCCGTATCCGCAGACGCCCGCCGGCCAGGCGCAGTTCCTCGGCGCGGTGACCGACATCGTGAAGGCGATCCCCGACGGCCACGGCAAGGGCGTGTTCTGGTGGGAGCCGGAGTGGATTCCGACGCCGAACGTCGGCTGGAAAGTCGGCGCCGGCGATCAGTGGGACAACAACACGCTGTTCGATTTCCACGGCAATGCGTTGTCGTCGCTGGATGCATTCCGGCGGCGCTGACGCGTCGCGGGCGGCACGCCGGCATTACTGTGCCGGCGCTGCCTGCCCCTTGTGCTGGTTCACGCACTCCGACGTGATCGCCATGCTCGCCTGATCGGGCGTCATGTGAGGCGCGTCGGGGCGGTAGATCTTTTCGATGATCGCATTGACGGCCGCGCGGTCGGATGGGTCCTTGTAGTAGCGGGCGGCCTGGTCGAGCGCCTGAGCTTTGGTCTTCTTGTGGGCGCGCCACGACGCGACCTGGCCGGCGATATCGCCGAGCGCGAAACATTGATTGCTGACGGTCTGCGCGACGGCCTGAGTGGCCGGCTGCGCGACGCACAGCGCGACGAGCGCGGATACGACTACGCGTTTCATTACCGGAATCCTGAGATGAGACGGCGGCGGCGCGGAAGCGGCGGTGGTCGCCGCGCCGGGTCGCGCGCGGAAAAATTGTTGCGTAGTGTATCGGGAAGTGGGCCGGGGCGCTTTTTGCCGCGGTGGATCACAATGCCGCACGCAAACGGGCGTGACGTCGCTGCGCTACAGCGGCAGCGGCCGATCCTCGAAAATGCTCTTCATGACCAGCGTCGACGACAGCCGCAGCACGCAGGGCAGCGTCAACAGATAGCGGTCGTAAAGCACCTGGAACGCCTTCAGATCGCGAGTGACACCCAACAGCCTGAGTGCGTCCTTTTCTGGTCGACCGTGGACGACCCTAAACAGCCTGTTGCACCCAGCTTGCCAGTGTCCTTTGACGACCACATATCAGGCACTGGAACATCCCGGTTGACTCGACACTCTGTAACTGGATCGGCTACAAAACGGAAAGCGATACGTGAGGGAGATTTTTCGGCGCCTGTCGACAGCCTTCCTTCTCCCGAAAGTGCGTTGTGAACCCTCGATGCTATGGCACAGAACGTCCCGCGGCATTGGTTTGTGCGGTGAGTATGCGCCCCGAAGTTTTTGGATGGCCTTCGCAAGGTCACTTGAGGATGGCAGACCGAACAGGCGAGCGTAATCTATGCGCTGAAGACAATCGACGTCGCACCGTCGTGACTACGAACCAGCAGCGATCGCGTGCAACAATCGGATTCGCTTCTTATATTGCAACGGGCTCGACGCCTCAAAACGGCGATGGGAACCGACAGCCTTACGACTCGCCCTCGCAGCTTCACTATCGGCAAGCGGAGCGCGCAGGCCCGCGAGGGCCAAAGGCGTCAGGGGTCAAGACCGGATGGCAGCGGCTTCCGCGGCGCGGGGCGCACGCCCCAACGCAGCAGCGGTACACCAGGACGCACAGGGTGCCCGGGCGATGAGTACCGCAGGATTGTATCGGTGTCCCGATGGATCAGTCTTACGCGGTGGGAATCGTTCCGCCGTCGATCACGTACTCTGCCCCGCTGATCGCCGCCGCACGCGGCGAGATCAAAAACGCGATCAGGTTCGCGACTTCCGCCGGCTTACACGGCCGTCCGAGCGGGATGCCACCCAGCGCGTCCATAATGATCTGCTTGCCGCCTTCGTAATCCGTACCGGCCTGGCTGGCAAGCCGTTCTGCCAGCGCAACTGCCGCTTCGGTTTCCACCCATCCTGGCGACACGCGCACGACGCGCACGCCCTTAGGCGTGATTTCCTTCGACAGACTCTTGCTGTACGTGGACAGTGCAGCCTTGGCGGCAGCATAAGCCGTGGTTGATTCCGGCAAGGGCAAACGATTCTGGATGGACGTGACGTGGATGATGACGCCTGCACGTTGCTCAATCATCTTCGGCAACAACGCCCGATCCAGTCGTACGGCTGGAAACAGATTGAGATTCAGTTCTTTCTGCCATTCGGTTTCATCCAGCGCGGCAAAACCGCCTGCCGGGGCTGACGATCCGCCCAGGACATGGATGATGGCGTCCACGCCACCCAGCCGGCTTTCGACGGCCTGTGCTACGGTGCCGCAACCCTCCGGCGTAGTGAGGTCGGCTTCGACGAACATGGCGTCGGGAATGAAGTCCGGCTTGGCACGAGCCGTCGTCAGGATGCGCGCGCCGAGTTCGCCGAGCAGTTCGACGACGGCGCGGCCAACGCCCTTCGTGCCAGCCGTGACCAGCACACGCTTGCCCGTTAGTTCGCGGTTCGTGGTCATCAGTGGATCTCCAGAAATTCAATCTTGTGGTCCGTGAGCCGGAATACATGTTTCAGGTCGGCGAGACCTCCGGGGAAGTTGCCAGCATATTGAGCCACGACAGTGACGCCGGCGTCGTCTTGCACGAACGTCAACGGCTCTACGCTATAGGCATACTTGCGCTGCGCTTCCACCAGCCAGGTTTCGATTGCTTCGTGTCCCTGATACGTCTGGCCTTCATCGTGGACAACGGCCTTTTCGGAAAAAGCACGTCGCAGCGATGAAGGCGCGGCACCATTGCTCACCTGAAAAAAAGTGGAGACCGCATCGGGTAGTGAAATGTCCATGCCAGGCGCCTCTGAGGGCAAAGTGTCGATACAGGAATTTTCGCTATAAACTTACTATTGAACAAGAACGCACGGAAAAGTAAGTTACCTACCTATGGGAAAGGAATACACCCCCGACACGGCCGCAGTCGGTGTCGAAGCAGTGCTGAAATTGCTGGAAGGGCGCTGGAAGCTGGTCATCCTGTTCCACCTTTTCGATGGCAAGGTGCAGCGCTTCTCTGATCTGGAGAAACTCGTCCCTGGCATTTCGCAAAAGATGCTCGCGCAGCAGCTACGCCAGTTGGAGGCGGACGGGATCGTGGCAAGAAAGCTCTATGCCCAGGTGCCGCCCAAGGTGGAATACCGGTTGACTGATTGGGGACAAGCACTCTGTCCCGCTCTGGACGCCCTTCTCAAATGGGCGGAGCAGCGCAACGAGTTGCTAAAAGCCGTCTGATGCCGAGTAGTTGCCCTAGGTAAGTTGATTTGCCGAGCAAGCCAAGCCGGATCAGACTCTCCGCGGTCGCAACAATGGCGTCAGCGGGCCAACGGCCCTTCGACCGCTTTGAGCGTCTGTTGATGGAGTCAAAAGAGTCCTGGAACACGACACGATCAATGACCGCAATTGGCCGACCCCGGTCCGACGTAGACCGGCGGACGTGGTCGGCCATAGATCGGCTGCGTCGGGCAGTAGGCGACCCAGAGCGGCCCCTCGCATTTCTCGAAACCGGTCATTGGGACTGCGCTTGGCCGCTGAACGACCGGGCTCCACTTCAGCTAGTCGCACCGTCATAGTGTTTCTGCCAGTTGACATACGCTGCAGTACCCATTTCGTCGACGTTCGGCATTTCACCGACATGGACGTGCTGGAAAAAGCTCAGGCAATGGCCCCAAGGCGATTTTTCGGGATTGGACTCAATCCAGCACGAATGTCCCAAGCGCTTCCAATCCACCGACTTGTCATCATTGCAGCGCCAAAGGAGCTCTTGCGCGATTGCCTCGCACCAAGTCAAAGCTTCGTCGGCCGACCCTGCTGAGATAAAGACTCCAGTTGTCGATTCATAGTCTTCGATCAGTCCGCGCTCGAATAGCTGTCGCGGTTCAGGCTCGTGGTACTGGAAAATGACGAGGTATTCATGTGCCATGTCGTAGGGCCCTGTTTAACGACTTCACATCGCGTCCATTGCTACCAATTGTCGACGATCTCAGCGGCGACGTCGACCGGCTGTTCCTGGCCGCGCTGCGCCCTACGACCGAGCACGATGATCGTCTTGGACGCGACTCATGCAAGGCGCATAAATCGACCCTGAAGGTACAGGCGCGGATAGCGAAAGCGCACATTCGCATCGTCATTAGAGGCGAGTCCTGTTGGGCTTGGCGACTATCTCGCCTAAATTCTCAGAGCGTCTGAATCGTCGTCCTTAATCATGGCGTGAAAGGCAGTTGCTTCCATTCGGCGCCTGTGCGTCGGTACAAGTGAGGGAGCAGCCGATGGTCGCAATCCCCGGACCGCTCTACGACGTGCCGAAGCTCCACTAGCCCTTGTGCGGAAGATGAGTCGCAGAATGCGAGGAGGTCACGCGCTGGAGCAACCGCGACAAAGCCCTGCGGGGCGAGATGGGCATACCAGTCATTCCACATGGCATCAAGCGTGAGAAGACTCGCCTCGAAGTTGCCTCCCATGAGTGCAACATATATCGAACCGTACTCGCGAACAGCCAGCTTTTCTTCCGCAAGAGCTTGCAAATTTGAAACGGCCATTGAATGAAGCTGGTCAACCGAGACACCTTCCTGTTCCAGATGCCGGTGCTGAACAAAGGCCAAATGGTCAGCTGTATCCGCGACGTACGAAACCATTAGGTCGTCGATGAAGGGACGGAGAACAGGCGAGTCCTCCCGTGACAGCGATATTGCTGGCGTTGATTCTTGCACCACGGGCTTCAAGTAAGCGATGGCGCGGGCACAGATGCCGCCTTCTGTCACAGTCATAGAGCGATATTCAATCAATCCAAAAATACGGCTAGAACCGTAGAACCATCCTTGGCGGATTGTCGACGATTCGCGTCGCGATGTCGAACGGCCGGTTATGGCCGAGGCCGTGTAAAAACGTCTGGGCCGGCAGGCCGGAAGAGCACCTGTGAGACCGCGTCTGCGCAGTTCCGGTTTGCCAGCGACTGACCGGATCGCGTTATGCGAGCAATCATGGTCAGGCGTG